>PIVM01000002.1 GCA_003353945.1 Gammaproteobacteria bacterium
GCACCTCACTCTCCATCTGGAAAATAAGGTACCGATTATCACACCTAACCGGCCAAGATAATTGTCGTCAAACCGGACATCCTAATTGTCGCCGAACAGGGGCGATTATTCATCAATCCACTCCCATCGTAGAGGTTCACCAAAATCATCATATATCAATTTTTTCTGCGGCTTGCGTTGAGGGGGCGGGGAAGATTTCCGTTTGCTGGATAGCATCCGTTTTCGTTCATCCATTGCGGCGAGAACTTCTGGTATATAGGTTCTGGTTTCTTTAGGTTGGGTAAAAAACTCACGGGAAGGCTTAATGGGCGGGTCGCCAAGGTTACGGCCGCTGATACCTCGAGCTATTTGTTCTACATCGCCTCCTCTAGACAGGAATTCGGCGATTTGCAGGTTAATATCTATACGTATTTGCGATTTCGTGATGGGCTTTTTCATGGGGTCAGAGCCATGAACACAACGGTGCTTTGGTGTAATTTCTGTGGTTTTTTAGCTAATGCTGTTTGAATCTTGTTTATGTTATGCATGTGAATGTATAAGTATGAGAAATCATAAAATCCAGGTCTCAGGTTAGTGTAGGAAAACCCCAAAAAATCTATGGTTATATTAATATCGCATATGTGAATAAATGGCGACATAAATACTCCAGTATAACGGTGATGACTTTTGTTTTCAGTAGATTCTCCCACAACAAACTGAGTGGCAAAATCGAGGAGGATATATTTCAGGATCGTCGAGGAAAGCCCCTGGTTACCGATCAAATTTTCCCAGAATAAACCATAAACACTGGACCTTCTCATACCTGCCAATTTTCAGGTCTAACCCATAAGTACCATTTCGTGTCGAGCGAAAATGGTTAAGGTGGGTTTGAGCTAATTCATGTGAATAGAGGTATATGCGCTCGTGAGTGAAATCAAATACACGTTTTGCCGGATATGTGAATCGTCGTGTGGACTCAAATTTGAGGTCGAGGGTAATCAGGTCATAAAAGTAGAGCCTGACAACAAACATGTGGGTACGGAAGGTTTTGCCTGCATGAAGGGATTATTACAGCACAAAATGTACGACTCGCCCGATCGACTTAAATATCCGATGAAGCGAAATGGGAGTCAGTGGCAGCGCATTAGCTGGCAGCAGGCATTTGAAGAAATAGGAGGGAAAGTTCGTCAGCTTCGCCAAGTCAGCCCCCATTCCATTGGTATGTATGTGGGAACTGCCGCCGGTTTCAGTATGTTGCATCCCATATTTGCACATGGATTTATGAAAGGTGTCGGTTCGAGAAGTATTTTTTCGTCTGCTACTCAAGATTGTGCAAATCGTTTCGCTAGCGCCAGTGAGATGTATGGATTTCCTTTTTTACAGCCTTTCCCCGATTTAGAGAATATCAACTGTCTGGTGATTGTTGGCACTAATCCGGTTGTATCGAAATGGACGTTTCTGCAGGTTGCAAATCCTGTTAAGCGATTAAAGGGAATGCTTAAACGCGGAGTTAAACTGCATTTTGTTGATCCACGTCGAACTGAGTCCGCCAAGGTGGGTGGCGAACATGTTTTTATCAGACCTAATACGGATGTCTTTTTCTTTCTATCCTTTTTACATGAAATTATTGCCCGCAAAGCCGTAGACAAGCAAGTGCTGCAGGTTCACATGTCGGGTATAGACGAGCTAGAAGCGGTTGTCGAAGAATGGTCGCCAGAGCGAACGGCTGAAGTGACAGGCATCTCTGCGTCAAGTTTGAGACACCTTGTTTCGGATTATTTGAATGCGGATGGAGCCGCCATTATTACTGGAACAGGTATTGGTATGGGAACGCAGGGTACATTAGCCCATTGGCTGAGTGAATCCATCAATGCTGTTACTGGCAATCTGGATCGAAAAGGGGGTATGGTGGTTGGCCAAGGCATTTTTGATTTTCCGAAATTTGGGGCAGAACGGGGGCTTTATGTCAGTGACGTCTACTCGCGTGTTGGTCATTTTCGGGCAGTCAACGATGGTTTTCCGGGTGGCATACTGGCCGATGAAATTCTCACGCCTGGTACGGAGCAAATAAAATCGCTTTTTGTTACTGGAGGTAATCCGTTAATCACCATGGCAAATTCGGAGCGATTGCGAGATGCGTTTAAAGAGCTGGAGCTTTTGGTCGTCACCGATATCTATCTGAATGAAACAGCCAGCCTTGCCCATTATGTGCTGCCTGCGACAACACCGCTGGAACGACCGGATTTACCCTTTATATTTCCGTTATTTTTAGGGATACAATCAAAGCCCTATTTGGCGGCTACTGATCCGGTGGTAGAAGCAAAAGAAGAGCAGCTTGATGAGGCTACAATTTATTGGCAGTTGGCAAAGGCTTCTGGGTTTGGGTTGTTTGGTTCCAAAATAGCGCAGTGGATAATGGCCACGTTGGCTCGTTTTAACAGGCAAGGGAATAGCTCGGGGCAATCGAGACTTCCTCAGCGATTGTTATTGTCTTTGCTGCTGAGAATAACCGGCCAAGGTAGTTTTGATGCCCTGGCTCAACATATTCATGGCAAGCCCATACAGGGAGCGCAACCAGGAAGTTTTCTTGGAAAAAGACCGTCGACGCCTGATGGAAAGGTGCAATTGGCACCCAAGAAATTTCTTCGAAAACTACAGGAACTGGATGCTCAGTTTGTTGCTGAATGTGAGTCGGACGGAGGCCTGCGTTTGATAACCAAACGATCTCATCATACGCACAATTCCTGGACTCAGAATGTTGTTGAGCTAACGGTAGGAAAAATGGGTCAAACAAATTATCTGTATATGCATCCGTCTGATGCAGAAGAGCGTAATTTAGAGGAAGGGCAAATTGCTGATGTTACTTCGGCAACCTCAACGCTCAGAGTGCCCATTAAACTGTTGAATGACCTTATGCCTGGTACGGTTGCATTGCCGCATGGCTGGGGGCATCAGCATGCGGAGGGTTTGTCGGTTGCTAGCAAACTATCTGGAGTGAATGTCAATCTGTTGGCTGCTGATGGGCCAAACAATGTTGAATCGTTATCAGGGATGGTGCAGCTGACGGGTATTCCTGTCTCCGTGACTTCGGCCGATGGAGAATTGCAGAGGGGTAGTTGGTCGGGGAGGTGAGACTGCATACAGCAGTCTTAGAAGATCACCTTTCAAGAGTGCGTCTCGCTTATATTTTAATCGCCTATTAAAATAGTAAACCGATAAATAAATAGCAATAATTTGCTAAGCGGTGCGAAAAATGGTAATTCTAATGCTAACGCTGTAATTAAAAAAATAAGAGATTTGATGCGGTTTTCTGAATTAAGTATCCAGCGAAAGTTGTTGGTGGCTAAACTGGTCCCATTGCTGGTGGCAATCAATTTGATTGTTGCCGTTGTGCTGTTTCTTGGATATTACGCTCAGCAGCGATGGATTAAGGAGGAGATGCTGGTGCTCTCTGAGGTGCTCGCGGCACAATCCGTAGCATCGGTTGTTTTTAAGGATAACAAGTCGGCTTATCAGGATTTAATGGTTTTAGCAGTGCAAGAACGAGTGAGTTATGCCTGTCTTTACAGTGATATCAGTCAGGGGAAGCTCGCTGATTATGATCCGGGTGATCGTTATAATGCAGAACACCCGTGCCCTCAATCTGAAGAAATTCACTATGAGCGAGATGGGTCGTGGGCTACTGTGCACCAGCCTGTCACAATGAATGATCAGTTAATTGGTTCGCTTTATTTCGAAATTAATCTGGAACAAGACAATAGTTTGTTTCTGCGCTATTTTCTGACGTTGGTTCTTTCAACTTTGCTGTCCGGTATCCTTGCGTATAGATTAATGACGCGTTGGCAAAAGCATATCTACGAACCTGCTGTTGCGCAGGAAGAAACGATTACATCTGGTTTTGCATCAAGTAAAGGTCATTCAGATAGCGCTGTGAATGTGCCACCTAAGGGTGAATATTTTGATGAATTGACGGCACTGCCGAATGCCAGGATGTTCGAAGACAGGCTTACCAAGGTGCTCTCCTTGGCAAAACGTAAAGGCATTTTAATTGGTGTTGTCTATGTTGAGTTGCTTAATTTGCGTGAAATAAGCATTAGATTAGGAGCGCAAGCTGAGGAAGAAATTATTACCGGTGCTGTCGCCTGTCTTAATAATGAAATGCGAGAAAGTGACACCCTGGCTAGATTAGCGGATCGGAAATTTGCGGCCATTCTGATTGATATTGAAGATGAGAAAGCTGCCGCACTGGTTATTGAGAGAATGTTGAACAAGCTGCAGCAACCGAGATCTTTAAGGGGAGGCGCTATTAAGCTCAATGTGAAAATAGCTGTGAATGTTACGGCGGGTGAGTTGGATGTAGCTTCGTTAATGCAGCAATCAGAGGCATCGTTAGTCAGCAGATGATGGCTGAATATGCGCCCGATACCGATAGGTCAGTTGTGTATTCGGCGCAGATGCTTTTAGTATGGAATTTAATGGATAAGCCAATGACAAAATATGGTTACTTTTGTGACAATTAATGTCACATTGTTAAAAATATAAATTCCAGAGGCGCGTTTTTAGAGAATCCTGTTTTTCTCATTCTGTAACTTGTTTCAATCTTTAAGAACTAATTTGCATTGATCTTGAGCGTAAATTTCCACAAGATGTTAAAGTGCCGTGCATAAAAAAATAATGTGAACTGAGTCACTTTCTTTTTAAATCAATGTGAAATTAAAATAAAGAATACATAACTGATTATTCTCAGTTCGTTAGTGACGCATTGCCTGAGCAGATGAAAAAAATCTCATAAATCAAAGTGATTGGCACGATTGGCCGACTGTTTTCTTTAGCTTATTATTCTTCGTATACCATATTTCCTTTAAAATTCTTTGGCATATTTTTTGCAAATCGCTAGTTCAAATTATTGGCTGTCCATTTTAAACGCAATGTTTAAAGCAGTGCTTGAAGACAACAGGTGAAGAAAATCTGCTTTACTATAATGGACATCAGAACTGTTTGAGAAGATGAGAATAATCCTATGAAGAAGATCACTATCCAATGCCTGTCACTATGCTCGACAATCGCTCTCCTGGCTGCCTGTGGCGGTGGCGGTGGAAGTAGCAGCCCAGGTACGACTGATACACGAACAACAGGCACGTCAACTGTTGTTGCAACTTCTACTCTGGTTTTGCCGGAGCAGTTGGAAGTTGTTGCTGATGATTCGTCAGTGACTACAGCCTCGGTGCGTCGCGGCATTGCGTTAAATCGTTCAATCGCAGCATACAATGATGCAGGGACGGATTACAGTACGGATGAGCAGCATTCACACATCTGGTTGCAGGCCCTGGAGCCGATCGAGATGGTAAACGACTTTTTATGTTTTACCAAACAATTTAAGGCGAATGAGTTTGTCAATGAAGGCGCCTATCGTGTATTGGTTGACGATTCTCAGTGTTCTGAGAATGGCGACAGTAGTGCGCAAAACCAGCAGAGTGCTTTATCTGGCAGTTCAGAAAGCGATACGCCTACATATCTTGATGTTGTTGTAAGCACAACGCGTGCTTCTGACACCGACCCGATGATAGTAAACGCCTGGATACCTGATACGGGTGATGAAGAAATGTCGATGGCTGTAAAATTCAAGGCAACTGTTTATGAGGGAGTCTCGGATAACAACCCGTTCGGTAGTTTTGAGTTTACCTACCATGCATATCCCTCCATGGATTCAGGTCAGAGTCTTGGTGGTGGTGAGATAAAGACCGTCAATACGCTGGATGGTGATCTTGGTTTTACTATGTATGAAAACTTTTCAATTGGGGATTTTGGGAATACTCAACAGGCCAGCGTTGTTATGAGCGATGACAGGAGTGCTGGTGTAGCGATAACAGCATCGAGCTTTGAAGGTGATATGAGCGACGATGGTGAGAATGTGGCCTTCGCACTGGCGTTTGATGAGGACAATGTACTGATTCAAAATAATACGAATCTAGCGTCGTTGGACTACAAGGGGGGTAATGGTGGTGCTGGCGTATGCTTGAGCAAAACGGATTTTAAGGAAGCGGTTTGGCGTTATGATCTTTATGACTACATAACCGGTGCGCGGGTTGAATTGAATTCAGGTTTTCCAATGACCTATGACAGCGATGGCGATGGAACAGATGACAGTCATGGTTGGGTAGGCTACTGGGGTGTGTGGACTGAGCAGGAACAAGGGCTGAGTGACGGCGATATCATTCACAAAGAAGTTTTTGCCGATAGTGAAGCCACTCCGCAAGAGTATACGGTTGTTAAAGCTCCGGGCCGTTTAATCAAGCACACAGTAGAATCTTTAACTCTGGCAGAAATTGAGGGTGTTGATTTCTTTTACTGGAGTGAGGCAGCCCAACAGCAAGGGTATGATCAGTATGTCGTGCGCTATTTGACTGCTGATGATGGCGTTAGTGCGAGTGGCTTCTACATTGTTGCCGGCTTAAGTTGGGGTAACTCCAGCACTGGAGAGGATTTTGGTGGGCCTCAGCAGACTAGTCTAGCTACACCGCAAGCGGTTACCTTGAGCGAATGGGAAGATTCCCTGCATATGTGGTCTGATCAGTTGGGTGGTGGCGTGCAGTATCGCATGGATGCTAGTGTTATCACATTCTTCAAAGAAAGCTATGTTAACGGTAGTGAGGAAGGGATATTTGATCAGGCTGGCAATCTTGCATTGACGTGTTACACCGAGTGTCCGTTGGGTACCCTGAGCTTGACTGACTTGGTGAACTGGCAGGGAGTTGGTAGTCCGTGGGAACCTGAGCCTGCGGATCTTGCGAATTTTACTCCCCACACTTACACCATCTCCAATACAGACGCGAATATGCTTGCGCTAGTTAAAGACTCAAACAGTGAAGTTGTTAAACTGGCTGACAATATTGCTCGCACACAGTTACAGCAGTCTGAGTTTAGCTGGGGTCTTCGTACGGGGCCGATGGTAAAAGCAGCGGTAGCTGCCACGATCTCGAATGATAATCCATGGGAAGTCCATAATCCTGATCTTGTCACGGAGTTTTATGTATGGGAGACCGGATTAGAGGATTGGCACCAGTTAACAGCAGTGCGTGATAGTCAGGGATCGATGGTGTCCTTTGATCGGCCAATCGAATTCAGTTACCGTCACAGCGATGCAAAAGATCGTAGTGGCGATGCCGGACAATTTAATGGTCAAACGATGTTGTTGCATTATGGTGGTAACGGCGATTTAAGCGGCATTCCTCACAAATCAGTGGGAGATGATCGCTGGTACCCGGTTGTTAATATTGCTGATGCAGTTCAGATGGGACCCACGGGTACTGAGTATGTCATCAAAGCGCTAGATATTGAGAAGAAGATGGCTCCAGACGAGGCTGGTTGTACTAATCTGGTTGTAAATGATCCAGAAGCACCGTTACCGACTGAAATTACAGGTAATGCTGATATTGGCACTATGCCAGATGTTAATGATGCTCCGGCAGTCATAGGCGGTGAAGTCCAGAAATAACTGACTCGAAAGTTCGCAATAATATGGAAGCGTTATCGATAGCCCGCACAATTTTCACTGTGCGGGCTTTTTACGTCAATGTTTTTTTTTCGTTAAAACCTGTAAAATACGCGGTGCTTCCTGATAGGGTTCTTGAATCCTGTTTGTGAACAGGGGGTAAAAGACTATAATCTTATGTAGAAACGGGGTCCCCTTTTCACGCCTATTGCAGGTAAATGACAGGCGGGGGGTAGATTTATTGGGAGTGTAGTGACATATGCTAAAAGTCAAAGAAATCATGACCACAAAAGTCATATCTGTAACGCCTGAAAATACTTTTGGGCAGACTAAGGCGCTGATGACGGAGCACCATATCCGACATATTCCTGTGCTGGATGAAGCTAAAAAACTGATGGGTATAGTGACTCAGAGAGATGTTCTGCGAGCCCAGTCCTCATGTTTGCAGGGGGAGGAGTCATCGGCTATGAAAGAGGATTCGGCCAGTATTCTGGCTGTTATGTCTGACCACCTTAAATCGGTCCATCCTCAAGATAGTCTTAGATCCGCTGGAATATTGATGCAATCCCACAAAATAGGTTGTTTACCTGTGCTTGAAGATGAGCAGTTGGTTGGCATCATTACTGATTCTGATTTTGTTGGTGTGGCGATTAACTTGATCGAAGAGCAGGATTATCATGAAGAGCAAGGCACAATGGATGATGATTTTTAAGTCATCCTCCAGTTTGCTGTAGTGCAGTGTGAGTGCAGTGTGAGTGCAGTGTGCGAATCATGGCCAATAGACCAGGAAATCCAGTATATAAAATAATAAACAACTGAGAGGGTCGATGTGTTAAAAGTCAGTGAAATAATGACTTGGGATGTGGTATATGTAACTGAGTATCATACTATTTCCCAGGTTCGTCATATGATGATCAATCATGATATTCGACACATCCCTGTTGTCGATGAGAATGGTTTTCCCGTGGGCTTGATAACACAGAGGGATTTACTGAAATCGGAATTATCCAGTTTGTCGGTTAGTGATCCAGAAGTGGGCCATGCCAATGAGGCATTTGCTACTGCGGCCAAGATTATGTCTCGAGGTATTAAATATGCCCGCCCGGAAGATAGCCTGAAGCAAACGGGCCATATAATGCAGCAGTGCAAGATTGGTTGTTTGCCCGTTGTTGAACAAGGTAAGTTAGTAGGTATTATTACAGATTCTGATTACGTGGGTGTCGCTATCAGTCTTATTGAAGAGCTTGACAGTATTGACACAGGGACTGCTGAGTGATTATTTTTGTTCGTGTGGCAGCAGCTGTCTATTGAGTATCGGTTGGTTCTGACCTTTTCGGCTTATATTCGGATTATTTCATTCAATTTCAATATTAGGCAATATCAGGTGCTCCAGTAAGATGGATGTAGCGGCTGGTTCTTGTCCCGCGAAGTTCATGTTAATTCACTATAGTGATTCAGTCTATCCGTAGTGAGCTAATTGAGCGGGTGTAAGTGTGTGCTTACTATTTGTATTGCCCTCAATATTAGCTTATAAGAGTCGTAGTTGTTTGTGTAAGTTGCTTATTGTTCGAAATTGGAAAAATAACACCGGGGAGATGAGGAGTGATGACGGATATAATTGAAGACAGCAAAAAACCATGTAAGCACTGCCAGATTATTCGACGTATATTAACTGCGGTGATATTAATTTGTGCAACAGCCGTGTTGCTTTTGAATCATCTTGATGCCTAATCAGGAATTGGCAAGCTTTCATGCAAAAGGATCCCGTTCCAGTGAGCTCAACTCTGGATTGCCGTGTGGCAAACCGGTTAAAATGCGTGACGGCGTTTAATGGCGTATTCCAGGATAATGCGCGTTTAGGCCAGCAATGCGGGGTTAGCTCAGTTGGTAGAGCGTCAGCTTCCCAAGCTGAATGTCGCGAGTTCGAATCTCGTACTCCGCTCCAAAACATATCGACAGTATCCATTTTCTTAAGTTTTTCTTTTGTGCTCCCCTTGTAATGATCCCTATTTCAGGGGATCTTCTAGTTCTTAGCTGATCTCATTACATGTATGATTTATAAAGGGATTATGCTTAATCTTGATAATTAATACAGATGAGTACATGAATATACTGGTGGTAGTGACGCTTTATACGTGGTTCTGTTTGTTAAAACTTAAACGGCGCTTGACGCTTATTGCCGGTTCAACTGATGATGATCGCTACGATCATGTGTTACCCGAGTCCAGAATGGTAACGACAGTCGGGAATAGCCGTAACAGCAGGCGCTAATGCCTTGGGCGCATTAGCGCTTGCTTTTTTATAACATGTTGCTGCCATTCTGAAAAATAAAGCTGGCACACGGATTGCTGTTAATAACGTGCGATAATAAAAATAATGCTGAGAATAATAAAAATAAGTCCGTAAGATCTAGATGGGGAGCTTGCTCCCCGCTGACTTTTTCCGCCTTTCTTTAGGGCCGCGGAAAAAATAAATTATCCAATTACGCTTGCTTCCTGCTCCCTCACCTTCGTTGTTCAAATGCTTACATATTCCAATATGCTCCCATTTGAGCGCCTCGGTGAGAAAGCATGATTCTGCGCCTAATTGGAAAATTTATTATTTCCGAGGCCCTATGCTTGCCGCTAGCCAATAAATTCGCTCGCTTCCAGTCAGATCGGTTTTAGCAAATCATGTGTTCTAAATTGGCACATTCATATTGAATAGCATCGGCCTTAAACAAGGTTGGGCACAATTACACTATGTGTTGGGCCTCTGCAAACGGTCACATTTTCTTTTTATTTCACCTGGATCATCCGGATGAGATGGAACCAAAATGCTTATGGTTTTCTATCACTTTCAAACTCCCATCTACCAGTGCTTTCATTACACATGTATGTCATGCTTTTTGACATAATGTATTTGCTTCCGTCAAAGGAAAAAGCCCTTTCAACAAAATTTTTACCAGACACATCACTGCTATATATTTGGTAATATCCATTTTCAATTTCGAGCAAGTTCACATTCCATGCTCGGTAGTTGCCAATGCTCTTATATGCATTGTCAACTTTTTGAAAAATATAATAATAAGCACCGGCAGTGCTTCCATACCTCTTGGCAATAGCAAATATTTCACACTCCCCGTCGTTATTAAGATCAACTGAGTGCTTTATGGATAAAGATTCGTTGTCTGGAAGTAAGGGTGTAATTTCCTTTTTTTCTATTTCACATGCTTTCGCATCTACTTTTGCGGGAAAGCTTTTCTTATCCCTAAATTTCCAAGGCTCATTTATGGAGCATGGATTACTTGCATAAATTGAAACCGGAAAGCTTAATACAATTGTAGCTAGTATGTGTTTCATACGGCATCCATTAAGACCCTGTTTACCTTTGTTTAGAAATTGAGGCATTTTTTGCACTTGCAGATGTGATAGAACAGATTGCTATAGTAATAGGGAATTCTATCCCCTTGGTTTGTCTCTTTTTTTGGTTTATGTCAAGGATTTGTTTTTTTCCTTTGAAAACCTCAGAAAGAGCGATGGGGGTTTGATAGTTTCTTCGATCTTATGCTCGATTGTATGAATCAACTCGCGTATTATCGGCACCTGCATTAGCTAGGGCTGGCCAAAGTAGAATTATATGGTGTTGTTTGCACTGGAATTAGCGAGAGGCACTTTTGATTGTATCAGATGATTTATTGTCAATTTCCCTCGGGTACTGCGGAGGCTAACGAGCCCATTTAGTACCACTCCCAGATTTACGCTAAACAGCAGTTTTTTTACCGATTTCCCAATCTTGGCATCAAGCCACCGACTAGGAGATGTTCGATGATTGTTATTCCCAAAGAGATAGACCCACTCGAAGCGCGGGTTGCAGCTACACCCACGAGCGTTAAAAAACTAATAGATTTAGGTTTTGACGTTGCCGTTCAGAGCGGTGCCGGCGAAGCCTCCAGTTTTTCTGATAGTGACTATCAGAAAAGTGGCGCAGTAATTAAACCTGATGCCGCCAGCCTGTATAAGGGAGGAGACCTCATACTGAAGGTTTTGGCGCCGACGGGTAAGGAAATCAAGCAGATCAAATCTGGCACCAAGCTGATTAGTTTTATCTGGCCTGCACAGAATGAATCCTTGCTGAAGGCACTAGCGAAAAAGAAAATTACTGCTTTGGCCATGGACTCCGTACCGCGCATCACAAGGGCGCAATCCATGGACGTGCTATCGTCCATGTCCAATATTGCCGGATATCGTGCGGTGATGGAGGCTGCTCACAGCTTTGGTCGCTTTTTTACTGGGCAGATTACTGCGGCCGGTAAAATGCCGCCGGCAAAAGTGCTGGTTATTGGTGCAGGAGTCGCTGGGTTGGCTGCTGTTGGTACGGCAAAGAGTCTTGGGGCGATTGTGCGTGCTTTTGATACCCGACCTGTTGTTAAGGAGCAGGTTGAGTCGATGGGCGGAGAATTTATCCAGGTAGAGTTTGAAGAAGACGGTAGCGGCACCGGTGGTTATGCCAAAGAAATGTCAAAGGAATTTATTGACGCAGAAATGGCTTTGTTCCGCGAGCAAGCCAAAGACGTCGATATCGTCATTACGACCGCGTTGATTCCTGGAAAGCCCGCACCCAAATTGTGGCTGGAAGATATGGTCCAGTTAATGAAAGATGGGTCTGTAGTTGTGGATCTGGCCGCTGAACAGGGCGGCAACTGTGAGTTGACTGTACCGGGAGAGATGGTGGTGAAGGAAGGTGTTACCATCGTTGGCTACACCAATATGCCTAGTCGGGCACCTGCACAAGCGTCCTCACTTTACGGTACCAATCTTGTGCACTTGGCGAAACTGCTGTGCCCGGAGAAGAACGGTGAGGTTAACATCGACTTTGACGACGTGATTATACGCACGATGACCGTCACCAAGGATGATGAAATTACCTGGCCGCCGCCTCCTGTTGAAATGCCCGCTCCGCCACCGGCTAAACCGGCAGAGGCAACTGTGGTGCAAGAAGAACCGAAAGACAATAGTAAGCTGATAACCGGTATGTGGATTATTGCCGGCATAGCGCTATATGCGCTGGGTCAGGCTGCACCAATGGCATTTGTCGGGCATTTTACCGTGTTTGTGCTCGCCGTTATCGTCGGCTTCCATGTGATATGGAATGTTAGCCATGCCCTGCACACACCCTTGATGAGTGTCACCAATGCTATTTCGGGTATCGTGGTCATTGGAGCCCTTTTGCAAATCAGTGGTTCTGGATCAGGAGTTATCACCTTTTTAGCTTTCATTGGGGTGTTGGTGTCCACTATTAATATTGCCGGTGGTTTCTTTGTAACCCAGCGCATGCTTAACATGTTTCGTAAGTAGGAGGTGAAGAGATGAGTAGTTTAATTTCAATGGCCTATCTTTTTGCCGCCGTATTGTTTATCCAGAGTTTAAGTGGACTCAGCGCGCATGAAACGGCTAAACGAGGCAATATCTACGGTATGGCGGGGATGGCGATTGCCATTATTGCCACTATTTTCAGTGATAGTGTTGTTGCCTATGGGTGGCTATTTTTTGCCGTGATAATTGGTGCGGCTATTGGCCTGGTGCTAGCCAAGCGTGTCGAAATGACCGAGATGCCACAACTGGTTGCCATGTTGCACAGTTTTGTGGGATTGGCCGCCGTGCTGATCGGTTGGGCCGGATATATTGATCCGCGCATGCATTTAACCGGTGCTGAGTTTGTTATTCATAGCACTGAATTGTATCTAGGTGTTTTTATTGGTGCCATAACCTTGTCCGGCTCCATCGTTGCCTTTGGCAAGTTGCACGGCATAATTTCCGGCGCGCCGATGCTGTTGCCTATGCGGCATTGGTTGAATCTGGGAATTATTGTGCTGACTCTGTTATTGGGTTTCGGGTTTGTGTCAGGAGAGCATGCCGGTGCTGATACGTTCTATCTGGTGGTAATGACCTTGATTGCGCTGTTCCTGGGCGTGCATCTGGTGGCAGCGATCGGTGGTGCGGATATGCCGGTGGTGGTCTCAATGCTGAACAGTTATTCCGGTTGGGCTGCCTCTGCAACTGGCTTTATGTTGGGCAATGATTTGCTGATTATCACCGGTGCGCTGGTCGGTTCATCAGGTGCGGTGCTGAGTTACCTGATGTGCAAGGGTATGAATCGCTCATTTATCAGTGTCATCATGGGTGGTTTTGGTACCGATACCGGAGAAGTATTACACGGTGGTGATGAAGATCACCCTGATCCGATTGCAACCTCTGCAGAGGAGGTGGCTGATGATCTGGCCATGGCTGATAGCGTTATCATTACACCAGGATACGGTATGGCGGTTGCGCATGCTCAGATGGCGGTGAGTGAGTTGACGGAAAATCTGCGCAAAAAAGGCAAAACCGTACGTTTTGGTATTCATCCGGTGGCTGGGCGTCTTCCCGGTCATATGAACGTGTTATTGGCTGAAGCCAGCGTGCCTTATGACGTGGTGCTGGAAATGGATGAGATCAATGATGATTTTCCGGAAACCGATATCGTGCTGGTCATCGGGGCTAATGATACAGTGAATCCTGATGCAGTGGAAAAACCTGATTGTGCTATCGGCGGTATGCCGGTACTGGAGGTTTGGAAAGCCAAGCGAGTTATCGTTTCGAAGCGCTCGATGGCCTCTGGTTATGCTGGTGTGGCAAATCCTCTGTTTATCAAGGAAAACACGCGGATGTTGTTTGGTGATGCCAAGGACAGTGTGCAGGAAATTTTAAAGCACATCGACGACTGATCCTCTCCTTTTTGTCTGACTCGCCACTCAAGTGGCGGCTCAGGCAACTTTCCCTATCCCCGCATGTTTTATATCTCAGCTTAATTTCGCCTAAAACAAGGGAGTGACTTCCCTTGTTTGCTTGTGAATGGCGAGTCGCCGACAGATTGGTGTGATTTCTGCTTGCAGTTCGTGGAATACGTCAATATGTTGATTTTCTGACGCGTATTCTTGTTTCTGATCTTAATTCCGGAAATCACTATGATCCGCCAGCTTAACTTTTGGATGTGTTTCCCCTCTTTCCTGTACTGTGTGCTGCTTGCCAGTGCTTGTGGCGACAAGCCTTGGGAGGACGATGATGACCCGGAAGTCTCTTCCGTTTTGTATCGGCAGGGCATATTTCTTGACGGGGCGGTGAGTGGGCTCGATTATCTTTCAGAGACGCACTCAGGTATTACCGATGCTAATGGAAAGTTTGTCTACAGCTTGCGTGAGGAAGTCAGTTTTTTCATCGGTGGTATTGAGCTGGGAAGTGCTGCAGGTGCTGAGATTTTGTCCCCCCTGAATATGGTGCCAGGGGCACACAGCATTGAGCACCCTTCTATCAGTAATATGATACGTTTTTTGCAAACACTGGATAAGGATGCAGACCCGAGTAATGGTATAGAAATTTCAGCGAGCATCCGTAGTGCTGCGGAAAATATTGCGATCAATTTTCATCAGTTGGTCGCAGAATTTGAAGCTGATCAGAACGTGATTGATTTTATTGCTGCGAATACCAGCAGTGGAGCGCTGGTGACGGCAGAGGCCGCGCGCACTCATTTTTCCGAGATGATGACTGCAAATGGAATTGAACCTCTGTCTGCTGAAAAACACCGATTTAAAGTGGTTCGTAACCTGGATCCTCGCGAACAGGTGCCCTCTAATATCAATGGTGGGTTACCTTTTTTATCGACTGATTCCAATACCTATAATTTGACAGAGACATTTATTCTGGAGGACAGTTTTGGATTTTCTCATACGGTCCACCTGTATTATGTAAAAGAACCTATGGATGCGACAGACGCTGTTACTAGTGGCTTGCCTAACACCTGGTCCTTGTATGTCGAAGTGGATGATATTGCGCAACAGGTAGGGGGCGCGGATCCTGATAATCCAAGCCCAGCTCGGTTCATATTGCGTTTTGGTGCGGATGGTTATTTGATTTCTGGTACCAGTCTCGTTGTCAGCAATTGGACGCCAGTCTATAACAACACCACAGATTCAGCGCGCCCTCTGGGGCCGGATGCCGATAACCCGTTGGTAACGGACCCACCAAGCAGCTCAAATTTTGAGATTGATATTAGCGCAGTAAAATTTGGTGTGGCCGTCGCCGCAGAGTAATGATCGACTGAATTTGTTGTTCAGGTACTTCCTTATTTTTTTCGCAGCTCCCAGATCATCTTTTCTGCATGAGGTACGATTTCCTTCAAGCCTTCCTCACGCTTAATGCGAGGTTCATAGCCCAGTTCGCGTCGGGCACGGTCTATTCTGAAAGAGTGGCTGCGAGTTATTTTTAACATGCCCATGCGTGAAAAGGGTAGTTCAGGCCCACCCAGATAATGAGCGACTTCAACCAGAAAACCCACCCAGTACATCAGTGAAGCAGGAAGGCGTACAGTTGGCCATTTCATACCCAGCTCATCAACCAGAGGGCGGAACCATTCCAGTGCATTCATTGGCTCGTCGTCAGTAATGTAATAGGCTTGGCCACCAACAATATTGGGTTCTGAGACCAGTTTCTCTGCGGCGAGAATTTCGGCGTCCACGAGATTTGCCACATGGGTATTATCCACCTCGGCTGAACCATCGCCGATCAGTGCTTTGAATGCGCCATTGGCTAATTGCTGTACGAAGCTCTGTATCATTACGCCGCCTTCGCTTCCCCCCCAAATGCCGCCGGGACGCAGCGCGATGGTTCTCATGCCTGTCTTTCCGTCATCGGCTTCAAGTACCAGTTTTTCAGCCATTGCCTTGGTTTCAGTGTACAGATCCAGCGGTCGAGTAGCATGGGGAATTGACTCATCGCCCATGACAATTTCGTGATCAAAACAGACATTATTGCTACTGGTGTAGACGAAGTGTTTCACGCTATTATCGGTTGCAGCCTTGAGTAGCTGGGCAGTTCCTGACACATTAATATGCATTACGCGGTCACGGACTTTCTGACGGTATAGACCTAACAGGTTGATCAGCGCAACAGTATGAAAAATGGTATCGACGCCCTGACAGGCCTTGTGGGCATCCTCATAATTGCGGATATCGCCAACAAAGTTAATGATGCGTTCGTCTTCAATTGGGCACGGCGTCAGATCGAAGGAGTGTACGGTATATTCCTGCTCTAACAGGCGTTTAATGATAAACGAACCCAAATAACCGGCACCACCGGTAACTAGGCAAACAGGGCCAAAGCTCTTTTTCTTTGTTTCATTTTTTTTGCTTGTAGAAGGTGATGAAGTCAATGGAAATATTCCTTACATACGGTGGCAGATTGCTCTTGCCAGATTGCTCTTGCCAGATAAAACAGCTCTTAGAAAGCGGGTAATTTTATCTAAGACCGGCTATGCCATCTATGGTGTAAGAATAGTTTTTCCAAGTAAACCTCTTTTCCACGATCTGAGTCAGGATTATGGTGTCAATAATTGATCAAAACGCTTGAGAAAGCCTGGTTCGCCACTTAGAATGCTCCACGCTGGGAAGGTTATGCGGGTCTTCTGAGAGTCTGACGAATGTCTAGCTATCGTACTTTGTAGTCAGTCTTTATAGTCAGGCTTTGTGTCCCCATATTCAGTATAGTAAGAGAAGTGATCCAAAAATGATTTTAGGGCGGTAATTCCGATGACCCAGACTACGGCGACAGCACGCCAGCTGGAGTATGAGTTTCCTCAACAATCGCAGTGCAAATTGCGAGACCCTCAGCAAGAACAGGCTTTAAAACAGCGAATAAAACAATTGCTACACCAGCAAAATGCTGTTCTGGTGGCGCATTACTATACTGATCCAGTGTTACAGGAACTGGCCGAAGAGACCGGTGGTTGTGTGGCTGATTCCTTGGAGATGGCTCGTTTTGGTAGGGATCATCCTGCTGACACACTGTTGGTGGCTGGGGTGAAGTTTATGGGTGAAACAGCCAAGATTCTAACACCCCATAAGCGGGTTTTGATGCCCACGCTTGAGGCGACCTGTTCGCTGGATCTGGGTTGTCCGGTCGAAGAATTTGCTGCGTTTTGTGATCAACATGCGGATCGTACGGTTGTGGTTTATGCCAATACCTCTGCTGCGGTCAAAGCGCGAGCAGATTGGGTTGTTACCTCCAGTATTGCTTTGCAAATCATTGAGCATTTGTCAGATCGTGGAGAGAAGATTTTATGGGCTCCAGACAAGCATTTAGGCGATTATGTGAGCCGTGAGACCGGCGCTGATATGTTGATGTGGGACGGCAGTTGTATTGTCCACGAGGAATTCAAGGCTCATGGAATTATGGATTTAAAAAAGGTCTATCCCGATGCTGCTGTTTTGGTGCATCCTGAGTCTCCGCAGTCTGTCGTCGCGATCGCTGATCATGTCGGCTCAACATCACAAATCATCCAGGCAGCAAAAACGCTACCGAACCCTCAATTCATTGTGGCAACGGATCAGGGCATTTTCTTTAAATTACAGCAGCAGGTACCCGACAAAGAGTTCATTATTGCTCCCACTGCGGGTGAAGGGGCGACTTGTCGTAGTTGTGCAAATTGTCCCTGGATGGCGATGAATCGCCTTGAGAATGCGGCGGATGCATTGGCCGATGGATTAAACGAAGTGCTAGTGGATGAGCAGCTTGCGGAACGGGCGATGCTGCCATTGCAGCGTATGCTGGATTTTGCCAGTGAGCAGGGTAAAACCGTGAAGGGTAATGCCTAGGACGGCTTCCTATGAGCAGCAATTTCCTTTTCGGGCAGCTGAGGGCAGTTCGTGACAATCAGAAGTTCATCTGTTTTTTCATTTCATCAATATCGCGTATTCGGGCCTGAATTTTTGCTGTATTGTGATAGTCGTTTTCAACCAGCTCCAGAGCATATCGCAGTTGACGTTGAGCCTGATCCAGTACGGCATTGAGGATAAAGTATTCGGCACGGGCTTGATGTACGCCAATAATGTTGCCGGCCATGCCATGTGTTTCAGCCAATTTGTACCAAAGCCCTGAGTCTTTGGGGTGGCGTATTGTATGTTTTACTAATACTTTTTCTGCACTTCTCGGGTCGCCAACTTTCACCAGTATGTCAGCATAGCTCATTGTCAGAGGGTGATTATTGGGATTGAGACTGAGCTGTTTCTCCAGTAGCTTGATGGCTTCAACAAAACGACCTGAATCAAGCATGATATTGGCTTTTGCGATATAAAAAGTAATTTCATTGGGGCGTTTTTTTAAGAGCTCATTTATTATATTTTCTGCTTCTGCAAGTTTACCGCTGGCAGTAAGGGCAATGGCCAGGCCGTATTTTGCGGCAACTTGGTTTTCTGAGTCGCGCCCCAGTTTTGCTCTGAATTGTTTGCTGGCCCGAAGAGGTGTTTCTGAGATATGCAATTGGATTCTGGCTTTCATTAGATGAAAACCAAGGCTGTCTCGGTCCGGTTTTTTTGGGTATTGACTGGCTTGGTTTCTAGAATCAGCAATACGACTTTCTGTTACGGGATGTGTCAATAAAAACTCTGGGGGTCGATTGCCGGCATAACGAGCTGCACGTTGCATATGCTCAAACATACTTGCGATGGCTGCGGGATTAAAATCAGAACGAACCATCGTTTCCATCCCGATTCGGTCTGCTTCTCGTTCTTTGTCTCGACTAAAACGCAGTTGTGATTGAATAGAGGCGGCTTGTGCTGCGGTCAGGGCGGCTAGCCCTGCATCGCCACCGGAGGTGGCAATTATGACCAGGCTTGCCAGTAAGGCTGCCATATTGGGTAAAGCGGCTCGCTGCTGCTCCTCAACGCCTCTGGCAAAATGACGTTGACTGAGGTGGGCCAGTTCGTGGGCAAGGACGGCGGCCAGCTCGTCTTCGGTCTTAGCATTGAGAAGCAGGCCGCTGTGTATGCCGATAATGCCGCCGGGTACGGCAAATGCATTGATGGCTTTATTGTCAACCACCACCAGCTCAAGACGGCGGTCTTTTAGTTGACTGTGCGTGGCGAGATTATAAATAAGGTGAACGAGGTAATCCTGTAACTGGGGGTCAGGCAGGGTTCTGACTTGGCTTCGAAACACACGCAGCCAGTTTTCGCCCAATTGATGCTCTTGATGTTGAGACACGATACTCGAACTGCTGTCGCCGAGTTCGGGCAGTTTGACTTCATTGGCGTGAGTCAAGCTGCTGATAAACAACGATAAGAGCAGTAGCGAGTAGCTAATGTGACGGAAAAATCGATTATGCACAGTATCCCAGTGAAATTCAGGCCCTTAAATTGCCTACTTTAGTCATTAATGTGATCTCTGCCCAGTAAAATCAAGCTATTGCGGTAATTAATAGGGCGAAAGTGGATAAGATCGTTATAATGAAAAAAAATTCCCTGCAAATCTTTTTCGGCGCCAGAGCTAGCCTATTGCTTTGTGATTCCAGGTAATGTTTCTTCAGCGGGTCTATGAGATGCTGTTTTACGGTGAGTTTTATGGTGAAATGCTTGCCTGGTGAATCGTGTGGTGAAAAGTACAGATACTGAACTTATGAAAAGTGTAGACGTGGATATTGAATTGGATGCCAGCGGTCTATCCTGTCCGCTACCCTTGTTAAAAGCAAAACAAGCGTTGAATGAGATGTCCAGTGGCCAGATCTTGAAAGTGTTGGCCACAGATACGGGATCTGTCAGAGATTTTCGTGTATTTGCTGATCAAAGCGGCCATATATTGCTGGATTCTTTTGAAGAAGCTGGCATCTACAACTATCTTTTGCAAAAAAAGTGATTTGTCACCGGTGATACTGATTATTCTGCGGGAAATACCAGCGTTATGATAAGAGTCTTCAAAAAATGGCTGTCGCTTTATTTCCACGATGAAGAAGCCCTGATTTTATTATTATTGCTTTTTGCAGGGCTTGTGTTGGTGGTTAGCATGGGACAAGTGCTGGCGCCTGTGATAGCCAGTGTGATCATCGCTTTTTTGTTGCAGGGTGTCATTGGCCGTTTAATCCGCTACAAAGTGCCACAACCGGTTGCTGTCACCGTTGCCTTTCTATTGTTTGTGGGTGGATCTTGTGCCGTCATTTTTGTTGTATTACCACTGGCCTGGCGGCAATTAACAACGCTGTTTAACGAATTGCCAGGTATGTTAGGCCAGGGACAAAGCTTCTTAAGTGTTTTACCTGAGCGATATCCTGATTTAATCAAAGAATCGCAAATTGACCAATTGATTGATATTGCGCGTGAGCGGTTGGGGCAGTTTGGCGAGGTTGTGGTGTCCTTTTCCCTTTCCTCCATACCTAATCTAGTAGCACTGCTGATTTATATTGTGCTGATACCGATACTTGTCTTTTTCTTCCTCAAAGATAGCTCAACAATACTGCACTGGCTGGCTTCTTTTTTACCCAAAGAGCGCCCTTTGATGGAGAAAGTCTGGTGGGAGATGAACGATCAGATTGCCAACTATGTGCGGGGTAAATTTATCGAGATCCTGTTGGTTGGCGGTGTCTGCTATATTGCATTTGCTTTGATGGGTCTGAATTATGCAGCCTTGTTGGCCTTGCTGGTGGGTTTGTCGGTTGTTATCCCCTATATTGGTGCAGCTCTGGTGACAATACCGGTGGCGGCGATTGCACTGTTCCAATGGGGTTGGAGTGGTGACTTTTTTTATCTGATGCTCGCCTATGGCGTTATTCAAGCTCTGGATGGAAACGTGCTTGTGCCACTGCTGTTTTCAGAAGCTGTCAATATGCACCCCGTAGCCATTATTTTGGCAGTGTTGGTATTTGGTGGATTTTGGGGTATGTGGGGTGTCTTTTTTGCTATTCCTCTGGCCACTTTGGTCAAGGCACTGATGAATGCATGGCCAGGCGGTGAAGGTGACGAAGAAGATGTCGTCAATTCGACCTGATGTATAAACCAGCTGTCTGTTAACTCTTGTCTGGGTAAACGATTCAATGATGATACGTTGTAAACAAGTTCTGTTTTTCTCGCTCATTTTGTTGCTCTCGTCATGTGCTTTGTTGCAGCAGACGACACAGCAAGCTATCGTCAGGGGCGATCTGGATCAGCGCGAATATCGGCTTTTCCAGCTGGAAAATCGTCTTTCAGTACTGGTGATTTCTGATCTGGATACGCAAAAGTCCACAGCGGCTATGGATGTGGCAGTGGGCAGCAGCGCAGACCCTAAAGGGCGTGATGGACTGGCGCATTTTTTGGAGCATATGCTCTTTTTAGGTACGGAAAAGTATCCAGATTCCGGTGAGTACCAGAGCTATATTGATCGTCACGGTGGTCGCCATAATGCCTACACCGCGTTTGAACACACCAACTACTTTTTCGATATTGAACCGGATTATTTAGAGCCGGCCCTGGATCGTTTTGCGCAATTTTTTATTGCGCCCTTGTTTACGGAAAAATACGTAGAGCGCGAAAAAAATGCAGTGAACTCTGAATATCGGGCTGGCTATAAAAATGATTATCGACGCAGCCTGGATGCACTTCGGGAGGTTGTAAATCCGCAAAGTCCCTTTGTCAAGTTTAGTGTTGGTAGTTTGGAAACCTTAAGCAATGGTGAGACAGCGATACGTGATGAATTGACTTCATTCTATCGTCAGCATTACTCGTCAAATACGATGCGGCTTGTGGTGCTGGGTAAGCAATCTGTTGATGAGCTGGAAAACATGGTGCGAGGCCATTTTTCCACGGTGCCTGACAGAAATCTGAGTTTATCGAATATAGATCAACCGTTATTTAATGAGGATGTGTTGCCGGCGCGTCTTTCGATAGTACCGGAAAAGGAATTGCGCCAGCTGTCGGTACTCTTTCCCATGCCGTCCTTGCAGGAGTTATGGCGGGAAAAACCCATGGCCTATATCAGTAATCTGGTAGGGCATGAAGGGGAGGGCAGTTTGCTGTCTGAGCTAAAACGCCGTGGATGGGCTGAATCGCTCAGCGCAGGACAAAGTTTGAATTACCGAGGAGGCGCCACCTATGAAGTATCCATTACACTGAGCGAAAAAGGTTTGGCGCACACTGAGGATGTTATCAAGATACTGTATCAGATGTTGAATACGATTCGACAGAACGGTTTGCAAGCCTGGCGTTATGAGGAGCAAAGTCGGTTGGCGCAATTGCAGTTCAGATTTCAGGAAAAGGGAGAGCCTTTTCATTATGCGAGTCGCCTTGCGCACGACATGCACTATTACGACGAAACGAATCTTCTTCGTGGATCCTCGATGATGACGGGTTTTGATCGCGATATGATCGAATCATTTCTTGACTATCTGAAACCAGAAAACAGCTTGGTTAAACTGTTCAGCAAAACAGTGCAAACCGACAGCCAATCACACTGGTATCAAACACCCTATAAAATGGAACCCGTTTCCGCTGAAACCTTGTCACAATGGCAGAAGGCGGGTCTGAATGCTGAACTGAAGTTGCCCAATGAAAATCCCTTTGTTCCGCAAGAACTAACGGTATTGCCAGCGCAGTCGCTTGCAAATCCAGAGTTAATTATCGATGAGAGTTTGTTTCAATTGTGGCATCACGAGAATGATCGATTCCAGGTGCCACGCAGTGGTTTGTTTTTCAGTGTACGTACTCCATTGGCAAGTGATACTGCAAAACACGCAGCTCTTGCACAGTTATATGTGGCCTTACTCCGTGATCGCTTGAATGAGTTTACTTATCCAGCGGCTCTGGCGGGTTTGCACTTTGGTATTCGAAAACACCCTCGTGGTTTTAGTGTACGCATCAGTGGATACAGTGAAAAACAGGAGCGCTTGCTAGAGCGATTGCTGCGACAGCTAAGGCAAACTGATTTTGAACCTGCACGATTTAATAGTCTAAAAAAGGAATTGCTGCGAAGTTGGCGTAATGCTGAGCGAGTGCCACCCTACAAACGACTGTTTAGAGAAGTCAGTGCGGTGCTGTTTATGCCTCACTGGTCAGAAGAGGATTTGATTACTGCGATAGAGGACCAGGAGTTGCAGGACTTGCAGATGTATATGCAGGAGTTTTGGTCTGCAGTCAGCATTGTCAGTCTGGTCAATGGTAATACCAGTCGGGAACGTGCGGAAGCTGCCGCCGAACAATTAAAAGCTTTGTTGTCTGATGCTCCGAAAAAACAGCTACCCTCTCTGACGGCAGTTAAATTGTCTGCTGGTGATCGATTGATGCAGCAAATTGAAACTGAGCATCAAGATGCTGCTCAGCTGCTCTATGTGCAGGGGAGTGATAATGGCGTTGAAGATCAGGCTTTGTTGGCGCTGAGTGCACAGATTGTTGGAACGCCGTTTTATCAACAGATACGTACGGAACAACAATTAGGCTATATTGTGTCGGCAAATTATATGCCTGTACTGACGGTGCCGGGGATTGCATTTGTGGTTCAATCACCCAGTCATGATGAATCAATGATCTATCAGGCTGTAGAACAGTTTCTTGCCGATTTTTCCGCGAAGGTAGGGGGAATAACGCAGGAGCAGTTTGATCAACACAAACAGGCCGTGATAAACGATTTACTGGAAGCACCGAAAAACCTACATCAGCAAACAGAGCAGTTCTGGCGAGCCATCGCTTTGCACGATGCAACGTTTGACCGAAAAGCAAAAATTGCTGCTCATGTAGACGCTATCAGCCTGGCGGATTTTCAATCAGCCTATCAGCAGTATTTTCAATCAGAAAAAAATAGGATGTTGCTGCTACAAACACAAGCTGATGATGTGAAAATGAAATCATTGGAAGTATTTAACAAAATAGAGGATATAAAACAGTTTAAGAGCCTGCGGCCTAAGTATAAGTACCCCTAGCTCTAGTTGAGTTGCTGGTTTTTGTCACTGATTAATGCTAGTCAGTAAGCGATGAAGAAAACGGAGGATTTAACTTAACCACTTCTTGCCATGGCAGGGACGGTAAATGGTGATCCCTCAGGTGATGAACAAATTTCAATGTTTTGAAACCATCAAACCAGTGCATCATGTGCTGCTCAAAAGTGCTGTTGTTTTTGCTGTGTTGTAATGCATGTTGCAGTGCTTTTTGGCTTCCCATTTTGTTTAAAGTGATCAGCAAATGTTGATGATTCAGTCGCTTGTCAATATTGCACGTATGTTGGATAAGCGCAGTTAGGCAATCATCTATCGACGACTGCCTTTGGAACATATCAGGAAATTGTTTGATGCACGATAGCCAGCAGCGTAGATACTGAAAAATCAGCGGCTGGTAAAACAAAAACTGTTCCGCGGGTTTTTCGAGCTGTGAAATTTTTCTGGTTGCCGGTCCAGTCCCAAAAGGTACGCGTTCAGATTCCCTGGCGAGTAAGCGAAGACAAGGTTTGTCTACACTTACGACCGTCCCTGTTTTTCGTAGTTTATTGAGGAGGTAAAAATCCTCACCGCCGGCTCGTTTTGGAAAACCCCTGACCATAGCATAATGTTGGGAATGTACAGCTAAGCAACTGCCGATGGTATGAAAGGCATAGGGTGAACCTGCCCATTTGAGTCCGTTAACATAATAATGCAGAGAGTGCTCATACAGCTGAAAGGGCAAAGTTAGGGGAGTATTATCAGGTCCAATATGCTGGAAATTAAATACCAAAGCTGCGGTTTGCGTGTTTTTAGCAGCGTTGAAATAGTTTTCTGGTAGGATTGCGTCAGCATCGCTGGAGAAAATCCAGGGTGATTGAATACATTTCTCAGAAATCAATTTACAGGCGATATCTGCACCGATTTTGCGTGCCAGCCCCACTCCCTGCTTGCGGGGAATGGGCTTATTTTTACCAAAACGTCTGACCAGTAGTATGTCAAATGTGTCGCCTGCAAAGCTGGCGAGGAAACCTTCACGCTGCACCCACTGTGATGTGTAATGTTCTTTTATGTGTTGTTCAAGCAAAATATTCGCAGGACAATCTCTGGCGTTATCGGGCTCATTGACCACTAGTATCAAAAGAAACTTATTGTCGCTGTCGACTTGTTGCAGTCTAGACAAAAAATCGGGACTTTCGTCATAGGCTGGAATGACAAGAACATGAGAATAGTGTGCCTGACAAAGCACAAGATGACATTCTGGTTCCGCGTAGCTTTCCAGGTAACGCTTAATGGGCATGTGTTAAAGTCCGAAAAAGTGATATTTATGGCATGTAAAGGGGCCTTTTAAGCCACATTCGACGATAATCCGTAGGGCTCCAGCCGCTCAGACTGGCCACTTACGCACAGACCATTATAATAGCGCCCTTTTAAGACGGGTATCGGAGAATACCGAGCGGTCTGTGATCATAGAGATAATATAGAAATAAACAGTCAAATATAGGCGGAATCATGATAATTAAACCCAAAGTGCGCGGTTTTATGTGTATAACAAGTCACCCTTCGGGTTGTGCGGCGAATGTCAAAGAGCAGATTGACTATGTGAAAGCACAAGGAGAAATCGAGAATGGTCCCAAAAAGGTGTTGGTGATTGGCGCCTCAACCGGTTACGGACTCGCTTCTCGCATCAGCGTCGCTTTTGGCAGTGGTGCAGCAACATTGGGAGTTTTTTTTGAAAAACCGAGTTCTGGAAAAAGACCGGGAACAGCGGGTTGGTATAACTCGGCAGCCTTTCATCAGTGTGCTGAGGCAGAGGGACTGTATGCGAAAAGCATAAACGGTGATGCGTTTTCCAATGAGCTGAAAGAGCAGGTTGTCGAGACGATTAAAGCCGATCTGGGACAAGTTGATCTTGTGGTTTATAGCTTGGCCTCACCGCGTAGGAAGCATCCTCAGACGGGTGAGCTGCATTCTTCCACACTCAAGCCTATCGGTAAGTCGGTTACAGCAACGACACTGGATACCGATAAAAAAGTGGTCAAATCCGTGTCGCTTGAACAGGCCAATGAAGAAGAAATTGCAAACACCGTTGCGGTGATGGGCGGAGAAGATTGGCAGATGTGGATTGACGCGCTGGATAACGCCGGCGTATTGGCACCCGGCTGCAAAACCACGGCCTACACCTATCTCGGTGATAAAATCACCTGGGATATATACTGGGATGGCACTATTGGTGCCGCTAAAAAAGATTTGGATGTGCGAGTTAAGAGCATACATGACAAGCTGGCCGCAAAGGGTGGCACGGCTTATGTATCGGTGCTAAAAGCAGTGGTCACACAGTCAAGTTCGGCAATTCCCATCATGCCCTTGTATCTGTCTCTATTGTTCAAAGTGATGAAAGAGAAGGGCGTGCATGAAGGTTGTATTGAACAGGTTTACGGCTTGCTGAAAGAGAGGCTGTTTACTGATGATCCGTCTACGGATGATGAAGGTCGATTAAGAATGGACGGTAAAGAACTGCAGGCTGATATTCAACAGGCGGTTGAGCAACTCTGGCCTCAAGTGAGCAGTGACAATATTGATGAATTGACCGATTTTGCCGGTTATCAGCAAGACTTCCTTAAATTGTTTGGCTTTGGCCTGGAGTCGGTAGACTATGAGGCAGATACCAATCCTGATGTGCCAATCAACAACTTGCTTAGTGTCGACTGAGCTTTGCTGATGTCGGCGAATGATTTAAAATCTGGCGAACTGATCAGGCTCAGTTCGCGGGTCTCTCGCATCATTGCGCCCAATCCAAGTGCAATGACAGGGCCAGGCACTAATACCTACCTAGTGGGCGATAGGGATATCGCTGTGATTGATCCCGGCCCCGACGATGAGTCCCATATCCAGGCGATTATCGATGCTATTCCGGTAGGGGCGCGCATTCGCTGGGTACTGGTCACCCATGCCCATTATGATCACTCGCAAGCGGCCGTCGTTCTAGCAGAACGTACGGGCGCTAAAATGCTTGGTCCAAAACCACTCCAAGATCACTTCGAAGACAGCACTTTTCAACCCCAGCATGAAGTTAAACACGATGAGGTATTGCGCCTTGGCGAGTGTGCGATCCGCGCCATTCATACGCCGGGACATATCGGTAATCACTTCTGTTACTTGATTGAAGAAGATCAGCTGTTGCTGACGGGTGATCATATTATGAGTGGCTCCACCGTAGTGATTGTGCCTCCCAGTGGTGATATGAAAGACTATCTGGCTTCTCTGGAGTTATTAAGGAGCTATCCCTTGCGGCAGTTAGGGCCGGGGCACGGTGACGTGATGGATAATCCGCTCGACGTGGTTCAGGGTATTATCGACCATCGACTTCGGCGTGAAGAAAAAGTCCTAAAAGCCATGCAACAATTGCGGCGTGCCACATTGGATGAACTCACGCCGGTTGTTTATGATGATGTGCCGCTGGCCATGCATCCGATTGCGCAACTGTCACTGCTGGCGCATTTGATTAAATTGGAGCGCGAGTCGATATTGCGGCAGATTGAGGATAGTTGGCATTTGTAGTTGATAGAACGGTGGCCTAGCCAAACAGTTCTCCAAGCAGGAAAGCGGTTTATTCGAATAGATAACAAAGAAAATCCCTCCATTTAACTGCTGCATCTCAAGCCAATGGCAAATTGGCTCTGTTTACGGTTGCACCGATTCAGCCTAGCTCCTACCATATGCCCTCATTTTTTCTCTCATAACACACTTTTTCTCTCACAGCACAATGTCAGACAGGCAGGGGAAACCACATGACAGGCATTAGCCCGGAATACAGCACATTGCCTCAGATTGTTCAGCGCGCAGCGCAGCAGTTTGGCGATAAAATAGCCATCCAGGAACAAGCGACGCAGATTAGCTATGCGCAACTCAAGGCCTTGGGTGATCAAGCGGGCAAAGCGTTTATTGCGGCTGGTGTGGTCAAAGGGGATCGAGTGGCGATCTGGGCACCGAATGTATCCGAATGGGTGATTGCCGGTGTTGGTCTGCATACGGTGGGTGCTGTGCTGGTGCCTCTGAATACCCGCATGAAGGGCAGTGAGGCGGCGGATATTATCAATCGCAGTGGCTCAAAATTGCTGTTGACCCTACCTGAATTTCAAGCTGGACCTGGGGCCGTTATCAAGTACCTGGAACTGTTGGCTGATCAGGAAATGCCCGCATTGGAGCGCACCATTTTATTACGCGGTGAAGCAGACAATACCGTAAGCTGGCAGCAGTTTACCAATTCTGGGCAGGCGGTCAGTGATGAAAAGCTGGCTGAACGTGCAGCTGCCGTGACTCCGGATGACACCATGGATATGTTGTTTACCTCCGGCACAACCGGTAAGCCAAAAGGTGTGTTGTGTAATCATGGCCAGAATATTCAGGCCTTTGATGTTTGGAGCGACACGGTTGGTTTGAACAGCGATGACAATTATCTCGTTATCAATCCTTTCTTCCATTCCTTTGGTTACAAGGCGGGTTGGTTGGCGGCCATCATAAAGGGAGCGAAGATTTTACCGGTGCTGACCTTTGATCTGGATGCTGTGTTAAAGCAGATTGAAGAGGACAAAGTGAGCATGTTGCCGGGGCCTCCCACTATTTATCAGTCGATTCTAGCGCATCCTGATCGTGCACAATATGACCTGTCCAGCCTGCGATTGGCCGTGACAGGTGCGGCCAGCGTCCCCGTTGAATTGATCAAGAAAATGCGTTCGGAGCTGGAATTTGAAACCGTTGTTACCGCTTATGGTTTGACCGAATCCTGTGGCGTGGTGACGATTTGCCGCGCAGATGATGATCCCGAAACTATTGCCACCACGTCAGGTTGCGCCATACCGGGTGTTGAAGTGAAGTGTGTGGATGATGCCGACGGCAATGAAGTCGAACGCGGAGAGCCCGGTGAAATTTGGGTGCGTGGTTACAATGTGATGCAAGGGTATTTTGAAAACCCTGAAGCCACAGCAGAAACAATCACGGCTGATGGCTGGATGAAAACCGGCGATATCGGCGTGATGGACGAGCGAGGTTATATTCGCATCACTGATCGCATCAAAGACATGTATATCAGCGGTGGTTTCAATGTGTATCCTGCTGAAATTGAAAATGCCCTCACAGGCATGGATGGCGTGGTGCAGGTGGCCGTGATTGGTGTGGCGGATGAGCGTATGGGGGAGGTCGGCAAGGTCTATATTGTGAAATCTGCTGATGCAGACTTAACGAGCGAATCAGTAATCAGCTGGTGCAAGAGCAATATGGCCAACTACAAAGTGCCCAGGCAAGTCGAGTTTATTGAGGCGATGCCGCTGAATGCATCGGGCAAAATTCTGAAGACGACGTTGCGGGAATGGTCTGCCACATAAGTGGCCACTTTCGCAACAACAAAAAAATTCTACTGGGAAAACAATTAGTTGTGTATTGATTTATCGCAGGTGCAGGCCGCTTAACGGGTGGTGTGCAGCAGTGAATTCGCGTTTTTACATTACTCAATATGATTGAATTGGGGTAAAATGCGCAACCTTTATTTTTGATCGCTGCCGTTAACAGTTCACTGGGGAAACAGTCTGTTATGTCTTATCGGCGCTTGATCTTCGACCAACTCAATGAGGACACTCCATGAATAAGCAAATGACCGCTGCGGATGTCGTAGGCCAGTTGCGTGACGGCATGACTGTCGGTATCGGAGGCTGGGGCCCACGCCGCAAGCCAATGGCGCTGATTCGAGAAATTCTACGCTCTGATGTAAAAGACCTTACCGTGGTTGCCTACGGTGGGGCTGATGTAGGCATGCTTTGCGCTGCCGGCAAGGTGAAAAAGGTTGTTTTTGCATTCGTATCTCTGGATTTTATTCCCTTGGAGCCGTATTTCCGCAAAGCACGTCAGAACAGTGATATCGAAATCATGGAAATCGATGAAGGTATGATGCTGCTCGGCTTGCGCGCTGCTGCCTGGGGCATTCCTTTTATTCCCACTCAGTTGGGTCTGGGTACCGATGTCATCAAGGTGAACAAAGATCTTAAAGTGATCGACAGTCCTTACGATGATAAAGAGTGGGTGGCAATGCCGGCCTTAAGGCTGGATGCATCACTGCTTCATGTTGATCGTGCCGATGAGCGCGGTGTGTGTCAGGTCAAAGGGCCTGATTTGTATATGGATGACTGGTTCGCCCGCGCTGCGGACAAAACCTTTGTCACCTGTGATGAGCTGGTCGACACTGACTATTTTGCCGAAGGTGATGAAGCGCGTTACGTTTTCTGGGAGCGTGCAGCCACCACCGGTGTGGTGCATATCCCTGGTGGCGCTCATCCGAGTTCCTGCTCACCGTTATACGGTTTTGATGTGCCTCATTTCAAAGAGTACAACGCGTCCGCCAAAGAGGGCGGCTTCCAGGCCTACTTTGAAAAATACATCGCTGATACGAGTGAAGAACAGTATCAGGAAAAAGTAGGCGGCCTTGATGCCATCAAACAATTGCCACAACCGGTTTATTAATCGGCTGCACTGGAGGAAGTGAACATGAACTACACATTAGCTGAATTATTAATTTGCGCTAGCTCTGATGCGTTTCGCAATGATGGTGAAGTGCTGGCGACAGGTATTGGCCTGATCCCGCGTTTGGCCGCATCGCTGGCGATGAAAACCAGCAACACCGATTTGATGATGACCGATTCAGAAGCCTGGTTATTAAGTGAACCCAATCCGGTCAGTGGTCGAAAGCCAGGACAGACACAAAAAGCGGAAACCTGGATGGGATTCAGCCGTATCTTTGATAATGTCTGGAGCGGTAAGCGTCATGCGATGGTCGGTCCCACCCAGATCGATCAATACGGACAGGCCAATATATCCTGCATCGGTGGCACTTATGATCAACCTAAAGTGCAGATGCTGGGTGTGCGCGGATTCCCAGGTAATTCCATCAGCCATGCCAATTCATTCTTTGTTCCCTCGCATAACAGCCGCGTTTTTGTGAAAGGCGAGTGTGATATGGTGGCATCGATCGGTTACAACCCCGAGCGATTGCCCAAAGGTTATAGTCTTGATGATATCGATATTCGCCGGGTGATTACCGATTTGTGTGTGATGGATTTTAATGGTCCTAATCATCAGCTCCAGTTGGTCTCATTGCATCCGGGTATTACTGCTGAACAAGTGGTAGAGAGCACCGGTTTTGATATTTCTGTGCCCGATACCGTGCCGACGACGGTAGCGCCGACACAGGCGCAGTTGGATATTATTGCAGAGCTGGATCCTTTGAATTTCAGGAGCAAGCAACTAAAAGATAATCCCCCCGGCGACCGTTCCTAGGGTCGCTGGCGCGCGCTGGCGGCGTTAACAAACATTTTTTGTTCGGTCATTTACTGCCATGTAAACTCCCTTACAAAAAATGCTTTTTGCCTTGCCAGCCCACACCAGATCTCCCTAGGAATAAACTCTCTCTGGGAGCATCCAGATTGCGGGCACTTGTGACCTTTAGTTTACAAAAGGATTAGGGTGAGGGAAATGCACCAGATGGCAAACACAAAGAGGCAAACATGTCAGACGTTTTAAAGACCCGAGTAACCGAAATGTTGGGATGTCAATATCCCATTATTCAAACAGCCATGGGTTGGGTTTCTGACCCTAATTTAGTCGCCGGAAGTTGTAATGCAGGTGCCTTCGGTTTTCTTGCTGGCGCCACTATTCCGCCTGACGAAATGGAACGGGACATATTGCGCACCAAGGAGTTGACGGACAAACCCTTTGGCGTGAATTTTCATATGTACCAGCCCAATGCTGCTGAGATTATCGATCTGGTTATCAAGCACCAGATAAAAGCGGTTTCCTACAGCCGTTCGCCTGGCAAAGACATGGTGAAAAAACTCAAGGACAGTGGCGTTATCTGTGTGCCGACCATTGGTTTGCCCAAGCATGCCAAAAAGGCGATTGAGATGGGTGCTGATGCCGTCACCATTCAAGGTGGTGAAGGTGGTGGTCATACCGGTGCAGTCCCAACCTCATTGTTGTTGCCCCAGGTTGTCGATGTGGTCGGGGGTAAAATTCCTGTGCTGGGTGCTGGCGGTTTTAAAGATGGCCGAGGTCTGGTAGCGGCAATGGCTTTCGGTTGTGAAGGGATTGCGATGGGCACGCGTTTTTTACTCACCAAAGAAACGCCGGTGCCAGATGCCACCAAGCAGCGGTATCTGGACTGCCATAATCCTTCGGAGATAATTGTCTCAAGTGCTCTGGACGGTTTGCCCCAGCGTATGATTATTAATAAGACGCTAAGTCAGCTGGAAAAAGCCAATCCACTGAAAATGCTGATCATTGCCGCAAAGAACGGCTTGAAATTCCGTAAACATACCGGCGCCAGTTTAATCGGTTTGTTGAAAACGGCTCTTGATATGAAAAACAGCGGCGATGTGACCTTATCCCAGGCCATTATGACAGCCAACGTACCGATGATTATTCAAAAGGCGATGGTGGAAGGTAAGCCTGACGAAGGTGTTCTGCCCTCCGGTCAGGTGGCAGGCATGATTGATGAGCTGCTCAGCTGTGAAGATCTAATCCAAAGCATTGTTAAAGAAGCAGAAACGATTATTGATCGTTTTCAAAGATAACAATTTGCAAACAAGAGACAAATCCTATGTCGAAACCCTTTGTTACTTCAATTAATAACGGTATCGCAGAAGTTATTTTTAATCATAAACCGGTAAACGCGTTTGATAGCGCCGGCTGGCTGGCCATTGCAGATGAGATTTATGCGCTGGGTGACAATCCACAAGTTAGAGTCATCATTATTGCCGCTGATCAGGATATCAAAGGGTTTTGTGCCGGTGTTGATATCAAGGAGCTGGCAGCTGACAGTGGGGTGATTACCAAAGTCAACAAAGGCAACTACGAAACCTTTAAAGCAGTTCATCGTAATCCCAAGCCCGTGATTGTCGCTCTGCACGGTTTTGTATTGGGTGGCGGTATTGGTATCAGTGGTGCGGCGGATATTATTGTTGCAGCGGATGACGCACGTTTTGGTGTGCCGGAAGTGGATCGTGGCGCCATGGGTGGTGGTGCGCACTTACAACGTATGTTCCCGGTGCAAAAAGTGCGGTATATGTATTTTACCGGTGAGTTTATCGATGCACAGGAAGCTTATCGACTGGGTGCCGTTGAGCGCGTAGTGCCTCGTGATCAATTGATGGATGCTGCCCGAGAGATTGCTGGCAAAATTGCAGAGAAATCACCACGTATGATCGAGTTGGCGAAAGAAGCGTTGACTGGCATTGAAGACGGTAATCTGGAAGATAAATATCGCTGGGAGCAGGGCTTTACGCAAGAGGCCTATGCCACCAAAGATTCCCAGGAAGCGCGTGATGCATTTGTTGAAAATCGTGATGCGAAGTTTGATAAGAAATAAGGCTCCCTCTGGGAGAAGAAACTAAATACCTTTTGCGATACTCTCGAAAGAGAGAGAAAAACGAGGTAACAAAGTATGGATTTAGCCTATACCGAAGAACACAAAGCCTTTCGCGAAGAAATTCGCAGCTGGCTGGCTGACAATGTTCCGAGCGAGCCGTTAAAAACCTTTGATACCGAAGAGGGTTTTCAACAGCATCGTGAATGGGAAGCCAAAATGTACGAAGGCCGCTGGGGCATGATTACCTGGCCCGAAGCCATGGGGGGGCGTGGAGCGGATTTAATTCAGTGGTTGATTTTTGAAGAAGAATATTACGGCGCCAGAGCGCCTTTGCGTGTTAACCAGAACGGCATTTTTCTGCTTGGGCCCACACTGATGGAGTACGGTACAGAAGAGCAAAGGCAGCGCTTTCTTACCGGAATGGCAACAGGTAAAGATGTTTGGTGTCAGGCGTGGTCAGAGCCCAATGCCGGTTCTGATATGGCGGCTATTCGGGCGAAAGCAGAACTCACCAGCGACGGCAAACACTATGTCCTCAACGGACAAAAAACCTGGTCTACTCGGGCTGTCTGGGCGGACTGGTGTTTTGGCATGTTTCGCACGGATCCGGAATCAAAACGCCATCATGGTTTAACCTTTGTCTTGGCGCCCATGGATCTTGAAGGCATTACTGTGCGGCCCATTCCGCAACTGGACGGTTTGCCGGGTTTTGCTGAAATCTTTTTTGATAATGTTAAAGTGCCGGTGGATTGCCGCCTGGGTGGAGAAGGCGAAGGCTGGAAAGTGGCAATGGCAACGGCCGGGTTTGAGCGTGGTTTAATGTTGCGCTCCCCCGCACGTTTTCAGGAAACGGCGCGCCGTCTTGTTGAATTGTACAAAGAAAATCAGCAAAGTGCGGATCGTGATCCTTCCGTTCGTGATGCCGTATTGCGCGCTTATCTGGATGCCGAAGCCTATACCTTGACGACGTATCAAACCGCTTGCCGTTTGATCAAGGGCGGTAAAATTGGCGCTGAAGCATCAACCAATAAAATTTTCTGGTCTGAGTTAGATCAGCAAATGCACGCGACAGCGATGAGCATTTTGGGCGCTCGTGCTGAACTCTGGCCTCATGCGCCAGATGCACAAGGTGTCGGTACCTGGCTGGACGGATTTTTATTTTCCCAATCCGGTCCCATCTATGCAGGTACCAACGAAATTCAACGCAATATCATTGCCGAGCGTATGCTGGGCATGCCGCGTAAATAAGGAGGCTGCTGTGGATTTTACTTTTACTGAAGACCAGTTGTTGTTTCAGGAATCCGTCAGTGACTTTCTGAAAAATGAAGTGACGCCTGAAAAAATTCGCGAACTCTGGGAAACCGACACTGGCCGCAGCGATGAGCTGTGGGCGCAGTTGGTAGAGTTGGGTTTGGCCGGTATGACCGTGCCAGAAGAGTTTGGCGGCCTGGGAATGAACGAGCTTGATTTTGTATTGCTGGCCCAGGAAGCAGGGCATGCGGCCTTACCGGAACCTTTGGTGCATATTGCATTGGTAGCAGTGCCCACTCTGACAGCGTTAAATAACGAAGCCTTGTCAAATGAGTGGCTGCCAAAGATTGCAGAAGGTTCAGCCAAAGTTGTGGTTGGACTGGAGCAAAACGTGTTTGTTGAAGATGCGCATATTGCCGATCTTTTGTTGTTGCAAAACGGTGATGAAATTCACGCGCTTGGCAAGGACCAGGTGGAATTGATTTACAATGAGTCGGTCGATCCATCAAGGAAATTATACAAAGTTAACTGGACGCCCAGTGCTGATACCTGTGTTGCTAGCGGTGCGGAAGGTAAAGCGATCATCGATGCGGCTTTAAACCGCGGAGCCTTGGCTGTGGCAGCACAAGCGCTGGGTTTAGCTCAACGAATGATTGAAATTTCCGTACAGTACACCAGTGAGCGACAGCAGTTTGGTGTGGCTATTGGTACGTTCCAGGCGGTTAAGCACCATATGGCCAATATTGCCTATAAGCTGGAATACGCCAAGACACCGGTCGCGCGAGCAGCCTATGCCCTGGTTAACAATTTATCCACGGTAGATCTCAATGTCAGTCATGCCAAGTTTGCTGCCTGTGAAGTTTCCGATCTGGCAGCTAAGAACTGTGTTCAGGTACATGGCGCGATGGGTTATACCTGGGAAGTGGATTTGCAGATTTTTATGAAAAAAGCCTGGGCCTTTAATAACACCTGGGGTGATGCGGCCTTTCATAAAAATCGCGTAGCCGATTTTGTGTTGGCCGATAACGCTCTGCTGGGAGCGGGAAATACATTTTTATCCTGATTGAAAAGAGTTTCAGAACAAATTTCCTCTCCCTCTGGTAGTACCCGAAGGGCGGGCAAAAAAAGGTTAGGGTGAAGTAAGATATTCCTACCCCAGCCTTCCCCCCCCAGAGAGAAAGGGAGCAAAAAGCAAAAAGGAGAAATAACATGTCAGAAGCCTATATTGTAGATGCAGCGCGCTCACCAACCGGGCGTCGCAAAGGTGGTTTGGCCCATGTGCATGGTGCCGATCTGGGCGCTCATATCATTAAGGCCGTTGTTAAGCGTAATGCCATTCCTGATAACGAATACGACGATGTGATATTCGGTTGTGTTGATACTATCGGGCCATTGGCGGGTGATATCGCACGTAGCTGTTGGTTAGCTGCTGGTTTGAGCGAAGAAGTGCCGGGCACAACCATTGATCGTCAGTGTGGTTCCTCGCAACAATCCGTACATTTTGCAGCGCAAGCGGTGATGTCCGGTACGATGGATGTCGTTCTGGCTGGCGGTGTGCAGACCATGACGCAAATTCCGATCTCTTCTGCCATGACAGCGGCAGAACCTTTGGGTTTTACCGATCCGTTTTCCGGTTCAAAAGGGTGGGTTGCACGGTATGGCGCCGAGCCGCCAACTCAGTTCAAATCTGCACAAATGATTGCGGACAAATGGGGCATCAGCCGTGAAGAACTGGAAGTATTTTCTCTGGAATCGCATACGCGGGCTTTGCGCGCGATAGAAGAAGGGCGTTTCAAAAAGGAAATTATTCCGCTGGAAGGTGTTGAAACGGATGAAACACCGCGCAAGACTACGCTGGAAAAAATGGCCGGTCTTGATTATCTGTTTGGTTGTGACAAGGTAACAGCCGCAGTTTCATCACAAACCTGTGATGCTTCCAGTGCCGTACTGGTTGTCAGTGAGAGAGCTTTAAAGCGCTACAATTTAACGCCGCGTGCCCGTATTCATCATCTTAGTGTGCGAGCAGACGATCCGATCTGGATGCTGACCGCTCCCATTCCGGCCACGGCCTATGCCATGAAAAAAACCGGTATGACGCTGGACGATATAGATCTGGTGGAAATCAACGAAGCCTTTGCTTCTGTGCCCATGGCCTGGTTAAAAGAGACGGGTTACCCGCATGAAAAAACCAACGTCAATGGTGGAGCCATTGCATTGGGTCATCCTTTGGGCGCGACAGGTACTAAATTGATGACAACCCTGTTGTGCGAACTAGAGCGCACGGGGGGTCGTTACGGCCTGCAAACCATGTGTGAAGGTGGTGGTCAGGCGAATGTAACGATTATTGAGAGACTATAAGTCGATCGGGCTTCGGTTGGTGCTCCCTGATCTTCGTTGAAAGTGGTTTTTGGATCGGTCATTTACTATCTGTAAACTCCTTCACCAAAAACCACTTTCGCCTCGTCAGGAAACAACAGCCAAACCCCTGAGTTTGATAGAAAGAACTAATGCTTATTGATAAGAAAAGCGAGAGGAAACAAACATGGGAATTTTAGACAATCGCGTTGCAATTATTACCGGTGCCGGTGGTGGTCTTGGTGCTGCTCACGCTCGAGTATTGGCTTCTGAAGGCTGCGCTGTCATCGTAAACGATATTAATGAAGAAGCGGCACAAAAAGTCGTTGACGAAATTACCGCTGCTGGCGGAAAAGCAGCTGCAAACAACTCTGATATTACCAACTATGAAGACAGTGGCAGAGCCGTTAAGCAAGCCATTGATACCTTTGGTAGCCTGGATATCGTGCTGAACAACGCGGGTATTAACCGTGACCGCATGTTTGCGTCTATGACTGAGGCGGAATGGGATGCCATCATGGCCGTTCATTTGAAAGGTCACTTCTGTATCACCTCTAATGCTGTGCATTACTGGCGTGACCAGTCCAAAGCGGGTGAAAAAGTTGAAGCACGGATAATCAATACAACGTCCGGTGCTGGTTTGCAGGGTTCCATTGGTCAATCCAATTATGCCGCAGCCAAGGCAGGTATTTGTGCATTGACATTGAATCAGGCCGCAGAGCTGGGTCGATACGGTATTACTGCTAACGCGATTGCGCCTGCAGCACGTACCGGTATGACCATGTCGGTTGATGCCATGGCCCAACGTATGGCCAAGCCAGAAGATGGCAGCTTTGATTACTGGGCACCCGAGAATGTTTCCAGCCTGCTAGCTTGGCTGGGCTCAACAGAAGCCTCCCATGTGACGGGTCGTGTGTTTGAAGCTGAAGGCGGTAAGATTTCCATTGCCGACGGTTGGCGATCGACTGAAGGTGTTGATAAAGGCGATCATTGGGCGCCCGCTGAAGTGGGTGAGGCAATGAAACAATTGCTGGAGAAAGAAGTGTCGGCACAAAAAGTTTATGGTACTTAATTTTTACATCTGCGCCCCGCTCTCCCTTTGGGAGAGGCGGTTCGGCGCCCCGATTGGGGTGAGGCCTTTACGCTCGCCTTTCTCGATCTTCCTGATATAAAAAAACCAAATCAAGCTGTTGTGCCAGTGCGTTCATTAGTTCGTTTTCCCGATAGGGTTTGCGCAGAAACGTATCAATACCCAGTGCAAGAATTTTTTGTCTATCCTCTTCAAAGGCGCTTGCGCTGACAGCGATAATGGGAGTGTTGCGCGTTTCGTTTGCAATGGATCTAATAATGCTGACAAGTTCATAGCCGTTCATTATTGGCATCTGCATATCCGTGATTATCAAGTCAGGATGCCATTGATAAAAAATCTCCAGTGCCTCTTTACCGTTGCAGGCCTCTTTTATGTCGATGTCCAGAGGCATTAGCATGCGTTTTAGGATCATCCGATTTGTTTGAATATCATCGGTAATCAAAAGTCGATAACGGGGGTGTCCGGGTGTCAATCCGATAACCCTGGCATTTTTGTTAGTTGTGTGTGATAACGGCTTTTGATTGGATAATTCACAAATGGTGGTTACTTTGAATGCTGTGCCTTTACCGAGACAGCTATTTACGCTGATATCGCCACCCATCAACTGGGCATATTGCCGGCTGATAGCCAAACCAAGTCCTGTACCCTGCTCAGAGTCACGACCGCTTTGCGTTTGTTCGAAACTTTTAAACACTTGTGTGATTTCATGGTCTGCAATGCCTACGCCGGTATCTTCAACGATAATGTTGAGTTTGGCCTGTTTGCTCAGTGTGGTATCGAGGTGATTTGATAGTTTTGCACTGATGCGGATGGAACCCTGATCGGTAAACTTTAACGCGTTGCTTAACAGGTTAATCAAAATCTGTTTTAGTTTGCTTCTATCTGCAACAATAGGTTGATTGAGCTGTTCATTGCGCTCAATGATAAATTGCAGGTTCTTGTCTTTGGCGGGTAAACGAAACATCGTATCGATTTCTCGGATTAATTCATTGAGATTCATTACGACGGGTTGAATATTGATATGCCCCGATTCTATTTTTGACATTTCTAGCACATCATTAATCAATGCCAGCAGGTGTTCGCCGCTATTTGCGATCGTTTCAAGATCGCCCTTTTCCTGTTCGGACAGGTTTTCACTGTACTGAAGCAATTCGGCAAAGCCTAAAATTGCATTCATTGGTGTACGAATTTCATGACTTACTGAGGAGAGAAAACGGCTCTTGGCCTGGCTAAGAGCCTTTAGTTCAGTGTTAGCTTTTTCAAGATCTGCATTTTGCTTTTCCAATTTAAGGTGTAGCTTAACTCTTGAAATCAGTTCTTGAGCTTGAAAGGGTTTGGAAATGTAGTCAACGCCGCCATGTTCAAAGGCCTTGGTCTTAACGTCGATATCCTGATGGGCGCTTATGAATATAATGGGTAGACGTCTTAGTTCGGGTAAATTTTGAATCTGTTTGGCAAGTTCATAACCGTCCATCCCTGGCATATTGATATCCAGCAACAAAAGGTCGGGTGGTTCAATTTTAATTGAACGTAACGCGAGTTTTCCTGAAAGAAATGGTCTGACAAGATAGTTGTTCTCCGTCAAAATCTGGGTGAGTAATTTTGTGTCTTCCACCAGATCATCAACGACCATGATATTAGATTTGTTATTTTTTGCCATTGAGTCGATCCGAATGCATCGATTTGTCGTGAAATTCTAGCTAAAGCATAGCTTAAGGGGCGAGGAAATTAAACATTATCCCGTCTTCCATGTCTTTTATCTCAACGTCTGAACGTCGCATCGATATTTAAGATCTAAGGGCCGTGAAAATAAAACATTGCCCACCTTGGGGATTTTTTGGCACAGCTTCTGCGTTGTATCAAGCCCGCTACGCCTCTTGATACGCCTTGAAACTGAACAAAAATTCATAATTGAGGCGCAGTTAGTAAACAGGCGTTTTCTGGGTTTAAGGAACTGCGGTATTCAAAGAGGTCTGGAATGTGGCAACAATAATATACGAAAAGCAAATTATTTATTAGCTACAATAAAAACAGTTGTTGTAAAACTGGAGATAAATCAAGAGGATTGGAAAAGGTCTTTCACTAGGTAATGATCATAGACTATTCTTGGGAGACTTATTTTGTGAGAAGAAAGACAATAATAGTGAAAGACGAATGGGAAAATCAGACAGCCACTCTTATGGTAGTGGACGATACACGCGAAAATTTGCAATTGCTGGACACAGTGTTGTCCGAAAATGGGTATCGCGTATTAACATTTTTGTCTGCTGTAAAAGCCTTGAGATCACTTGAGTTGGCTTTACCTGACTTGCTGCTCTTGGATATCAATATGCCAGAGATGGATGGTTATGAGTTAGCGTCAAAGGTCAAATTATTGCACGGTAGTGATGACCTGCCCATTATCTTTGTCAGTGCCTACCATGATGTCGAAATGAAGGCCAAGGGCTTTGAGCGTGGTGGTGTGGATTACATCACCAAACCATTTCAGCATCAGGAGTTGTTGGCCAGAGTCGCGGTTCATATCAAGATGCAACGGCTGCAAAAACAGCTACACAAAAAAAATGAACAGCTGATAACAAATAATCAGTTGCTCGAAAGCACAAACATGCGCTTTGCTCGATTGAACGAGCAGCTTGAAAAGGTCAATGCAGAGTTGGATGGTGTAAACCAAGCGAAAAGCCGTTTTTTATCGATGATGAGTCATGAAATCCGTACACCCATGAGTGGTGTGATGGGGATGGTGGAGCTGCTACGGGATACCACACTGAATGCAACGCAGCAGCACTACACTGAAGTGATACAACATTGTGGAGTGGGCTTGTTGAATGTGTTGGACGATATTCTGGACATATCCAAGGTTCAGGCGGGGAAATTGGCGATAGAGAAGATTGACATCGATCTGACAAAGCTGGTCGATGACTGTGCGGATCTTTATGCCTCCAAAACAATCTTAAGTGGAGTGCAGTTGCTGGCTGATATGAGCGCCCTAAGCTTTACGCACGTCAAAGGTGATCCAAACCGAATACGGCAAGTCATCATCAACCTGCTCAGTAATGCGTTTAAGTTTACTAAGGAAGGCTCTATTTCATTGGTGCTTACCGCACGTAATGGTATTACGCGTATTGAAGTAAAAGACAGTGGTATCGGCATAAGACCTGAACAGCAGAGCATACTATTCGATCCCTATAGCCAGGCAGAAAAATCCACGGCACGACAATTTGGGGGTACGGGCTTGGGGCTGACAATCTGCAAAGAGTTGGTTGAGTTGATGGGGGGCGAAATTGGTGTCGATAGTGAGCAAGGGGAAGGTAGTTGTTTTTGGTTCACTTTGCCCTTGGAGCAGCTTGAAGCTCCAGTACAAGAAGCTGATGCATTGGGCGATAAAAACAGACGACCAGCCTATTTGAACTCTGATGTTGAAATGCCCAAAGAGCAGAAAATCAACTTCCAGCCAGCAGTTGTTGATGAGCAAGTAGCGGGTACGCAAGAGACAAGAGCTAAGTGGCAGAATTATTCAAATGCCAAGGTGTTGGTTGCAGAAGATAATGATGTCAATCAGTTGGTCATACAGGGGTTGCTAGCCAAGTTTGGTATCACTCCAACGTGTGTGTTCAACGGCAGTGAAGCGCTTGAGAACTACAGAAGTTCAGTTGGTGGAGGAGATCAATACGCACTGATACTGATGGATTGCGAAATGCCGGTATTGGATGGTTTTCTTGCAACCGAACAACTACGTGAATGGGAAAAGCAGCAAGGTATTTCGTCTGTTCCCATTGTTGCTCTTAGTGCCCATGTGTTGGAAGAGCAACGGCAGCAGGCCAGGCTTTGTGGTATGAATGATTATTTGAATAAACCGATTGAAGTTGGTCGAATAGCCGAGATTTTGAACAAGTATTTAAGCTGAAGGCATTATTAATGTAACACGCAGTAATACGCAAAGACGGGGGCCATTTTACTTCATTTTCAAAATCCCGTTCTAATTCAGGGTTAGTGATCATCCCTAAATTCACTGCAAGTATTCCCGTTTTTCTGAGGAGAAGGCTATGCTCGATCATAGCTTTTGCGGAATGCAATATTCGAAGAGAAAGAAAAATCATAAAAAGGCGCTAAGCTGAACTACTGTCCGATTGTTGATAATCTTCACTTTCTATCATATTGTAGTAGATAGTATTACTGTTGCCATGTCTTTCAGCTTAATCCTATCAGGGGATGATAATGTTTATAGTTGACAATTGGAGTAAAGTAATAGTATCAGGTTTTGTGCTTTCGATGTCTTTTTCAGCAGTGACGCAGGCGCAAGGCGAGCAAGTAACGGATGTGTTGGAAGAGGTGATTGTCACCGCCACCAAAATCGGTCCCACCGATTTGCAGAAAACCCCCATATCTATCACCGCAATATCCAGTGATGAGCTTGAGTTGTCAGGTATCAGTAATCTGAAGGACATTTCGCTACTTGCACCCGGTATTACGATCAATCAAAACAACAGTTATGGGCAGCTGTATATCCGGGGCATCGGAACCAATAATGTGTTTACCGGAGGAGATCCCAGTTCGACGATTCACCTTGATGGTGTTTATCTTTCCCGTCCCTTCACCGTATTCAGTGAGTTTTTAGAACTGGAACGAGTAGAGATTTTGCGTGGTCCCCAGGGGACTCTTTATGGGCGCAACTCAACCGGTGGCACTATCAATCTGATCACGCAGAAACCCAGTCAGGCGTTTTCAGCTAAAGGTATACTTGAGTTGGGTAACTACGGCAAGCAGCGAGTAACAGGCGTTATCAACGGAGCCCTTGGTAGTGATCAGCTGAGTGGTAATTTGGCGTTCTCTGTTTCTAAGCGTGATGGTTATGTTGATAACCAAAATGCCAGCGGAAAATCGGAATTGAACGATGAAGATCGGCGAAGTGTAAGAACTGCTTTGCGTTTTTCACCTGCTGACACTTTGACGATTGATGTGGCGGCGGATTACTTTGAACGAGACGAGTTACCACCGCAATACAAGCCAACGGGTGAAGAGGCTGAAGGAAAGCCCCCTGCAATTGCTACACAGCGCATTGATGATTTCTGGACTGTGAATATCCCCACTGTTCCCAAGCTGGATGAGCAAGGAAAGGGCGTTAATGTAACCATCGCCTGGCAGCTGAGCGCAAATTCGCAGCTTTTGTCGATCACTGGTTATCGGGAGCATGAGTCCGAAGTGTTTATTGATACTGATTACTCTGAGCTGAGTCTCCTTACGATTCAGTCTGATGAGGTGCAGGATCAAATCTCACAGGAAATTCAATACCACTACCAAAATGATTCGCTCTCGTTAGTATCCGGTCTTTATTTTTATGATGAAACGGATGAGGCATTAACGAGCATTACGCTACTACTCATTCCTGTAAATCCGTCACCAAGAAATATTGTTGGTAGCGAGGTTGATACCACAGCTTCGGCTATTTATGCTGATCTGGGATGGCAGTTGAACGAGCAAATTGAACTGATGGTAGGAGGGCGATATAGTCGAGAGGAGAAAAAATATCAGGGTAGTTTGAATAATGAGGCAGCACCACCGGCTAGGACAGTCGATGATAAAGAAAGCTGGACCGATTTTTCGCCTAAGCTAGGCGTTACGTATACACCTTTTGACTCTATCCTTTACTACGGAACCATTACGCAAGGATTTAAGAGTGGTGGATTTAACTTCACCGATGGCAAAGATTTTGAGCCGGAAGATATTACGGCTTATGAGGTGGGTATAAAATCTGAATTTCCTGCACAGAGAATACGTCTGAATGGTTCGTTATTTTTTTACGATTACACCGACTTGCAAGTGCTTTCATTTGTTGCGGCGGGTGAGGCAATAGAAACCACCAATGCCTCCGATGCAGAGGTGAAAGGCATTGAGTTAGAACTGCTGGCCAATATCACTGATTATTGGCGGGTCAGTGCGGCACTTACGCATCTAAGTACCGAATACAAGGACTATACGGCAAAGCGTGCGGCTGCATTACCGAATATTGATGTCTCAGGAAATGCCTTCAATTCGGCGCCTGAAAACACAGTATCTCTGGTCACTGATTTTAGACAACCCATTGCAAATGGTAGTTTGTTGTATCGTTTGGAATACTATTGGCAAGACAAAATTTACTTCACGGCATTTAACGACAAGCTGACCAGTCAAGATGCTTACGGCCTAGTGAATGCCAATATTAGTTTTAATTCGGCTGATGACGTCTGGCAGCTTCAGTTGTACGGGAAAAACTTGACTGACAAAGAGTACAGTAACTCAGGATTGGATTTTCCGCCTACCGGCGTAGCGCTTAATATTAATCCACCGCGCACCTTTGGCGTGAAAGGCACTTATTACTTCAAGTAAAATGCATTTTGCTTTACCGCACATTCCCACGCCTTGCTGATTAAAAGATGATCTTTTTGACGAATTCTTAGGTTGCAGTAATCCGTAGGTACCTGCTCTAAAATCACATTAACCACTGGTCACCGGCGAAAAGATTGAAAACCTTGTGCTTCTGGTTGGAAACTAACCAGGGCATATTGCCAAGATATAACCAGATAAAGACCGCTTTCTTCTCTGTGGTGGGCAGTGGTTTACGTAAAGCATTGACATAAATCCTCTGTCCTCAACATGCTAATACGCGAGATTTGCCTCTTTAAGTGGTATAATCTCGCGCTTTTATTATTTACAATCTGACGGATTTTTACCCATTAGGCCTTAACGCTTGCCTGTTGGGTCTTCATACAAACTGAGCGAGGGTGTTCTCTATGGACTTTGCTTTTACTGACGAGCAAAAAATGATACAGGATACGGCGCAGAGTTTTCTCGCCGATGTATCCAACTCTGATGCAATTCGTGCCGCGATGGAAACCGAATTGGGCTATGACGAACAAATCTGGCAGCGTATCTGCAACGAGCTCTATTTCCATGCGATTACCATCCCTGAAGAATACGGTGGCATGGGCTTGGGTTATGTAGAGCTGGTTGCCGTGATGGAGCAGATGGGTCGCTATCTGCTGTGTTCGCCTTATTTCTCGACGGTTTGTTTGGCAACCAATGCCTTGCTTGTCGCAGCCAATGAAGAGCAGAAAGCCATTTGGTTGCCCAAAATCATGGAAGGCACTACCGCCACATTGGCGTATACCGGTCGCAATGGCAAATGGGATGCAGAGGCTATTCAGGCAACCTATGAAAAAGATGGCGATCATTATAATTTGAACGGAACGTTACGATTTGTGCCGGACGGACATTCCGCTGATTTGCTTATTGTAGCGGCTCGATCCAAGGGTTCCCTGGGGGATAAGGATATCAGTTTGTTCCTGGTGCCAGCGGGGACTAAAGGCGTGACGCAGACTTGGCTACCTACCATGGATCAGACGAAAAGGGTGGGGGAAGTAAGCCTTGATTCTGTAGATGTCACTCATGACAAGTTGCTGGGTGACGAGGCTGATGATTGGCCCAAATTGGAAAAAATCATCCAATTGGCGACGGTGGCCGCAGCGGCAGAGCAAATGGGCGGGACGCAACAGATTCTGGATATGACCGTGCAGTATACCCAGGAGCGCTATCAGTTTAATCGTCCTATCGCCAGTTTTCAGGCGGTGAAACATCAGGCAGCCGATATGATGCTGAGAGCCGAGGTATCTCGCTCTGCGGTGTATTACGCAGCCTGTGTTGCCCAAGAGGCTTTGAGCGGAGGCGCTTTGGCTGATGAGCTGCCCGAAGCGGCCAGTGTGGCAAAAGCCTACTGTTCAGATGCCTATTTTTCCAATGCCAGTGACGCGCTGCAGCTGCACGGTGGTGTGGGGTTTACTTGGGAATACGATGTTCATCTCTACTTAAAACGGGCCAAATCCATGGAGCATTTTCTCGGTGATAGTACTTATCATCGTGAGAAGGTTGCTTCTCTGTTGCTTGATTAGGTATTGACTGATCGCTTATCGATTGAATCGGATTCACTTACTGAGGAAAGAAAAATGCAATTGAGTTTCAGTCCTGAAGACGAACAGTTTCGCGAAGAGGTAGCAAGCTGGTTGCAGGATAATTTGACTGGCGAGTTTGAAAAGCTGAAGTTTCGCGGTGGGCCGGGTGATGAACACATGTATCCGGAAGAACGCAAAGTCTGGGAGCAGAAGCTGGCCGACGGTGGTTGGACCTGTGTGGGTTGGCCCAAAGAATACGGTGGCCGCGGTTGCTCTATTGAACAGCAAGTTATCTATTTTGAAGAATATGCCAGGGCTGGGGCGCCGGGTCGCGTTGGTCATATTGGCGAAGGCTTGGCCGGTCCCACCATTATTGCCTTTGGGACCGAGGAGCAGAAGAAAAAATACCTGCCCGGTATCGTTAATGGCACAGAACTATGGTGTCAGGGATATTCCGAGCCCAATGCCGGTTCTGATTTAGCAAACGTCAAAACGAAAGCGCATTTTGACGAAGAAAAAGGCAAATGGATTATCAATGGCCAGAAGGTCTGGACCTCGCTGGCGCATGAATCTGAATACGTGTTTGTGATTGCGCGAACAGATCCTGAGTCGGTGGCTCATAAAGGCCTGGGATTCTTCCTGCTGGAAATGGATCAGCCGAAGATCGAAGTGCGGCCCATTCAACAGATTACCGGTACCCACGAATTCAATGAAGTGTTTTTCGATGACGCACAATGCGGTGCTGACGGTATTATCGGTAATCCTGGCGATGGATGGAAAGTGGCCATGGGCTTGCTGGGCTTTGAACGCGGTGTTTCAACGCTGGGTCAGCAAATGCTGTTTCAGAATGAACTGGATGAGATTATCAGCATTGCCAGAGAAAATGGCGCTGCAGAAAACCCTGTGATACGACAAAGGATTGCTGATGCGCATATTGGATTGAAGATCATGCGATACAACAGTATGCGCATGCTCTCTGGTAGCGAGGACGGCAGTCTGCACAAAGAAGCGCTGATCTATAAATTGTACTGGGCGACATGGCATCGGGATTTGGGCAAGCTGGCCATGGATGTGTTGGGAGAGGAAGCTGAAATGCTGGAAAGTGCTCCTTATAACCTGACTAGGTTGCAGTCGATGTATCTGTTTGTGCGCTCCGATACGATTTATGGTGGTACCAATGAGATTCAGCGCAATATCATTGCAGAGCGCGGTCTGGGAATGCCTAAAGAGCCTAAGGTGCAGATTAAGTAAATTTCTTATACGCCTCTCCCCAAGAGCGTGTTGTAAAAGCGAAACTGTCTCCTCTCCCTCTGGAAGAGGGGTAAAACACCCTAGCTGGAGTAAACAATGGATATCAAAGTACCGAGTTATGTTCCCGGTCATAAATTAATAGACGGTAAATCCGTGCTGGTCACGGCTGCTGCGGGTGCCGGAATCGGTTTCTCGGCTGCAACGCGAGCGGTTGAGGAAGGTTGTCGCGCGATCGTGATCAGTGACATACACGAAGGACGGCTGGAAAAGTCCGTGGCAAAGCTAAAAGAAGAAACCGGTTTGCAAGAAGTGTATGGCAAAGTCTGCAATGTGGTTGTCGAACAAGACGTGCAAGCACTGGTTGATTTTGCAGAAGAAAAACTCGGTGGCGTTGATGTGCTGATTAACAATGCCGGCCTGGGAACATCAAAGCTGCTGATCGACATGGAAGATGATGAGTGGGACAAAGTGATTCAGGTGACTTTGTATGGCACCATGCGCATGACCCGTTGCATGATGAAGGCCATGCAAAAACGCGGTGCTGGGGTAATAGTCAATAATGCCTCGGTGTTAGGTTGGCGTGCTCAAAAGGAGCAGTCGCACTATGCAGCGGCTAAAGCAGGCGTGATGGCACTGACCCGTTGTGCAGCGCTGGAAGCGGCGGACATCGGTGTGCGTATCAATGCCGTGGCGCCCTCCATTGCCATGCACCCCATGTTGAGAAAATCCGCACCCGCTGAGTTGCTGGCTGAGCTTGAGGCGAAAGAAGCCTATGGCCGTGCTGCCGAAGTATGGGAAGTGGCGAATATCATGATGTTTTTGGCGTCGGATTATTCAAGTTATTTGACGGGCGAAATTATTAGTTGTTCTAGTCAGAGGGCTTAGTATTCCTTACCCCTCACCCTAACCCTCTCCCCTGGGAGAGGGTTAGGGTGAGGGTAAAAAATTAAAAAAGAGGAAAAATTATGAGAGACGCAGTTATTGTATCAACAGCCCGCACACCCATTGGTAAAGCCTATAAGGGTGCGTTTAACGACACCGAAGCGCCAGCCATGGGCGCACATGTTATCAAGCATGCGGTCGAACGAGCAGGTATTGAGGGCGCGGAAGTTGATGATGTATTGTTAGGGGTCGCCGCTCAGCAGGGCACTCAGGGTTATAACGTGGCGCGTTTGAGTGCAATGGCGGCCGGTTTGCCAGCTTCTGTCGCTGGTTTAACAATGGATCGTATGTGTTCATCCGGTTTGATGGGTATTGCTTATGCAGCGAAATCCATTATGACTAACGAGCAGGATATTGTGGTTGCCGGTGGTTTGGAAAATATTTCGCTGACCCAGAACAAATACAAAAATACACACCGTAATGTATCCAAGGCAACATTAAAACAGTCGCCACATATGTATATGCCGATGATGGAAACGGCTGAAGTATTGGCCGAACGTTATGGTGTTTCTCGTGATGCTGCTGATGAGTTTTCTTACCAATCGCAGATGCGTACCGCCGCAGGACAGAATGCGGGCAAGTTCGATGATGAAATCGTGCCGATGACCACTACCAAGTCGATCTTCAATAGGGAAACCAAGGAAACCACCTACGAAGAGGTGACCTTGGAAAAAGATGAAGGTAATCGCCCTAGTACAACGCTGGAAAGTTTGCAGTCATTGGAACCTGTTTATAAAGACGGTGTTGTGATTAAGCAAGGCAAGCACATTACGGCAGGTAATGCCTCGCAGCTTTCTGATGGCGCATCTGTCAGCGTACTGATGGACGCCAAGCTAGCCGAGCAAAAAGGTTTATCACCACTAGGTGTTTATCGTGGTGTGGCCGTCGCAGGCTGTGAACCCGACGAAATGGGTATTGGTCCCGTTTATGCGGTGCCCAAGCTGTTGCAACGCACGGGTTTGAAAATGGATGATATTGGCTTGTGGGAATTAAATGAAGCCTTTGCCTGTCAGGCGATCTATTGCCAGGATAAATTGGGCATTCCCAGCGAAACGCTGAATGTTAACGGCGGTGCCATTGCGGTTGGCCATCCCTTTGGCATGTCAGGTGCCCGCATGGTCGGTCATGCGCTGATTGAAGGCAAGCGACGCGGTGTGAAGTATGTGGTTGTGACCATGTGCATCGGTGGTGGTATGGGTGCCGCTGGCTTGTTTGAAGTATTGTAAGACTGTCAAGCCGTAGGGTGTGCCTTGCGCCCCCTGCCATTCTTGATCAATAGCCGGCTATATATGCCGGCTTTTTTGAATGTCAAAAAGCGAATTGTCGAGGTCGACATGAAATCATTGTGGAATGAGTGTGAAGCCAGTCGGTTTAATGCAGATGATTTGGCGTTGCGGGGCTATACCTCACGATTACTGGGGCGCTGTGAAGATCTGGTGCTGCATGGTGGCGGTAATACCTCGGTAAAGGTATTAGAGAAAAATATTTTCGGGGATGATGAACACATCCTCTATGTAAAAGGCTCAGGCTGGGATCTGAAAACCATTGAGGCAGCCGGTTTTTCACCCTGTCGGCTTGATTACCTTAAGCGTCTGGCGACACTGGAAAGCATGACCGATACGCAAATCGCCGAGCAGTTGAAGGTCTCCCGTACGAATCCGAACGCGCCGTCACCCTCGGTGGAAGCGATTCTTCATGCATTGATTCCCTCTAAGTATGTCGATCATACCCATGCCGACGCCGTTGTTGCTTTGAGTAATACGCCGCACGGTGAGCAACGCTTGCGGGAATTGTACGGAGAGCGAATGTTGGTCTTGCCCTATATCATGTCGGGGTTTGTGTTAGCCAGACAGGTGTATGAGGCGACGCAAGCCATCGACTGGTCGAGCATTGATGGCATTATTCTTATGCATCATGGCGTTTTTACTTTTCACGACGATGCCAGGCAAAGTTACGAAAAGATGATCGAGATAGTTGATCAGGCAGAACAGTATCTTGCAGAAAAGGGAGCGGATAAGCGAGCTACGGCGACGCATCAGCCAAGCGATGACGATTTGCTCGCCGTTGCCAGAATGCGTAAACAGGTAAGCGACTATGCGGGAAAAAATATGCTTGCTCAATGGAAATTGGATCTGCACAGTGTCGGTTTCAGTGGCCTGCCCAATTGTGGCGAACTTGTGAGTCGAGGACCCGTAACACCTGATCATGCCCTGCATACCAAACGCATCGCCGCTGATTTAAGTGCTGGTATAACAGAGGGAATTGATTGTTTCGTTAAAGATTATCAAGCGTATTTTGCAGAACACAATTTGGGAGAGCCTAATTTGGTAGAACATGGCTTGGTAGAACATGGCTTGGGAAAACATGGCTTGGGAAAACATGGCTTGCCAGATCCTGCGCCGCGTTATGCCATTTGGCCTGACAAGGGTGTGATGGTCTTTTCTCAGAATGCCAAGCGTGTTGGTGTGGTCAGTGATATTGTTGACCACACCTTAAAAGCGATTCAGGCCGCCGAAGCGGTGGAGTCCTGGCAAACTCTGTCGGCGAAAGCTATTTTTAAGCTCGAATACTGGGATCTGGAACAGGCAAAACTGACATCAGCAGAATCTGCGTCATCAGAATTTGAAGGTAAGGTCGCCGTGGTCACGGGTGCTGCTTCGGGAATTGGTCTGGCTTGCGCTGAGACGTTGCTGCAAGCGGGAGCCTGTGTATTGGCGCTGGATATTAATACTTTGGTTGTTGAGCGTTTTGATCATGCACAAGCTCTTGGTGTCGTGTGTGATGTCACCGATGGGGATGCGATCAACACGGCACTGGCTGCTGCGATCAAACGTTTTGGTGGCATTGATATTGTTGTCAGTAATGCTGGCATGTTTCCCTCCAGCGCCAGATTGGAAGAGTTGAGTGATGAAACCTGGCAGAAAAGTCTGGATTTGAATCTGACATCGCATTTGAAATTGATACGTTCTGCAACGCCTTTTCTTAAATTGGGTTTGAGTCCGGCAATCGTGATTATCGCGTCAAAAAATGTACCGGCTCCTGGTCCGGGCGCGGGTGCCTATTCATCCGCCAAGGCTGGGTTAACACAGCTGGCACGGGTTGCCGCTTTGGAGCTGGGCGCTGATGGTGTGCGCGTCAATGTGCTGCATCCGAATGCGGTATTTGATACAGGCGTCTGGTCGGAAGAGGTATTGGCAGCGCGAGCTCAACATTATGGATTGACGGTGGAGCAGTATAAATGTAACAACGTGCTGCAATCTGAAGTGACCTCCTATGATGTGGCGGATCTGACCCTGCAGCTTGCAGGCAAAGCGTTTGCCAAAACCACTGGGGCGCAGATTCCCATTGACGGCGGTAATGAAAGGGTTATCTGAGTGTAAAAAGTAATGAACGCTGACAGCATTCGTATTAAAAACGCCCATCAAAACAATCTTAAAAACTTGGATTTAGAATTACCCACCAATGAACTCATCGTGGTGACAGGGGTGAGTGGTTCGGGCAAGTCCACCCTGGCGTTTGACACGATTTATGCCGAAGGCCAGCGCCGTTATGTAGAAACTTTCTCGGCCTATGCCCGTCAGTTTCTCGACCGTATGGATAAACCAGCGGTCGATTCCATTGACGGCATTCCACCTGCCATCGCCATTGATCAGACCAATCCGGTGCGTACCTCGCGGTCGACGGTTGGCACCATGACCGAGTTGAATGATTATCTGAAATTGTTGTTCGCACGAATGGCTCGTCTGTTTTGTCCAGGCTGTGGACGCGAGGTGGTCACCGAGAGTGCGCAGAGTATTGTCAACACAGTCTATCAGCAAGCACAATCTGAACAAGCTGTGATGATTACCTTCCCAGTCAGGGTGCCTGAGAATTTCACGAATTCAGAAATCATACGTTTGTTGGAACAGCAGGGTTATACGCGGATTCATCGCCAGCGACGACAGGGAAAAAACAGTACGGTTGAAGTTGTGCAGGACCGGTTGAAATTACGCAGCAACAACCGTGAACGCCTGAACGAGGCGGTTGAGGTGGCCTTGCAACACGGTAATGGCCATGTGCGCATATACCCCCTTGACCAAAACCGTGAGGCACACAGTGCTTGGGTCTTTTCACGTTGCCATCATTGCCCCGATTGCGATATCGATTATGACAAACCGTCACCTGGCACTTTTTCCTTTAACTCTGCGGTGGGTGCCTGTGAAAGCTGTCGTGGTTTTGGTCGAATCATTGGTGTGGATTTTTCACTGGTCATTCCCGATGATAAAAAAACGCTGGCAGAAGGCGCGGTCAAATCCTTTCAAACACAAAGCTATAATGAGTGTCAGCGTGAGTTAATGCACTTTGCGCGCAAGCGAGACATCCCCACCGACAAGCCTTGGAAAAAACTCAGTAAAAAACAACAGCGCTGGGTGCTGGAGGGTGAAGGGGAGTGGGAAGACGGCGTCTGGTATGGCGTGCAGCGTTTTTTTACCTGGCTGGAGAGCAAAGCCTATAAAATGCATATTCGGGTTTTACTGTCAAAATATCGGGCCTACACCGAATGTGAGCATTGCCATGGTGCGCGCTTGAAACCCGCCGCCTTATGGTGGCGCTTGGGTGGCAAAAAAGAAGTTGATACGCTGATTGATTCCAAGGATCGTTTTGTGCCGATGGGTATCAATATGGCGGATGCTGTCTGGCGCCAATTGCCGGGCCTGACAATACACGATGTGATGCGCCTGCCTCTGGTGCAATGCAGGGATTTTTTTTATCAGCTGCAACTGCCGGAGCCTTTTGATGAAGCATCCGAGATTTTACTCGGTGAGATACGTACGCGGCTGAGTTATCTGGTGGAAGTGGGGCTGGGCTATCTCACCCTGGATCGCCAGTCGCGCACCTTGAGTGGCGGTGAAGTACAGCGTATTAATTTAACGACGGCGCTGGGTACATCGCTGGTCAATACATTGTTTGTATTGGATGAACCCAGTATTGGTTTGCATGCGCGTGATATTACGCGGCTGATCAAGGTGTTGCATCGCTTGCGGGATGCGGGCAATTCATTGCTGGTGGTTGAGCATGATGCGCAGGTGATGCTGTCGGCTGACCGTATTCTTGATATGGGGCCGGGGCCAGGCAAGCAGGGCGGAGAAGTCTGTTTTTATGGCAAACCGGCAGCTTTGTTAAAACACAAACGTTCGCTGACGGCCGATTATCTTAGCGGAAGAAAGCAGGTGAGCGAAGGCGGCGAAGCCAATCCGCCGGATGCGAAAACACGCTATCTAAAGATCACAGGTGCCCGTGAAAATAATTTGAAAAACCTGGACGTTGAGATTCCACTTCAACGTCTGGTTTGTGTCTGTGGTGTCAGTGGTTCGGGCAAATCGACGTTGGTGCGTGATGTGCTCTATCAGGCGTTACGCAAGAAGATGGGTAAACCGCTGGAAGCGCCTGGTCTCTACCGCAAGCTCACCGGTGATCACGTCATTGCGGATGTGGTGTTGGTTGATCAAAGCCCAATAGGTAAAACAACTCGTTCGATACCGGCGACCTATGTGGGTGCGTTTGATGCTATCCGCAAATTGTTCGTGAATGAACCGCTGGCGAAACAAAGACAGTACACGCCGGGCACTTTCAGTTTCAATTCCGGCAAGGGGCGTTGTCCCACCTGCCAAGGTAACGGTTTTGAGCATGTGGAAATGCAGTTTCTCAGCGATGTGTATTTGCGTTGCACCGATTGTGACGGCAAACGTTTTCGTGAAGAAGTTCTGGATATCAAACTGCTGGGTCGACGTGTCAGTACATCGTCAGCAGAGTCAAAACAAGCCTGCTCTATTGCCGATGTCTTACAGATGACGGTGGCGGAAGCTTTGGACTTTTTTGTTGATTATGTTGAAGTGGTGAAAGTATTACAACCGCTGGTCAATGTGGGTTTGCATTATGTGCAGCTGGGTCAAGCTGTCCCCACGCTCAGTGGTGGTGAAGCGCAACGTTTAAAACTGGCCGGGCATCTGGCAAAAACCGTGAAAAAAAAACCAACAAGCCAACACAAAGGGCTATTGTTCTTATTTGATGAACCCACAACGGGTTTGCACGCCGATGATATCGCAACCTTGATGCGTGCATTTCAGCAGTTGATTGGAGCAGGCCATTCCCTACTGGTCATTGAGCATAATCTGGATGTATTGGCGGCGGCGGACTGGTTGATTGAAATTGGACCCGAAGGAGGTGAAGGCGGGGGTGAGCTGGTTTTTCAAGGGACGCCACAGCAGATAGTGCAAGATAAGTGTTCGCACACAGGGCGCGCATTAAGTGACTATCAGATGGCGGCCAATCATGTTGTGCAGGCCAGCCCTGGGCAAGAACAATCGAAAACCAAAAAAGACAATGCGATTACTATTCACCATGCCCGCGAACATAATTTAAAAAATATTGACCTGCGAATCCCACGCGATCAGTTTACGGTAATCTCGGGTATCAGTGGCAGTGGCAAAAGCACGGTCGCTTTTGATATTGTGTTTGGAGAAGGTCAGCGGCGTTATCTTGAATCGCTTAATGCCTATGCTCGTCAATTTGTACAACCCGCAACGCGTCCCGATGTGGATGCGATTTACGGTATTCCGCCCACGGTAGCCATAGAACAGCGCACCAGCCGAGGTGGACGCAAGAGCACGGTAGCGACACTGACGGAGATATACCATTTTCTGCGCCTGTTGTTTGTCAAACTGGGCGTTCAGCATTGCCCCGATTGCAAGGTAGCGATTGAGGCGCAGAGTGAGGAGTTGATCAGGGCGCGCTTGGCTAAAAATTATCGCGGGAAAAAGATTACCTTATTGGCACCTTTGATTGTTTCGCGAAAGGGCATATACAAGGATCTGGCCAAGTGGGCGGATAAGCAGGGTTATGAGCAGTTGCGAGTGGACGGCGACTACTTGCCAACAGCGGACTGGCCAGTGCTGGATCGCTATAAAGAGCATTCCATTGAATTGCCGGTGGGTCAGGTAAAGGTCGCCCCCAGCAATGAAGCCTTATTGTCTCAATTACTCCAGCAGTCACTGGCTTTAGGCAATGGCGTGGTGATTGTGGCAACTGATTCGGGAAGACGCGGTTCAACCGCAGATACCTTGTTTTCCACTCAGCGCGCCTGTCCCAGTTGCGGTCGAGGATTTGATGAATTGGATCCGCGATTGTTTTCTTTCAATTCCCGTCATGGTTGGTGTGAGCGTTGTTATGGTACGGGTGTGGAAATAAGCGACTTTGACGAAGAGCAAACCGGCGAAGAACAGACCTGGTTGGAGCCGGCTGAAGAAGGTGTTGATGTTGCCTGTAAACAGTGCAGCGGTGAGCGTTTGAATCCGGTGGCCTTGGCAGTGACTGTTAAAGCCATGTCCATTGCAGCGCTAAGCGCACAGACCGTTGCGCAATCGACAAAAACGTTTGCTCAACTGCGCCTGAATAAAAAGCAACAACTGATTGCACGGGATATTGTTAGCGAATTGCAAGGGCGCCTGCATTTTCTGCAAAAAGTCGGATTGGATTATTTGACGCTGGATCGAGCAGCGCCCAGTTTAAGTGGTGGTGAAGCGCAACGCATCCGCTTGGCTGCACAACTGGGTTCCAAGCTGCAAGGGGTCTGCTATATTTTGGATGAGCCGACTATTGGTTTGCACACCCGTGATAATCGGCGTTTGATTGAGATACTACGCGAATTGCAGCAACAGGGTAACACAGTGCTGGTCGTGGAACATGACGAAGACACGATTCGCGAAGCTGATCATCTGATTGATATGGGACCAGCTGCCGGTGTTAACGGTGGTGAAGTGGTTGCAACGGGCTCTTTAAAACAACTGTGCAGAAACCCGCGCTCGGTGACGGGCCGGTTTATGAAGCAACCCCTGGTTCATCCACTGCCAGACCTTCGTGATGATGACCGGCGCCAGCAATATGAACAGGAAACACTGTGTATTGTTGAGGCTAAGAAAAACAATCTTCGAAATCTTCAGCTGTCCATTCCTCTTCGAAAACTGGTCTGTATCAGTGGGGTCAGTGGTAGCGGCAAGAGTACGCTCGTGCGTTCAGTGTTATATGATAATCTTCACGGCAGATTGCAAACGAAAACCAAGACCAAGACACAATCGCCATGGCGTGGTTGTGAACGTATAGAGGGCTGGCAATCCTTACAGCGCATTCTTGAAGTGGATCAAACACCGATTGGCAAGACGCCGCGCTCGTGTCCGGCAACCTATATCGGTATATGGGATACGATTCGAAAACTCTTTGCCGATACGGTGGATGCACGACTGCGTGGTTATGGGCCGGGCCGCTTTTCGTTTAATGTGGCCGGGGGACGTTGTGATGCCTGTGGTGGTCACGGCATGCGTAAGGTGGAAATGAGTTTCCTGCCGGATGTGCGAGTCAATTGTGAAGTCTGTCATGGCTGGCGTTTTAATGAGGAAACACTGGCTATTCGCTATAAAGGCAAACATATTGCTGAAGTGCTGATGATGGATGTTGATGAGGCCGAGTCGTTTTTTGCCGCTTTACCGACCGTGCATCAGGCGCTTCGTTTACTGCAGCAAGTGGGCTTGGGTTATCTGACGCTGGGTCAGCAGAGTCCGACGCTCAGTGGTGGTGAAGCTCAGCGTATTAAGCTGGTGGCGGAGTTGGCAAAGGTGCGACCCCATCTGCATCAGCATAATCTCTATGTGCTGGATGAACCGACCGTGGGGCTGCATATGGCGGATGTAGAGAAGCTAATTCGAGTACTGCATCAGCTGGTCGATGCAGGCAATTCAGTGCTAGTGATTGAACATAACCTCGATGTCATAGCTGCCAGCGACTGGCTGATTGATATGGGGCCAGAGGGTGGTAACAAAGGTGGCCGGATTATTGCGCAGGGTGAGCCCATCCGCCTGGCGCAAAGGAACACAAAATCGCATACCGTCAGCTACCTTGCGGATTTTCTTAAGCAGCGCAGGGCTGTCTAATCGAGCGGACTGAGACGACGGAATACGGTGCGCTCCTGCAGAGACTGGTCAGATTGATTTTTCATCAACAACAAGTGTTCATTGCCGGCAGTTGTTGCATCAATTGTAATTGGACCGAAGGTAAGCGGTTCTGTGTCAGGTGTAGTTCGGTCGACAACTTCAAACCAGAGGTAATAGGTTCCCAAGCTCAGGTTATAACTCAAGGTTTGCAGGTAATCAAAACCACTTGGCAGGATATTTGTGAGATTAAGGTTATTATCTTCAGGAGCTGGCTCGACACCCCCAGCAGTTGTGCCGACGGGTTGTTCATCAACATGATCCGCAGTGTTGTTGCCATTCTTCTCGGGCAGGATATACACCCGTAAATCGCTGTTTGTTATATCGAATTGACCCAGGAAATCAAATAATCCATAGTCACCAGCCTTAAAAAAGAGATTCGTAACATATAGCGAATACTGCCCGGGGACCGTGTGCGCATTTTCTACCACCGGCACTATGAAAATGGTATTGGCCTCATCTACTTCGATATCAATAGAGAGTATCGTGTAATGCCAACCAGCTGCTATCGTGATAGGTTCGACGAGAATGGGTTCCAATTGGTTAGACTGTGTAATGTTCAGGTTATAACTGCCCGCATCAACGATGACCGATGACGAAATATCGCCGTATTGATTGGATGAAGCGATTTGTTCACCTTGCACCGGTTCATCGAGGAAATAATCCATTCCCTCTTCAGTCGTGACAGCAGAAACAAAGCGAAGCTCACTGGGTTGATTCCAGGCGGCTAATCTATCGCCGGCAAGCAGACTGACAGTTAATACGTTTTCTTTCGCATTCGCACCTTCTTTGATGGGGCCGAAATAGGGCGTGATCACCCAGGCCAGTCCCGTGCCTTGGTGCCCCTCCTTTTTTTCTGACTTGTAGTATATGTTGGATGGATTCTCGCGTTCGGTTATAACAAGTTCAAATGCGGTTGCGGAAAAGTCTCTTGCAATGCTTGGTTGGTCGTCGTTGTAGTTTAGCTCAAAGTCTGCATTCCCTTTATCGCTTAGCTCTTCCCCAGCAGCCAGCACATAAAGATCGAGTTGCGGATAATCTGCTGCCAGATTGGTTGCCGTAATGTTGAATTTGTTGTCCAGCGCATGTTCGTCAACACCTCTGGGGATTGTGATTAGATCTGGCCCATTTTCAGTATCAATGAGTGCCAGGTATGTCACTTTATCTTCTTCTATGTTGAACGTCTCTTTCAATAAGAACCGTCTGTTAGCATCGCTGTCTTCATCAATATCACTGTCAGGATCAAGTGCGCAGAAGGAGATTTCTTTTTTAGCGCCAATTTCAATCCACAAATTGCCTGAACTTTGGTTATAGGAAAACGCGTTCTGGTTTTGAGAGTTGGAAAGTGCTCTGCTTCCTACCTCATTTTCAATATTTTCAGTGTCTTCAGTGACAGTTTCGCACTGACCCAACCAAGCCTGAACAGCAGCTTCATCAGAGAGAGCGTGAATGACGTTGATATGACCGACAGACAAATGGAGACTGGTATTATTATTACTATTATTGCTGCTACTGCCACCACAGGAGGCAATCAAACTCAGTGTGCTGAGCAGTAGCACACAACTTAAACGGGTGAAATTCATGGCATCTCTCATCATTGCCTAGCGTACTATCACGAAAAGGAGCAGTAGTATAAACAGTTATTATGGATGTGTGAAACGCGATGATAATTTACAACGCATTGTAATCCGGTGACTTGAACAGTATGACAGCATAATTGATAAAAGAGTTTCATCGAAGTGAAGCAATGCAATCGCCTCGTTACGTGGTGGTGGTCGGTAATGAGAATGAAGAGCCATAACTCACATTTCTTATTTTACGGCGTTATAGGCTTGAATGTGAGCTTAGCACTGGCGATGATAATGCGGTAGTTTGGTCTTGGCGAAAGGCGCATACAAGCCCTTATATTGCATATCTTCCGCTAGAATATGCTGAGTCCACCACTCTTTTAGATAGAGCAGGATTTTCTTTGGTACAACATCTACATGCATTGTGGCAGCGTCACAGAGATTAGCTGTTTTTAGGCGAAAGGCTTTATGGTATTCAGTATGCTCTGAAAGCAGAGGGTAGTCATGTTGCTTGAGGTAAGCCTCTTCGTCTCGAAAATGTTGAAAAGTGTATTCGGTCATTTCAGCTAGTGTGTCGGAAATGAGTTCTGAGTGGACAGATTCGTGCTGATTGTCGATTAATTGATTAATTAAGCCAATGATTTTTTTGTGTTGTTGGTCAAATTCGGCCACACCTACGCTAAATTCTTCAGTCCATAGGATTTTATTCATGGCTAATTCTCACCGGAGCGCTTGGATTTAAGTAAAGCATAGTATGGGGTGATATGCCAATACGCTCAATTATTGAGTAACGTTTGTTTTCGTCCCGTTTTCCATGAAATCTTGACTCCGCTTGATGGTGGAGCGGAGAGGTGTTTGCTCTTTTGCCTGTCTATTAACGACCCATTTTACGCAGATTTTTTGGGGTGAAAAACCTTTTGCCCTTGGGCTTTGTATTAAATTTCGTCGGACGAGTATTGTTCACCAGGCGCGTTGCCACGTAAGCGCTTGCCTGCATATCATGATTCATATGCACGCGGGAGATATAGCCTTTCAGGTAATAGTCATACAATGTGTTGAGAATGCCAATGCGCCATAATTCGCCGCGGCTATCATAGTTTTCAGTCATAACAATCAACCAGTTATCTTCATCAATATAAAACCGGCGTTTGGCATACAGGTGACGCATCCCCTTTTTTAAAGTAGCTTCAACGACCCATACTCGGTGAAGTTCATAACGCATGTAGTCGGGATTTGCATGCTTGGGTGTCAGCAAGGTCTCATAATTCAGTTCAGGGGTATCAAAGCGATAGGCATGGTAGGGGATATACATTTCTTTTTTCCCCACCAGATTCCATTCGTAACGTTCCATGGAACCGTTAAAACCGAGGCTCTCATCAATGGTTTTAAAACTGCCCGGTCCGTCCAGTGTATCAAAGCCAACCAGGGGGGCGCGGCGGACTCGATTGGTGCCGGGTAATAAAATCCAGGAGTTACGTTTGTAGCGCACGTAATCCAGCGGTTCGTGCACGATCGCCATCTTGCCTTTTTCTCGCGCCGGCGCAACGATCTTGCTGAAAACCAAGCCGGCGTTAGGGCCGATATCCACGTCACCGATGGGTCTTTCAGTGTAGGCATAGGGCGTTTCAAACAGGCTGTGTAAGCGTCGAGTTTCCATTTTGCCATTGGAAAACACGGCGATTTCGTCAAACAGAGTATCGGAAATGGGAATCGGTTGGTTCAGCCTCGCATTCCACAACACTTCGGCACCGGATTTGGGTATAGGAAAAGGCGCGCCACCGGTAAAATGCTGTAAGCCATCAATGCCACCAACCAATTCGGCGTTAGTGGCATTCCATTTGGTGCGTTTTTCAACCTGCTCGGAATAGCGGGCATCTCGATGTGAGGGATAGACCGGGATCTTATAGCTGTCAGGGTATTTTGCAAATAGAGCCAGTTGTCCGTCCGAAAGTTTGTCTGCATACGTCTTATGGTTCTCGGCAGTAATAGTCAATAGGACTTTCTCTTCTGCGTAGGGATCTGGGTAGCTATCTCCGCTGCCGTTATACGTCATGCCCGCTGGGGTGCCGCGCATAGAGCCTGTCCAGGCGGGAATGGAGCCATCACTATTCGGCTCGATGGTGGCTCCCATGGGAGTTAGTGATGTACCGAGTTGCTCTGCTTCTTGTTTGGTTACTTTTGCCATAGCCGATGGGCTGGACAGCAGCGTTGTTGTTATGAGACAGGCGGCAACGGTTCGAGCGGTTAAAGTCAGCTTGATGAGACTATGGGATTGAAGTGAGTGCATGGGCTGTTTTTCATTCCTGTGTTGTTTTTATTGTATCTTATATTGTATCTCAAATTGCTGTTCATAACTTATACAGCCTGGTGTTATCGTTTGACAATCAAAGATATTCGTTACGAATCAATGTTAACTTTGTCCTAAAAAGTTTGCAAAGCAAAAAGTGAGATAACTAGCCATATTTCGTTAGTTGCATTGCTAACAGGCTAATAATAAAAGAAAAACAAAGCGTGAGCTGGGTTTTCATTTAGCGGTGGAGCGAAATCTAGTAGCCATAAGCAGGTGATTAGTTTGTGCTGGAATTATGAGTCAATAATTGCTTGTCACCCATACGGGTGTTTCCCCGGTTTGGCCGATTACGCTCTACTGTGGGCATACTGATAACGCACACAATAATCTGCGAGACATAAAGTAAGAGGTTGGTCTATGAGTGATCAGGATGAGGCCTTGGCCCGGGTGATGGATGGGCGTTGCTGGGAGGATTTTTGCGACGCTCTAAAGGAGGCTGGCAAACAGGTTGTGCTGGCCGAATCGGTGCCTGATTCGCCCTTGGTGAAAGGTGAGGGTTGGCGCTATCTTTCACGCCTAACGCGTGCTGCATTGCGTTCCTATATGGAAGCGGCGGATACGCAAGCACCCGCGTTCAGTCGAGCGGTTGATGAAACCATCAAGATGGGCATGGACAACCCGGACAATGTCTATCTGGCCGCACCAGTCAACGGCAATTACTGTTATCGCATTACGGGTAAGCGCGGCAGTGTCCATTATCTTGGTTTTGGCACGCAAGCTGGGGGTTACGGCAAAACCGGTTCCCTGGATACGACGGGTTATCTTGAGGCTGCCGATATGGAGATCGCAGAAGATGGCAGTTTTGAGGTGATTGTCTCCAGTGAGAAACAGGCAGGCAACTGGTTGGCGATGAAGTCTGAGACCCGCATGGTGCAGGTGCGTCAAACTCGGCTTGACCATAATAACGAAGTGCTGGCCGATGTCAGTATCGAGCGTATTGATGGTCCCAATCAGCCACATCCGTTTGAACCTGCGAGAATCGACAAGGCTCTGCAAAGCGCCGCTTTTTTTGTTCATGGTACGTCGGCTTTGTTTGCACAGTGGGCTGAGGATTTTCGTAAACATCCGAATGAACTGCCGCGTTTTGATCCAGATGTGGCATTGCGTGCAGGAGGTGACCCCAATATTGCCTATTACCACAGCTGGTTTGAGTTTACCGATGATGAGGCCTTGGTCATTGAGTTGAGGCCACCGTGCTGTAATTTCTGGAATTTCCAGTTGGCCAATTACTGGCTGGAAAGCCTGGATTACCGGTATTTCCCCGTTCATTTGAATAAATTGACCGCAAAATATCGCGACGATGGCTCAGTGCGTATTGTGGTTGCCAAAACTGATCCTGGCGTCGAAAACTGGATGGATACCTGTGGTCGTAATAGCGGCACCATGTGTGTGCGCTGGATACGGGCTGATGAGTATCCGCAGCCTCAATGTCAATTAGTGAAACTGGCGGAGTTGACCAATGACTGACGTGAAGTTTGAGTTGCAGGGCATATTGGCCGATGCACGCCAAAAAGCGGGGCTGGATAATTTCGGCAGTGACGATTTTAGGGAAGGCCTGCAAAAGCTGCTTGAGACATACGAGAACAATGATTATGACGAGAGGGGCCGCAAGCGTAGCCGACGCCGGATCATTGATCTATTGGCTGCACGCCTGCGTATTGAGCAGGCTTTCAAAGATCATCCTGACATTCGCCAGGTCAACATCAGGCGGCCAGTGTATCTGACCGGGCTGCCGCGTACTGGTACCTCTGCGCTGCTGAACCTGCTGGCAAATGATCCAGCTGCACGACCCCTGAGGTTGTGGGAGGGTTTAAATCCTGACCCTGTTGATCTGAAACCTGGAGAGACAGATTCACGTTATCTCGCCATGAAGCAGTTTTATGATGAGATGAACAAAAAATCGGATTTCAGCAAGATTCATCACACCACGGCCGATACGCCAGAAGAATGCATTCATTTGCTGAACCATACGTTTCAGGATGTGCAGTTTGGCGTTGAAACCATGATGGAGCCCTACGGTTCCTGGTTTCAGCAATTGGATAAGCGCCCCAGCTATCATTATTACGCGGATTTGTTGCGTATGCTGCAATGGCAACGCCCCGGTGAGCGATGGTTACTAAAATCGCCCTGTCATCTCTGGGCGCTGGATATTCTGGTCGAGATGTTTCCCGATTGCTGTTTGGTCATCACGCATCGTAATCCCTTGGAGTGCATTACTTCCTACGCCAGCATGATGGCAGCCTTGATGCAGGGGCGTCAGGATCTGGATAAGGCCGAGCTGGGGCCGGTGGTAATGGAGTACCTGGCGCGTAAGCTGGAGGCCAGCCTTGTTGCCCGCGAAAAGTTTAGTGCAGAGCGCGTTATTGATATTCAATTTAATGATTTTGTTGCCGATCCTTTACGTACGGCTGATCAGATTTATCAGCATTTCGAATTGCCCATGACCGGGCAGATGGCGGGGGCCATAAAATCCTATGCCGATGCTCATCCCATGGGAAAACATGGCAGGCATGGCTATAAACTGGAGGAATACGGTCTGACTGAGCAACAGATACTGGATCGATTTGGCTTTTATATTGAGCGGTTTTCCATCCCAATGAGTTAGCGAGCGATCCAGAAAACAGTGTTTTTATCCCTCCTCCCCGGGGAGGGGGTATCTTCAGTGAGTGCTTTTTGACAGGGCGTCTTGCAAGCTGCCAAACAGCCGTTACAATCCCCCCTCCACTTTAAAACGGTTGTTTTGCAGGTTCCATATTATGTCTATCCGAGAAGTTCTTTCCACCCGAGTCCGACAGGCCATGGATGCTGCCGGTATTCCGGCTGAGTGTTCCCCTGCGGTAGCCTTAAGCACCAAGCCGCAGTTTGGCGATTACCAGGCTAATGGTGCCATGGGCGCAGCTAAACGCTTGAAAAACAACCCCCGGCAATTGGCCAGCAGTATTATTGAAAATCTTGAGCTTGATGATATTGCCGAACAGGTGGAGATAGCAGGGCCCGGTTTTATCAATATTCACTTGCGCAACGACTGGCTGGCCAGTCAGCTTGAAAATGAACTCGCCACAGAGGGCTTTGGCCTGCAGGCGCAGAATGTGCAGACCGTGGTGATCGATTATTCCTCGCCGAATCTTGCTAAGGAAATGCATGTCGGGCATTTACGCTCCACCATCATTGGCGATGTATTGGTGCGCGTTTTGTCATTTCTGGGACACAGGGTGATTCGACAAAATCATGTCGGCGACTGGGGAACCCAATTTGGCATGTTGATAGCTCATCTTGAGGATGAAACGGCTAAAGGTATGGAATTAACGGGTGCGGCACTGGCCGACCTTGAAACCTTCTACCGTGATGCGAAAAAGCGTTTTGATGATGAACCGTCATTTGCTGAGCGGGCGAGGGACTATGTTGTCCGTCTGCAATCGGGTGATGAGCATTGCCGTAAGCTCTGGCAACAGTTTATTGATATCTCCTTGCGTCACAGTGAAGAGATTTATCAAAAGCTTAATGTCAGTTTGACACGCGAAGATGTGCGGGCTGAGAGTGCCTATAACGCAGAGCTTGGCGAGATTGTTGACGAATTACAAAAGCAGAATCTGGTGCAGGAAAGCGATGGAGCCCTCGTGGCATTTCTTGATGAACTGGCGGATAAAAAAGGTAATCCCTCTCCTGTGATCGTTCAGAAAACCGGTGGTGGTTATCTTTACGCAACGACCGATTTAGCCGCAATTCGCTATCGTTCGAAAATCCTGCAGGCTGACCGCGTGTTGTATTTTATTGATTCGCGCCAGGGGCTCCATATGAAACAGATTTTCATGCTGGGTCGTAAAGCGGGCTTTGTGTCGGAAAACTGCAGCCTGGAGCATCATGCCTTTGGCACGATGCTGGGTGACGATGGCAAGCCTTTCAAAACGCGTAGTGGTGGTACAGTCAAGTTGGCTGAGCTATTGGAAGAGGCTGTCGAGCGCGCTGGTCGAATCATTGAAGAAAAAAATCCAGAACTTCCGATAGAAGAGCGTCAGGAGGTTGCTCATAAGGTGGGGATTGGTGCGGTTAAATATGCAGATTTATGTAAGACCCGCACTAACGACTATGTGTTCAGCTGGGATGAGATGTTGAGCTTTGAAGGTAACACCGCGCCCTATCTGCAATACGCGTATGCGCGTATTCAGAGTGTTTTTCGCAAGGCCAATGAACTGCCTGATTCATTGAACGGTCCTCTTATCGTAGCGACAAAAGAAGAAAAGGCCTTGGTGCTTGAGTTATTAAAATTTGAAGAAGCGCTGCAACAACTTGCGCAGGATGCCTATCCACACGTGTTATGTAATTATCTTTACGAATTATCTTCCTGCTATATGAAATTCTATGAAGCCTGCCCCATATTGAAAGACGGAGTAGAGGCGCAAACACGCCATAGCCGACTGTGTTTATGCGACGGTACGGCACGAATAATAAAAACAGGGCTGAACTTATTGGGCATAGAAGTGATGGAGCGGATGTAAGGGCTTTGTTTCCGGCATACGAGTGAGTAGCAAAAGAGCTGGCTGCGAGGCAGGGAGGGGCTGCGAAGTGTTTATTGCTTGTGTAAAAAATATGCAGTGAGTGGCGGCCAAAATCCCCTTGTGAGAGATGCAAGCTAGTGGCAAAGGAAGCTGGCTGTCAGATGTTTTGTTATCTTTAAGCTGAAATTTCTTTTTTAAAGATCGGACTATGACTATTATGCAAAAATCTGATTTTCACTAAATTTCATCTATAAAGAGACTATTTCTATTTCAATTTTCAACTAACGACGAAGTAAATTCTGGTATGTGTTTTCTTTATCCGAAACAGAAATCGCAGCCTTCCTAATAAAAAAAATATCTTATTTTATTCAAACAAACGATATCTAAACACTCTTTTACTAGTAATGGTTATCATCAAATATTAACTATGACCTTAGCATTTGAAGTGTTTCACATCTAACATATAATATTGTTTACTTTGTTGAATTGTATTGGCGTGATAATTTTCGCGATCCTAGACTTGTATGTGACGAAGATATTGGCAAACGCCAAAGCACAACTTGAACGACATATTTCGTTAGGTTAAGTTTATTATGAGTTTAATAGGTAATCACAATATAGTAACTGAACCTTCGTTTTATTATATGTCAGGGAAGCAGCTATTCCCGCCAGTTGAAGAGAATAACTATGATGGTTTTCTCAGATACCTTAATTATCGTATTTTGTCGGAAAAAGAAAATTTAAAATGCCATGTTTGTAAGATATTGCTTTGTCAAAACGAGCAATTAAGAACCTATTTATTCCCTTCCGTTGTCGATTTGTTTCTGATCCTACAGGAAGTGGGTATGGCCTTGCGCAGGCGTATGCTGCTGCTTTCAAGACAGAATCTTACTCATACTCAATTCGCGATACTTAGAAAATGCCTTGAAAAAAATAGGCTTTCATCCAAAGAAGAGTGGCTCCCGGTAACATCGCTTTTTGCGTATTGCTTTGCAGGTAATACTGCCAGCGTGCTTGCCGATTACATGACAGATTTAGATACGCCGAATAAGAAAGAAGGTATTGATGATATCGCTTTGTCCTATATTGAAAACTGTCAATTGGATGCGGCGATTGATCTGTATGAGTCGGCACTGGAGCGCGAACCTGACAATGAGAAATACGCGAAACAGTTGCTGGAGCTGTGTCAATCCTGCGACAAAATGCAACGCTTGATTTCTTTTTCACGCCAGTTGTTAACAAAGACAGAGGTGATTCCTCTGTCTTTACAGAAAACGATTAGTTAGCTGTGCTAAAGTTGAGGCGATTGCTTTATGATTTTTAACAAAACGGTAAAGAGCAAGAATGCGCGGCAAACATTGATATCATTTATAGGGTTGGATAACCGTTCTACTAAAGCATTTGAGCTATTTTTTAAGATCTCCTGTCATGATAAATATGCGCACGTTGAAAAACATGAAGAGGCTTCAATAACGATTGTAGATATCGATGCATATAACATTGGTAAGCAAGTGAAGGAGTTCTGTCAATCCTTTTCAGAGCGCCAGTTGATTGTGTTATCAACACACCAATCTGAATTTGAGTTTCCAAATAGCCATCTTGTACGCAAGCCAATTAAGCACGTGGAGTTGTCCAAGCTATTGGATGTTATTGATAAAAAAACACATAAAAATGTAGGAGCTCAAATATCGTCGGATGTTTCCAGAAATAATCATGGGAAAGAGAAAAGTGAAATCAATACAATTAAGGAAGTAAAGGAGAAGGCAGTAAAAAGAACGCCCGCCGCAATCGAAAATAAAAAGTATCGCGATACTGCACAAGCAGCGCAGCTTATAGGTGTAGTAGATGAGAAGCTGTTTGTTGGTAGTCATCCTGATATGGACTTGGAGAAACCACGAGATGTGCTGAAAATATTCTATTCGCCAAAAAATATGTTTCAAGGAGCATTACAGAAAGGTTGGGATTTGGCCAAACAAAATAGGGAGACTGTTGAAGTTAAGTTTCTGGAGCATGCCGTTTACCTGGATGGGGTTAATCATCTGGCGATGACTGAGCTAAGCGATAGTGTGTTAAGGCCCATGTGCCTATTAGAGTCGAAAGATACTCCAACATTTAGCAGTATTGATAATAAGACCGTCAAAGAACGGTTGCAAGCACATGGGCGTGCGGTGCGAAGCTGCACGATTGAGTCGTTTATCTGGAAAATTTCGTTATGGTCATCAAGGGGGCGTATTCCGGATAACACGGATATTTATAAACCTGTGTTTCTTTCAGAGTGGCCCAACCTAACGCGTCTGCAGCAAACGCCGCATGCATTGAGGATTGCCGCATTAATTGCTCATGAGCCAATCGCATTATGTGATGTTATTAAGGAGCTTAAGATACCGCAGCGTTATGTTTTCGGATTTTACAGTGCGGTTAACGCACTTGGAATCGCAGGTGTCAGTCGGCGCACAGTGGACTCGCTGTTCGAAGTGCAACAAAAACGATTTATGGGGGAACGTTCCGTGCTGCGAAAGCTATTGGGGCGTCTCACACATACTGTAGGTGGTGAGTCATCATCTCATGCAGTAGCGCGATAAGGGACAAATGATGAGCAGCTTGAAAATTGTTTTCAGCGGTCCAGTCGGGGCAGGAAAAACGACCGCAATAGGCGCAATAAGCGATGCGGCTCCGGTTTCAACCAATGAGCAGGCATCAGATATGACACGGCAGCGTAAGTCAGAGACGACAGTGGCATTAGACTATGGCGTGATGCAGCTAGATAGTGAAGAAAAAATACATCTATACGGGACGCCTGGGCAGGAACGTTTTAATTTTATGTGGGATATACTCGCTAACGGTGGAATAGGGCTTGTGCTTCTGCTAGATAATACGCGAAAAGATCCACTTACTGATATGGCCTTTTTTATCGATTCATTTCGCGACTACATTAGTCAAACGGCACTGGCAATTGGAGTGACGCAAACAGATTTAAAAGCCATGCCTAGACTGGATATCTACAATACAAAATTGAGAGAAATGAAAATGAGTGCAGCTGTGTTTGAAGTCGATGCGCGTGAACGTAATGATGTGTCATTGCTGGTCCAGTCATTATTATTTACCATTGACCCAGGGCTGGAGTATTAGCCATGAGTGATGTTCCTTCTGATCAAGTCTATATTCAGACAACACCCGCTGGAGCATATTACACAACCTGTACAAAAAAGGACGATGCGTCAAGGCGTTTGCTACAGCAATTTCTGTGTTCTCCAACAACACCGAATTTGGATATTGAGAACCTATCTCAACAGTTGTCTTTGACAAATGATGCTACGCTGGAGTTGCTGCAACATTTGGATAAACTGAAATTTCTACAACGCTTTGATGAGCCAATGCAGGTTGATACCGGTAAGTTGGAGGATATTCTGCCGCAACTGCTGCAAGCACTTTCGTGCGAGAACAAGGCATTACTGGCAGATGAACAGGGCTTTTATATTTCATCAGCGGGTTTTCCACACGAAACTGCAGAAGAGCTGTCTGCGTTGGGGGCTGATTTGGCTTCATTGCACGAGCGCCACAGCGGTTTACTGCTTGGAAATCTCAATATGCAATCTAACAGCTGGGCATTAGTCGATGCAGCAGGATTTAGTCAGCTAGGATTTTGGCCGCTCTTTGTTGGTGTGGAAGTATTCACATTGATAATTTCCGGCGTTCCACGTTTGGATAGAAATGAATTTCTCAGGTTGGTATGGGCCTTACATACACGATATGCCGCTGTACATAGTAAAGTTAATTTTAGGGCGGTGACTGTATAACGATATCACCATAAATTGAAAATCAGGTTGAAGAAAAGGAGAACACACGATGAGAGACGATATGTTGTCTTCCATACTTTCAGAGTTAAATGGCACATCTGCCGATATTGAGGCTTCCGCTGTTATATCGATTGATGGCTTAATGATTGCCTCAATGCTACCGCAGGGCATGGATGAAGACCGCGTTGGTGCCATGAGTGCTGCCATGCTCTCGTTGGGTGGACGAACTGCCGATGAACTTGGCAGGGGTGAACTTGAGCAGGTGCTAATTAAGGCTGATGATGGATTTGTTTTAATGACCAATGCGGGTAAGGATGCCGTAGTGACAGTCATGGCAAAACCAAAAGCAAAACTTGGATTGATTTTTCTTGATGTAAAACGTGCAGCTGACAATATTGAGCAAATACTGTAATGCTTCATATAAAATCCATCTTTAAGATAGTTATATTGCCAGCGAAAAAATAGAAATGAGCTTGTAAAAGAAACAACCAGAAATTGAGAGTTTGTATCAAGTCAAGTAAGGCATAAAAAAGGTGCATTTGTCTGGCAAACTCACACTTGATTTTCTATGATTATAGTTACCAAACTTTTGGGTGTTTAAAGAAATGACCAATAATCAACAGTACGATGCAGCCCACTTTTCCTTCTTAGAACTTATTCGGGTCCTTACCGATATCGTTGGTCCCGGTGCAGCTAAAGTCTCACTAATTAAGTTGGCAAAGGAGGCTGCTCAGCAGGTGTCGAAAAAAGAATTTGCCGATATGGAGGAATTTATTAAATCTATTGAAGGCATGGATAATCCGATTTCGCAGTTTGAAGGGAAAGCGGAATACCATGGTGATGGACTATTTGGATTGCCTCAATGTCCCTTCGCGCCAGCAATCAAAAATTATCAAAAAATGAAGCCAGAGATGCCTGCAGAGTTTGGTCTTGTTACGGATACATTGAATAGACCTACAGAGCAAACCAAACAACTCCGTGTTTTTGAAGGCGCTGCGGTCAGTCCTTTCTGCGGTGTTCATCAGCCGATTCGCAGTGCGATGGGATCAACAATAAAAGTGGGTGGTTACTCGCTGGAAGTATATCAGCTGGGTTGTAAATCTGGCGCTGGGAAGATATCTTGTGCTGACGAACGAATCAATGGGCTGGAGATTGACAGAAAAAAAGTGGAGGATGTGTTAGCGGATAATATGTGTTGCTACTACATCAAGCTTGTTTCTGATGAAGAATGTATAGAGGTAAAATAGAAGTCTCTGTTACATCGGAGTTTACTCATCTTAAAAAATTATTTATTCCGAAAAGTTAGGTGCAATGATTCTAGGTAGGATGGATTCATTGCTTTTTTAGCTTGTGAGTAAAAGCGCTCAGTTGCCTCTCAGTGGGCCAATTTGCTTTTTCAACAAAGTAGATAAGTGCTGTTTTGGCCTGATCCTTGTCATGAAAGGGGCCGACGTCGAAGCCTTCCCGGGTATGAAAAAACCATTGGTCGTTTAGGATATAAAGTCGGTCGCTACGGTTAAATGGTAGTTCTTTTTCACCGCTACGTGCGCTCATGCCCATTGAGTATTGACTGTTCATGACAACAACCTCTTCAGCTCAGATCATTGATTGCTCCTGCGTGTTAGTATAAGCTCGCAATAATACTTGAGCAAGCAGCTGGTGTATTTTAATAGTTAGCAAATGGTCACTCTGATAAGTGTGCAGTGCTGATCTCAGGCGGTAAAATCACACATAGAGCGAATATAATAACGAGTTGGTTGACTGTAGCCGCTATGTTCAATACTTGCGGCCTTCATTAAAGCAATGAGTTTATTGTGCTTATCGTAAAGTAGAGTTTCATAACCCAGGTTCTTTATACGGTGGCCTTTGTTTTGGTTTAAAGTCTCTCGAAAGATGGGGTAATTAACAGGTTGGAAGTTAGCTTGCTGCATATCTGTACGCCTATACATAGCTGTTGATATAGACAGTATATAGGAGTATAAAAAATCTGCAATGCTTTCAGAAAATATGAGAGGGCGCGATAACTCACGTAGTGGATCGTAGGGAATCAGGTCAATGAAGAATAAAGTTTCTGAGTTTGTGGCAATGGGTAATGCGGAGAATATGTTTTATGGGGCAATTGTCTTGGATTTGCTTGCTTATTTCTGCAGCACTAAGGTTCAAAATCCACATAATCGGCGAAGAGCCACCAGTCACGTTGATGGAAGCGATTTTGGCTGCGTCGCTGATGATGTCGGCGACAACCCGTTGCCGGAATTTTAGTCGATTGTTTGTGGCGACGACGGTCACGGGGATTGCGACGATCATCAAAAATAGTGGATGTAGAAGGGGCGTGGTTGTTCGCATTTTTTCTTCGGCCTGTTCTTATTGGCTGATTGCGACTCTTGCCCATTCGGTTATGGCTCTCAAAACGGAAGTGAAATTTCAGAATAAATTAGGACAGGCGATTCTACCAACTACTTCACGCTTATGGTGAGGCTTGTGTCACACTTTTAATCGTTTTCATCAGGAGGCTAAAACAACCATGGTCAAGCGGGAAATGCAAACACGTTTATCGTTGTCGTCCGTTATTCTGATATCCCAAACCTGGGTGGAGCGGCCTATGTGGACGGGTTTTGCGGCACCATAAACCATTCCCTGTTTTATGCTGGCTAAATGATTCGCGTTGATTTCGAGTCCTACGCAGTGATGCCCGGGCGCAACAGTCATTTGAGCAGCAATGCTGCCTAGCGTTTCTGCCAGGGCGACTGAGGCACCCCCGTGGAGAATGCCCATGGGTTGGTGAGTGCGATGATCTACGGGCATTGATCCAATGATATAATCGTCACCGATTTCGATGATCTTGATACCCAAATGCTGAACGAGTGTATTTTTTGTAATGTGGTTAATCTCGTGCAGAGTAAGCTTCGACTTCCAGATAGACAAGATATGCCTCCGGCATGTTGGCATTGAGTGAGGCCAATACTCACGAAAATGTATTATCCTACAAAACTGAGTTGAATCGTCCGGCCCGACGCTTACAACTGAATTTTATAGAATTATTCAGACAGCTGTGCATTATCTGCGTTGTGACTGTAAATGTAAATTCTGGGGTAATAGTGGTCGCGCAAAAAGTGCGAGAATAAAAAAGCCGCAGAATGCGGCTTTTCAAGGTAAGGAAGTGCCTTAGTTAAATGGTGCTGTCAGCGCGCAATTTTTCCAGCAGCTGTTTTGCCACATCCTCGGCAGAACCTTCGAGGAACTCACAATTACCCTGTATTTCGGGTACTTCCTGCTGACAGAGGATAGTCTTTGGTGCCAGATCGTCAGCACTCAAACCCAGATCAGCAGCGGCGATATTGGTTGGTTTCTTCTTGCGTGCCGCCATTTTTGCCTTGGCAGTTGGGAAGCGCGGATCACCCAGTTCGTTGCTGATGGTGACAACGGCAGGCATTGCGCCTTCCACGATTTCGTCGCCATCGGGTGTGACACGGGTTACGCGCAGGGTTGAGTCGTTCGCTTCAAGCGCGCGCGCCAGGGGAACCACAGGCATGCCAAGTTTTTCGCCTATCAGTGCAGGCGTTGCACCCTGATCATCATCTGAGGCTTGGCGGCCACACAAAACAAGATCGGCTCCGCCAATGCTATTGATATAAGCTGCCAGTATGTTGGCAGTGACGTGATGATCCAGTGTGTTCAGATCTGCATCGATGGCGACAATCTCGTTGGCGCCCAGTGCGGCACAGTGCTTTAACAGCCCCTTCAAATCCTGGCCAATGGAGACGGCTGTGATTTGACAATCCACGCCTGCATCACGCAGTTGTAATGCGGCCTCAATGGCTTGCTCGTCAAAACCGTTTATCAGTCGTGGTACGGCAGCAACTTCCAGTGTTTTGCCATCGTCACCAATTTTAAGGTTGCCGGCTAGCACATAGTTGTTAACTGCATCGGGGTCTAATACTTCTTTAACGCACACTACAATTCGCATTCTTGCCTCTCCCTTTGGAAAACCGTTTTCAGGTCAGGGTTTCTTTTACTGTGTTATTTAATCAAACTCTATTTTTTTGCCTATTCGTCCAGAAGGATCAAGCTGCCTTCGTCACACCAGACCGCGTCATAAGTATAGGCTTCCGGTTTCTGTGTCAATTCAGACATCAGATACCAGCGCCAGGGATAATCGCCGTAATCGCGATAATCCCCCGTCAGTGCGCCAGCAAAAAACTGTCGGCCAGCATACTTTGTTTCGGCAATCTGCGCACCACCATCGCACTCGGCTTTCTTCCCCTTCATCTCAGGGTTATGACCACTGCGATAAGGTGAGTCGTCTTGTTCTTCAGGCTTTTCAATCACGTATTTGACCTGCTCAGTGTTCCGTTTGTGGATAGAGCATGCCTTTAATCCTCATCTTCACCGCAGAAGCCATCCAGTACGTCCAGTGCTTCCTCAACAAGATCAGATAGAATTTGACGAGCAGGCTTCATTTCAGTGACATAGTGAATGCCCTGCCCGGCCGCCTCTGTCATCAGATCCTTGCGTTGGTAATCCAGTGAACCCTGTATGTAATCAGACGAGAGCATCATCTGCAAGGGTGGCTTCAGTACAGGAGGTGCATCAGGCTTGCTCCACTCATTATGCCAAGGGCTGCGTGTGGTTCTCATCGTATAACCAGAGATACAGTTAGACCAGATAGCGTCCTCTGTTTCTGCTTCAATCAGGCGTTCTTTGAGCTGCAGGTTGACGTCTGATTCGCGTGAAGCGAGCCACAAAGAGCCAGTCCAGACGGCGTCTGCTCCCAGAGCCAGTGCTGCCATCAGATGGCGACCGGTAGTAACACCTCCGCCAGCCAATACCGGAACGCCCGTGCCGCGAGCAATATCCACCACTTGGGGTACGATGGAGAAAGTACCGATATTACCGGTGTGGCCAGCCGCATCAAATCCCTGAGCAATAACGGCGTCAACGCCCGCGTCAATCTGCTTTTTAGCCTGGCGTGGTTTGCCGACCAATCCCCAAACCTGAATACCCAACTGGTGAGCGCGGTCGAGAATAAAGGCAGGCGATCCCAGTCCGGAAGCAAACACAGGCACTTTTTCATCAAAGATGACTTCAAGTTGGTTAAGTGCTCGTTTCTGGTCTAATCCGCCCCATGTGTGCAGATCCGGCGCTTCTTTAGGATCAGGCACATTGTATTTTTCTTTGATCATTTGCTCGTAGTCGCGCTGTTCCTGCGGAATCATCGCCATCAGCTCTTCGACAGTTTTCTCTTCAGGCACTGATGCAGGCAAGACAAGATCAATGCCGAAGGGCTTTCCATCAATGCGTTCACGGATCCAGCTGATATCGGCGGCTATCTGATCCGGTGTGTGCATGGCTTCGCCCAGTACGGCAAAACCACCCGCGTTGATAACCGCTACCGCAACGTCTTTGCAGTGGGTAAAAGCGACGACGGGATACTCGATTCCCAGTTTTTCACAGAGTTGGGTGTGTAATGGGTCACTCATGAGGGATCTCTTCTTTCAATTGGATATAAATAGATACGAAAAGCTCAAACAACTAAAGACCCTGACGCTCCGGTGGTTTCTGCTATTAACTTAAATAGGAGCGAGCTCTAGGCAGTTATTTGAAAACAAAGCCATTTTATCGACAAATGATTCTAGCGAGTTGCCTGGATCAGTTCAGAAAGTTGGCAAATCGTAACCGGCCTAATAAGTATCAATAGGGGACATTTGTCAGGGCGGCCTATGCTACGCCTTGCTGAGTGTAAAAACAGCAGTTTTTTAAGGAGTCGGTCCACTCCTCTGACCAATTCCTCAGGCCTACTCTTCCGGCATAGCCTCAACCACCAGTTCAGCAATATCAAACACGGTGCGCTCTTCAGTGTGTTTGGTGGCGCTGGCGGTTAGCATCAGCAAACAGAAGGAGCAGGAGGTGGCGATTTTCTCAGCGCCGGTGTAAAACGCTTCCTGAACTCGCACATCGCTGACGCGGGCCGTGCCGCCTTGACCGCCCCAATAATTGCCGCCACCGGCGCCACAGCAAAAGCTGTCTTTCTTGTTACGGGGCATTTCGATCAATTCACCAACGGCAGATATGGCACTGCGGGTTTCATCAACAATATCGTTGTGCCGGGCCAGGTAGCAGGGGTCGTGGAAGGTGATGCTCTGATGGCTGTTTTTAACCAGTCGAAGTTTGTCCTGTTTGATCAACTGGTCTATCAGCACGGAGTGGGGAATAGTCTCCCATTTAGCGCCCAGTTCCGGGTAATAGCGGTCAAAGCTATTGAAGCAGTGCGCACACAGGGTAATCACTTTTTGAACGCCCATTTCTTCGAAATCTTCGATATTGGCCTCGGCAATTTCAACGAACTGCATCTCGTTACCCATCATTTTTGCCGGGTCGCCTGTGCAGCGGGCTTCTTCGAGAATACCGTAGGAGACGCCGGCTCTGTCGAGGATTTTTACCATGGCGCGGGCAATGTCCTGAGCGCGCTCCTCGAAGGTGACGGAACAACCGATCCACAATAGATATTCTGTCTCACCGGATTCAAAGAAGGGGACATCCAAACCTTCACGCCAGTCTTCCGGGTTGGAGCCTGTGCCAACAAAGGGGTGTTCGCGCGACTCCAAATTGCGATTGGCCGCTGCCATGGTTTCTGGCATTTCCGACTGATCCATCACAAAGTTGCGGCGAAACTCCATGATGATTTCAGGAGGATTGTTACTGACCGGACACTGCTCAATACAGGCGCCACACGTCGTGCAGTTAAAGACGGCCTCCTGGCCAATGAGGTCGATCAGAGAGGCGTCATCGAATTTCTCCTGCTCCAGGTACTCGGCACAGGTCGCCATGACTTTCTTGGGTGACAGCTCTTTGCCTGTTTGCGCGGCCGGACAGGCTTCATGACAGCGGCCACACCACAGGCAGGCCGAGGCATCTATCAGGTTTTTCTGATTGAGATCAGACAGTTTGGTCGCACCAAACGTCATTTCTTCCTCTTCGTCCTCATCATCATCATCATCGTCTTCGTCATCAAAATCAAAATTGATAGGCGCAAGGTTAATACCGGGGCGCTTTGATGCCAGAGCGGAATTGGCTGGACCAATTAACATATGGGACAGTGGCCCGCGACTGATCAGGGCAATCAGTGCACAGCCCATCAAGGCGTGAATCCACCACATCGCTTTAAAACCGGCAATGGCACCCTCTTCACCCAGCCAGTTGCCCAGTAATGCACCGAATGTGCTGCCGATAAATTCCGCGTTATTACTGTTGGGCTCAAAACCCAGTCTGAAGCTCTCTGCAGTAAAGCCTGCGATGATGATCGCCAGCATTAGGAGTTCACCCAGCAAAAAGGTAGACCGGGTTTTATCGCCCGCAGTGAGCCTTTCGGGGGGCATCAGGCGGCGAATAAGGAAAAATAACAAGCCGCAAAACAGCATAAGGCCGCCCAATTCACGACCGAGTTTCATAAACAGATAACCAAACCAACCTTCGTAAACCGGCACGCCGATAAAGGACAGCATGTAGGTGGCATGTCCGAAGATCAATAACAGTGCACCGATATACATGATGATATGGGCAACACCGGAGGCCGGGCGCTTTAACAGGCGTGACAAGAGCAAGCCCCGCTTGATAAAGGTATCCCTGTTGAATTTCGCCATTATGGCATCGCGGGTAATTTGCTCGCCAAAATACGGTTTCCCGTGTTCGATACCTTGCCAGATTTTCTGTAGACCCAGGTACAAAGAGTAGAGAGCGGCACAAAGCAGAACAGCCAGAATGACATAGTTATAGGCGGGGATAGTATCCATTGCGAACTCGGTTTTTTCAGTTTAAAAATAAATGGCTTAAAAAACGGCTGCTAATAATACACGAAATTGAGGATTTTCGCTGATGAAATCACTTGTTGCTGTAGGGTGGGCAATGTCCCTAATAGGACCTGCGGGGGTATTTGTACAGAAATTTACGGTTTCGTATGGGCTGCTAATAACCGGAAATTTCGTACAAGACATGCAAGGCTTCCCTGGTATTACAGGAGCTTCTTAATTGACAGTGATGTGTCGTTATTAATTTTTATTAGTAGCCCGCTTCTTTCTGATGTCGGAAGGCGAGCACATATACCGAATCGGTTTTCACATCAAAGTGATAAAATGCAAAGTAACCAGAGTCTCCGAAGGGAACGATTAATTCCCGCAATTCTGGAAGATCATAAAACGGTCGACCTATCTCTGGCTCGGTTTCCAGCAGCGCGAATTGGCGTTCGATGGCTTGACCGGCTCGTATTGCCGCATGAGGATTTTTTTCAGCCAGAAACAATCTGCATCGCTCCAATCCTTGTGCAGCACCTTCCGTGACAATTACTCGTGGCACTGAGGAATTTCTGTTTCTTTATCCGTACCCCAGGTAGTTAACCAGCTGCGTGCTTCCTTGCCACTCAGGTGTTGCCCGGTTTCCTTAAAAGTCGTCCAGGACGCCAAAGCCTCCTGCTTGAAACTCTCCCGTGCTTCTTCACGCTCAACGTAATCGCGTATCGCTTCACGCATGATCCAATGCGCTGAACGATGCCGCATGTCTGCCAGGTGCTGGATGCGATTTTTCAGATCGTCATCAAGTTTAACCGATGTCGCCATACTGAAATCCTCATTATTACTAGGTAGTACCTTTTAATACTATACCACAGATTTACCCCCTCACCACGCAGTAGAGAAATCCCTCTATTTTTTTACTCTTGCAATTATGTTCTGAATCTCCATATAAACAGCATGGTTTATGATTATCATACCCGGTAAACGAACTTGGTCGGTTTATCACCCATAACAGTCATACAGGTTTCGGTTGAATTGATTCATTGTGTCAATCTTGGGTCGTAGAAAGCGGACGCTACAATGTGGGTAGCCAAACTGAGAATTCATAGAAGAATCAGGATAAATGCTCAGGATTGGTATAGGCCATTAGCAATTCACACTTCTCTCGATAAGCGGTCTATGTTCAATATTCGTTCAGCACAATTGGTAACGACAAGAAATCACCCTTTTCAGACCATCGTGATTTTTTATACTCGGTGTAATATCTGCTCTAAAGCGGACTGCTAGAGAGCTTATTAGTTGCACAAATAAGAAATGCGTACCCTCAATTCATAAAGCATTTTCAAATATCTGAGAAGGGCAAGTCAGTGCGCATTGTTGACGGTCGAAGCAGCAAAATATTTTACTAGTGGAAGTGCGATAGCAGCCAGCCGGGACTCAGGCACTACTTCATGAAAGCAGCCATTTTGGTTTGAGTATAAAAACATGTTTGAAAAGGAAAAGTATGTGCGAAAAGGAGTCGTTGGAGAGTTGACTGGGAAATTGGCCAAAGATGAAAACCGAAGGTTTGTAGTCGAAACCATTCCTGTCGGCAGTCTTATCTGCCTAAACACATATTAAACTCAGTGCTGAACGAAAAAAGCACACATTATTAGTATGTTTATGCTCATACACTATGATATAGTCAGTTCATTAGCGATCATTAGCGATCATTAGCGATCATTAGCAAAAAAATAACATTAACTAAAAGCGTTTTCCGGGTCGTTGTATTCTGCTCAGATCAATCGAATGAAGTAACCCTGTGCTTTACTCAAGCCCATTGCGGCAAGGAAGGCTAGTATGCACATCAATAGATTAATATCAGTTTTTATCCCTGCGTTGTTCATAATAATCACTGGCTGTGTACCATCAGGACCACGGGATTGGTATATTGATTCAGATATGGATGGCTACGGTAATCCTGAAGCTCCTAGCATTCGTGATGTAGAGCGACCCAGTGGTTACGTAGCAAACAATCAAGATTGTGATGATACCAATGCCGCGATTAATCCGGCCGCTATCGAGCTGGACGATGGCTATGATAACAACTGCAATGATGAAATTGACGAGTTGAGTGACTGGTATGAAGATTTTGATGCGGATGGTTTTGGGAATCCTTCAGTTACCTCGTCTGCGATAGAGCAACCTATTGGCTACGTTGCCTCAAACACGGATTGCGATGACCTTGACCCCGATGTTCATCCCGGAGCGGAGGATATCTTCGATGGGGTCGACAACAATTGCGACGGCGAGGTGGACGAGGGAACGCTTGACTGGTATGCCGACGCCGACGGTGACAGTTTCGGCGATCCCATGGTGATAATACGTAACCCAGTGCAGCCAGCGAATTACGTTGAGAATAACAGAGATTGTAATGACTCCGATGCAGAGATTAATCCTTTGGCCATCGAGTTGGCGGATCTCATTGATAATAATTGTAATGATGAAATAGATGAGTTAAGTAACTGGTATCTCGATGATGATGGTGACGGTTATGGTGACTCAAGTGTTATACAAACCGCAGTGGAAGCACCGGTCGGTTATGTCGGAAATGGAGATGACTGTGATGACGATAACGCAAATCGTTACCCAGATAATATCGAAGTTTTTGATGATGTCGACAACGATTGTGACGGATTTAAGGACGAATCTCTGCCTGTGCCGCCTTGGCCTGCAGGCGCTGATGACGATGGTGACGGTATCCCGGATGCCTATGAAGCACCTGGAATGACTATTTACGGGATGCCGTTATACGAATGGGGCGCAAGACCTGGCCAGGTCGATCTCTTCATCTCACTCAACTTTATGGAGTCCACCAATGGTGGTCTTTTGCCTCCAAATTATTCCGTTCAGCCAATAAGAGAAACGTTTGAAAAACTGATTGGCGTCTTCGCTGCTCACAATATAGCGCTTCATTTCGATGTCGGTGATTATTTTGATCAATCTGGTGATAATGAGATTGATCCTTTGGACTTTGATCTAGGTGGTGTCGGTGAAGTTCCCTATGCCTTCAGCGCAAGTTTTCAGGGTGGCAGGGATAAGCATGCCAAACATGATTACCGGGATGTTTATCTATCGCCAGCGCGGAAACAAATCTTTTATTACATATTATACGCGCTCTCAACGCTACCCGATGGTTCTGCTCACAGTGGCGGAGAAGCGTCTGGAAGTACGATGTGTGTACTTGCAAATGGCAGTAAAGATGACCCTGTTGATACTGAACAGGAAATCATAATTATGGCTAATAATCAGGCCTCGACTACGATGCATGAATTTGGCCACAATTTGGGACTGCAGCACGGTGGCGATAGTAGCTGGGTTAACCATAAACCCAACTACTTTTCTACAATGAACTACGATTACTCCTTTGGTGGTTTGCCTTCCGTAGACCCCGGCGATAACCCTGCAGATCGCTATTACTTTTTTAATAGAGACGTGGGTTTTTGCGGTGATTATAAAAGAACTGATATTCCTTGGCCCAGTCTGGCAAAATATAGAAATACAGCGGAGTTTATAATCGACTATTCCAGTGGCACTAATTACACACTGGACGAAGCTAATCTTGACGAAAACGCTGGTTTTGGCCCCGGTTTACCTCCGGTTGATTTTAATTGTAATGGCGTGATTGATGTATCTCTCGTCAGCTTTGACCTCAATAGGGACAATAGTATTGGTGTTCTTACAGATTATAATGACTGGGCAAATCTATATTTCGCCTTTTCCGGCAAAGCGCATATCGATTAGAGACATTTAGTTCAAAAAAATAAATCATGTACTTTTAAGAGGGCGGCAAGGACGAGAGTCTTTCCCGCCCTCTATCAATTAATGACACCAATCGGGGAATTCTAATTTCAATGAATGTTGGGAGTAACCTCAGCACAAAACGCTTTTCTGATGTACTTTAGCAACGATCTTTAGCGGCAGCTCACGCACTTTATTTCTGAAAATCCGCTCTTGCAACTGGCACGAAGCAGGAATTCATAATATCAACGAATGGTCCGAGTAATCCCACCAACAAACACTTTTTTGATAAATTTTCTGCAACGGCCCTGAATGACCGCTTTTTTGTGCGCTGCAATCAATTTTTGATTTGCTCGAACGATCGTTGTGTAACATTAGCACGCATACGGAAGATGCAAAATCCCAGCAATAAGAAAATTCTCGGAGACTGCTTTCTCTATATAGCACCATCTCAGATAGGTGCTGTAGTGGAATCAATGGCGATGATGTTTCGAAATTCTACGAATCAGGTAACTGAGCTTCCGGATTTCTCGATTTGCTGACGCTGCTTGATAATCACTCAACATCATCGGCAACGATAACAATTTGTCCTTTGCGGTCGCTGGGACTCTAGTCTCTATCTGCAGCTAGGTTGGGCGAATAACAAACAGCAGTTTCGGAAAGCTGACCCTTAGGTTTTCACATTCACCTGCAGATTCTCATATGTTGTCAGGCATCAAAGTGCCCATTGCTGACTTTCGTGTTGAGCAAGACCGGACCTTTGAATGACTGCAATTGAGGTTTGTTTCCCCATACAAAGGCACAACAACTTTTCTACTGCAATTCGCCCAGAGCGGTCGGCCATAATATTTGTACTTATAGTAACTCAAGTTTCGGAGTTCATTTTCCCGGTTTTAATAGGGGTCTTCCTGCTTTAAACCGAAAATAGTTGGTTTATGAATTAATCAGCAAATCAACTTGAGTCTATTTTTATAGTTGAAACGTAAAAAACGAACATTACAGTTCGCATCGTGATATTTATATTTTAAATCATATTGTTACGCTAAAATACTGGTGCTATTTGAACTCCGAAACTTGAGATAGTAATAATCCCCCTGATAATAGCTATTCAGTGTAATCCAAGATTTGTTGTAGAGCAGGAGGGGGCAATCGCTAAAGGCACGCCAAAAACGCCTTGGCAGGACAAGTGCATGCAACACTACATTTTAACCGATTAGTCTGGCGCTTACGTGGTTGTGCATGTTCAGAAGGTGCTGCAACCTGATTGTCGGACAATTCTCCTGACCACCCACCCTCATAGAAAATGGAAGCCAGCCATGATACAGAGCTGGAACATCCAATCTAATAAATCATGCAGCAGAAGCCTCCTTTACCTAGTGACGATTTAACCGTTGCTCTCTGTACTCATTTGTACTATTTTGACACCAATGACTATTTATTCTCTTTTCATTCATAATAAGACACTGCTATGACCGATGAAATTCTCACCATAAAGGAAGTAGCCAGCTACCTAAAGGTTAACGAGCGCACCGTATACCGGCTCGCATCTGGTCAAAAGATACCCGCATTCAAGGTCGGAAATGCATGGCGTTTTAAACGTGTAGATTTGGAACAATGGATAAATTGCCAACAAAACACAAGCTCTTCAGAAAGGACAGCAGAAGGAGCGGCTGACGATGCAAATCATCGATAACATTAACGACCTTCTTGGCGAAGACCTCAAGCGAACCATTAAGCCTAATGCAAAACTAAAAATTGCCGCCTCATGCTTTTCCATTTATGCCTATGAAGCGTTAAAAGAGCAACTTGAACAAATAGACTCCTTTGAGTTTATCTTTACTGCACCTACGTTTGTTGAAGAGCACGTCACCGACAAAATTAAAAAAGAAAAGCGCGAATTCCACATATCCAAAAATGAGCGTGAAAAAGCGTTTTACGGGACGGACTTTGAAATTCAACTAAAGAATAAGTTGACTCAAAAAGCGATCGCCAAAGAGTGCGCTGACTGGATTCGCCGTAAAGCCAAGTTTCGTTCCAATACCACCAAAGCGCCCATGCAGCAATTTGCGGCAGTTAAACAAGGTAACGAAGAGCACATCTATAATCCACTCCATGGATTTACCGCTGTCGATCTGGGATACCAGCAAGGCGATGCTGTGAGTAATTTTGTTAACCGGTTTGAAGATAAACCCATGACAGGCACTTACTTAAATCTGTTCGACCAAATATGGACAGATCAGAATAAGTTGGAAGATGTCACAAGCCGATTAACTAAACATATCTCGACGATATACCAGGAAAACTCCCCCGAGCGCATCTACTTTTTGATGCTATACAATATATTCAATGAGTTCTTAGAAGATATTTCGGAAGATGTGTTGCCAAATGATCTGACGGGATATCAGGATAGCCTTATCTGGCAAAAGCTTTTCAACTACCAGAAAGATGCGGCTACCGGCATTATCAACAAGCTAGAAACCTATAATGGTTGCATACTAGCGGATAGCGTGGGGTTGGGTAAAACATTCTCGGCCCTGGCGGTAGTTAAGTATTACGAACTTAGAAATAAATCCGTTTTAGTGCTCTGCCCTAAAAAACTCGCTGACAACTGGCTGAACTACAACCGAAACCTCACCACCAACCCTTTCGTAAAAGACCGTTTTAACTACGATGTGCTCTGTCATACTGACCTTCAACGCACATCAGGTGAGTCGTTCGGCATCCCCCTCAATCGCATCAATTGGGGTAATTACGACCTTGTCGTAATCGATGAGTCACATAATTTCCGCAACAACGATGTTTATAAAGACAAAGAAACACGATATCAGAGGTTAATGAACGCGGTCATAAAATCGGGCGTAAAAACCAAGGTACTCATGCTCTCCGCGACGCCGGTAAACAACCGATTTAGTGATTTAAAGAATCAATTAGCACTTGCTTATGAAGGTGATGCTGGATCATTTCAAGAAAAAATAGGCACCCAGCGTACTGTTGAGGCAATATTTAAGCGCGCTCAAAAAGCCTTCAATGAGTGGGCAGAACTGCCACCTGAAGCCCGTACCGCCAACGCCATTCTTGACTCATTGGATTTTGACTTCTTTCAACTGCTCGACAGCGTCACCATTGCCCGCTCAAGAAAGCATATAGAGACCTTTTACGACACAACAGAGATAGGCCGTTTCCCCGATAGACGAAAGCCGCTGTCCTATCACCCACCCCTCACTTTGAGAGGCGACGTGATTGGTTTTAACCAGATATTCAAACAGCTTTCGATGTTAAGGCTCGCTGTTTATGCACCCGTCAGTTACATACTACCCAGTCGCATTGCTAAATACGAAGACATGTACGACACCGACGTTGGCAGCAAAGGCAAGCTAACGCAAGCTGACCGAGAGAAAAGCCTGCAACGCTTAATGGTGACCAACTTATTAAAGCGCCTGGAAAGCTCCGTTCACTCATTCCGTATTACCCTGAATAAGCTAAAACAGAAACAACAGACCGCACTAGAGAGCATCGAAGCGTTTGATCTTCATGGTACTCATATTGACCTACAAGATGTTGCTTCTGCCTATGAAGACACTGATTTTGAGGAAGACGATTTTTCCGGCATAGACGACGACATGGATGATGCCTTCTCCACTGGCGGAAAAATAAAAATCAGTTTGAACGATATGGATTTACCTTCATGGCAGCATGATCTCAGCGCTGATCTGGATGTTATTGACGCCTTATTAGAAGAGATGAGTAAAGTTACCCCTCAGGAAGATGCAAAGTTACAACATCTAAAAAATCACATTGAAGCCAAACTGAGCCAACCAATTAATTCTGGTAATAAGAAGGTGTTAATCTTCACCGCCTTTGCGGATACCGCAGACTATATATATGACCAGCTTGCGCCCTTCTTCTATAAAACCGAACAAATACACACAGGCAAAGTCACCGGTAGCAGTACACCCAAGTCAACACTTGGAACAGGCTATGATTTCCAAAGCCTGCTTACACTATTTTCACCGCGCTCAAAAGAGAAGGCTGCAATATTACCGGATGAACCGGCAGAACTGGATATTCTAATCGGCACAGATTGCATATCGGAAGGTCAAAACCTGCAGGATTGTGATTACCTCATTAACTACGATATTCATTGGAACCCGGTTCGTATCATTCAACGATTTGGCCGGGTAGACCGTATAGGTTCTCTTAACGACAGCATTCAGCTGGTAAACTACTGGCCAGATATTTCACTCGATGAATATATTAACCTGAAAGAACGCGTCGAGAACCGCATGATCATCACCAATATTACGGCAACGGGTGACGATAATGTACTTAATGTAGAGTCAAACGATGTCGCCTATCGGAAGGAACAACTCCGACGTCTACAAGACGAAGTGATTGACCTGGAAGACCTTAAAACCGGTATTGCAATTACCGACCTGGGGCTAAATGACTTCCGTATGGATTTACTCAACTACAGTAAAGCCAATGGCAACCTCAGTAATTTACCTAACGGCCTGCACGCGGTGGTTCCCGCTGATTTAGCGCATGGTTTGGTGCCGGGTGCGATCTATGTGTTGCGCAACCGAAATCATAGCGTCAACATTAACCAGCAAAATCGCCTACACCCTTATTATCTGATTTATATGGCCAACAATGGTGATGTTGTTATTGATCATATGCAAGTTAAGCCCTTGTTAGACAGGGTACGTGCAGCCTGTAAAGGAAAGAGTCAGCCCTTGGACGCGGCATTCCAGCGCTTTAATCAAGCCACGAATGACGGCAAAGAAATGGACTTCTATTCTGAACTACTAGACAAAGCAATTGCCACCATGGTGGAGTTGAAAGAAGAGAAAGACCTGGACAGCTTATTCACAAGCACCAAAACAACGGCCCTGACTTACACCATCGCGGGTTTGGATGATTTTGAACTGATCAATTTTATTATTGTTCAGGCCGAATGAGTGCTGAGGGAATGCTTATGTCATCAAAACAGCCAACAACGCAGGCTTCAAGCACAGTCTTTCAATTCCCCAAAGCGGCGAGTTTTGGTAAAAAACTACCGAAAGAAAAGATTTATAAGTTTGCGTCGCCTAGCCATGCGGTAAAGCAAAAGTTTGTTCAACAAATTGATAAGATCATTTGGCAGTTTAAGCTTTCACCGGAAACGATTAATATTCCGGCGACGAAAAGTATTTCTGAAATACAGGTATTCGATATTGTCCTGAAAGAAAGCATAGGGCAACGAGCAACGGATGAGTTGGTCCTCGATGATAGTATATTAAGAACCATCGATAGAGCTATCGCATTCCCGCTTTATTATCGACTTCACTGCGAGGGAAAGACACAGTATTGCATGGCCTATAAACGGCCTAGTGAAGCTGACAATACCCAATGGGTTGTTAGTGATTATTTCTTCAGTCATTTACAAAATAGTGAGCAAGACAATAGCAACGCTCAAATGTTGCCCATTACGCTTGACCTGAACGGCTTGTACGAACAGTTATTGAGAAGTCTCATTGCTGAGCCGATAAACGCTCAGGAAACCTTAAAACAGCAGCTTGAACGACTCGCCTTGATAAAAAACAAACAACGCGAACTATGTAAGCTACAAAGCCGTTTATATAAAGAAAAACAATTTAATCGCAAGGTTGAAATCAACCAGCACGTGAACCAGTTAAAAACCGAACTCAGAGCACTACAAACAAGTGCCACAACCGTCACAAAACAGAGTTAAGAGAAACAGGATCAATGGACAAACTAAACATGCATAGCCCCAACTTTGTTGATCAGAATATTGAAAAGCTGGCGACTCTGTTCCCTAACTGTGTGACCGAAGCCAAGAATGGCAAAGGCAAACTCACCAAAGCCATTGATTTTGATTTGTTAAAGCAAGAGTTATCTGCTCATATTGTTGAGGGTCCACAAGAACGCTATCAACTGAACTGGCCCGGCAAGCGCGAAGCCCTGCTGACCGCCAATGCGCCTATTGCCAAAACCTTTCGCCCCGTTCGAGAGGAGAGTGTCGACTTTGACACCACAAAAAATTTGTTTATTGAAGGTGATAATCTGGATGCGCTAAAGCTGCTTCAGGAAACTTACCTAAGCAAAGTGAAGATGATTTATATCGATCCACCTTATAATACTGGCAAGGATTTTATCTATAAAGATAGCTTTACAGCCTCAAAGGAAGACTTCGAAAGAGCCTCTGGTGAAATTAATGAAGAAGGCGGAAAGCTTGTTAGCAACCCAGAAACTAGAGGGCGTTATCACTCAGACTGGCTTTCCATGATGTATTCTCGTCTAAGGCTAGCTAACAATTTTCTTAGAGATGATGGTGTAATTTTAATAAGCATCGACGATTCAGAACAAGCTAACTTAAAGAAAATTGCCGACGAAATATTTGGTGCATCAAATTTTGTTGCAACTCTCGTATGGGATCGAAATAGAAAAAATGACGCCAAGTACTTTTCTGTCGGTCATGACTACATGCTTGTTTATTTCAAAAATGCGAATTTTATTCGGGAGAACCGAGTTGTCTATCGTGGACTTAAAGAGGGTGTAGAAGATCTGCAAGTGCTTTTTAATGGTCTTGTCGAAGAGTACGGAACTGACTGGACTATCATCAGAGAGAAACTTCTGGATTTTTATAGATCAATTCCGAGTGATGACCCTAGACAACCTTTAACACGTTATAGGAAAGTTGACAAAAAAGGTCCATATCGAAGTGATGGAAATATAAATTGGCCTGGGGGAAATGGGCCAACATATGAAATTCTTCACCCAAAAACCAAAAAGCCCTGCAAACTACCTAATAGTGGCTGGAGATACCCAACTCCAAAAAGGTTTTGGGAGGAAGTAGAAAATGGAAGAATTGTATTTGGTGATGACGAGAAGACTGTACCTAGTATTAGAACAAATTTATTTGAAAAGAATTCTCAAGTCATGGTCAGCGTGCATTATAGTTATGCACAATCTGCAACCAATGAATTTAATGATATTTTTGGTGGAGTTCGAGTCTTTGATAACCCAAAACCTATTAAAGATTTAAAACAATTAATAGGTTATTTAACTGATAAAGATGACATTGTAATGGATTTCTTTGCTGGTTCTGGCACAACAGCACACTCCACAATGGAGCTAAACGCCGAAGATAATGGAAGCAGATATTTTGTGGCAATTCAATTGGCCGAAATATGTAGCGACAAATCGGAAGCTTTCAGTTTGGGATTTAAAACAATTTCTGATATCACAAAAGAGCGCATTCGTCGTGCAGGCAAAAAAATCCTAGCAGAGAACCAAGACAAAGAAGGCATCGAAAATCTAGATATCGGTTTCCGGGTCCTAAAAGTCGATAGCTCGAACATGGCCGAAGTCTACTATGCCCCAGATTCCATCTCCCAGGAAGACCTCTTCAAGCAAGTCGATAACGTTAAAGAAGACCGAACTGAAGAAGATTTACTCTTCCAAGTCATGCTGGACTGGGGGGTGGATCTAACTCTACCAATCCAGCGAAAGACCATTCAGGACAAAACAGTCTTTTTTGTCGATACCAACGCACTGGTTGCCTGTTTTGACAAAGACGGCGGCATTAACGAAGTCTTTGTGAAACAGCTATGTGAACACGAACCGCTAAGAGCCGTCTTCCGTGATGCCGGATTCGCCGACGACGATGTAAAAATCAATGTAGAGCAGATCTTTAAGCAGTTCTCGCCTCATACCGACGTAAAGTCTATCTAAGGAGACAAATATGAGCACTTCATTAGACAGGCTAAGTATTCAAGGTTTTAAATCCATTAAGGAACTAAAAGACTTCGAACTAAAAGACCTGAATGTGATTGTAGGTGCCAATGGTGCCGGTAAGAGTAACTTAATATCTTTCTTTAAAATGCTACAAACAATGATTGATGGCAGTTTGAATCGCTATGTGAGAGACAGTGGCGGCGCGGGCGACCTTGTTTTTAACGGCCGAAAAGTTACGAAAGACATGGTTTTTAAAACCCGCTTTGGTAGTCGTGGTTTTCGTTTTACCTTGGTGCCAACACCAGCGGATGGCTGTGCCATTGAAGATGAAGCACGTTACTATTCAGGTGGAGCAACAGGCTGGTGGGAGTTAGGTGACAGTGACGACGGTAAATCGAAAATGGTTGCCGAAGTACTGAACAATCAATCAGATGCCCAATATTCCCAACCGGTATTTGACGCTATCGCTGCATGGCAGATTTACCATTTCCACGACACCAGTTCAACAACGGGAATGCGTAATTATGAAATTGTTCAAGACAACAAAGTATTGCGTACTGATGCCGCAAATATTGGCCCATTTTTGTTGAAGTTGAGAGACCGCTATGAGGACGAATATAAAACAATACTAAATGCCATTCGTTTGGTGACTCCATTTTTTGATGATTTCATATTAGAGTCTCGCCAAAGTGGGGCCAAAGAGGAAGTCAATATTAGCTGGCTTCAAAAGGGTTCAGACTATCCAATGCAGCCTTATCACCTATCTGATGGCTCGATTCGTTTTATCTGTTTAGCCGCTGCTCTGCTACAGCCAAATCCACCTTCAACGATCATTATCGATGAACCAGAACTTGGCTTACATCCAGCGGCTATTGTGATTCTAGGTGAACTGATCCAACAAGCCGCGCAACGAACCCAAGTAATTGTTGCAACACAGTCGCCAGCCTTAATCGACCAGTTCGCGATTGACGATATCGTCGTGGTGAATCGAAAAGAGGGTGCATCGACCTTTGAACGGCTAAACGAACAAGATTTCTCACAGTGGCTAGAAAGCTATTCCGTAGGCGAACTATGGACGAAAAATGTCATCGTTGGAGGCCCTCGCTATGAGTGATTACATAGAAGTGATCGCCATAGTCGAGGGGAAAACCGAACAAGTGTTTGTTGAATCGGTATTAGCCCCTTACCTTGCCCACAAGAAAATATACATGAGTGCTACTCAGGTTTCCAAGCCTGGCGAGAAAGGTGGGGATGTGCGTTTCGTTCGGGTACAAAGAGATTTAGGTATCCATCTTAAACAAAGAGCTGACACGTACGTCACCACACTGATTGACTACTACGGAACGAAAGAGTGGCCTGGGCTTGATACCTTAGGCCAAAACTTAACACCAGCTCAAATTTCGGAGCATCTAAATCAGGCAACTCAGGATGAGGTCAATACCCTTTTTGCAGAACAACGAGCCGCTGAGCGTTTTATCCCCTTTGTAGTACTGCATGAATTTGAAGCCTTACTTTTTAGCGACAGCAATATACTGGCTTCAGAACTGAATATTGAAGAGCAAAAAGTGCTAGATGTTATTGAAGCGTGTGGCGAACCTGAATCCATCAATAACAGCCCTCAAACCGCACCATCAAAAAGGCTTGATAACTGGTCGCCGTATGGAAAGTTTGCCAAAACGACAGCAGGTATCGCCATTGCCCAGCGTATCGGAATCAGCACTATGAGAGAGCAATGCCCGCTTTTTAATGACTGGATCGGTAATTTTGAAGCGCTGGTTGAGGAACAAGCATGAAGTTAAAGTTCAAACATCAGGCTTACCAAGCTGCATCTGTGCAATCCGTTGTAGACTGTTTTAAAGGACAGTTACCCAATGACGCGGCCACTCGATACCGAATAGACCCCGGCAAGGTTAAAGAGACACAAGACCTCCTGGATGAAGGCTTTAAAAATGCCAATATTCAAGTCAGTGATCTGCAACTGTTAGAAAACATCCAGCAACTGCAGCGTAAGCAAAACCTGCCTCAGTCATCCAGTTTAGCCAGCAACAAAGTTTGCAAGGTAAATTTGGATATCGAGATGGAAACCGGCACTGGTAAAACTTACTGTTACATCAAAAGCATTTTTGAACTAAACCGCCAGTATGGCTGGAACAAATTTATTATTGTGGTGCCCAGCATCGCAATACGGGAAGGCGTTTACAAATCCTTGCAAATCACGGGTGAGCATTTTCTGGAGACGTACCATAAACAAACTCGTTTCTTTATCTACAATTCCAAAAGCTTGCATGAAATAGAAGGCTTTTCTTCAGATTCCGGCATCAATATCATGATCATCAACGTGCAGGCGTTTAACGCCCGTGGTAAAGATGCGCGTCGTATTTACGAAGAACTGGATGACTTCCAAACCCGCCGTCCCATTGACGTGATCAAGGTCAATCGCCCGATTATGATTCTGGATGAACCCCAAAAGATGGAAGGTAAAAAGACACTGGATTCCTTTGCAGAGTTCAATCCACTCTTTATTCTCCGCTACTCGGCAACCCATAAAACCGAACACAACAAAATTTACCGACTAGATGCCTTAGACGCCTACAATCAAAAATTGGTTAAAAAGATTGGGGTTCGCGGTATTACGGCCAAGGGCTTGGCGGGAACCAATGCTTTTCTATTTTTAGAAGGCATCGATATTTCGACGAATAAACCGCCGGTAGCCCGTTTAGAGCTGGAGATACGACGAAAGAGTGGCGATATCGTTCAAGACTTGCGTAAAGTCACCAAAGGCACCAACCTATTTGAGTTGTCAGAAGGTTTGAACCAATACCAAGGCTTTGTGGTGTCGGATATTAATGCCAATACTGATGTTATTTCTTTTACGAATGGCGTTGAGCTTTCTATTGGTGAAGCAAGTGGTGACATTAACGAAACCATCATTCGTCGTATTCAAATACGCGAAGCCATCAAAGCCCACCTAGAGAAAGAACAAAAGTTATTTGATCAGGGTATTAAGGTGCTTACCTTATTTTTTATCGATGAAGTAGCCAAATACCGGGACTACTCTGCTGAAGAGAATAAAGGCGAATATGCACGAATTTTTGAAGAAGAATACAAGGTCTGTTTGAACGAGGTTTTATCATTAGAAGACACGCCTTATCAGCGTTATCTTAAATCCATCGACTTAGAGAAAACACATAATGGTTATTTCTCTATCGATAAGAAAACCAAGCATTTAGTTGACCCAAAGTTAGGCAAAAGGGCAACGGAAGCTGACGATGTAGATGCCTACGACCTGATACTGAAAGACAAGGAATCACTTCTATCTTATCCCTCAACAAATGATGGCTATGAAGAAAGAGCAAAGAAAAATACGCGCTTTATTTTCTCTCATTCTGCCCTGCGAGAAGGCTGGGATAATCCCAACGTCTTTGTTATTTGTGCCTTAAAACACAGTGACAACACCGTATCTCGACGGCAGGAAGTCGGGCGAGGCTTACGTTTGGCCGTCAACCAACATGGAGAGCGAATCGATCATCCCTCCATTGTTCACGAAGTGAATCGGCTCACTGTGGTAGCAAGTGAAAGCTACAAGGATTTCGTGTCTGCCTTACAAAAAGATATCGCCAGCAGCCTCTCAGAAAGACCAAGAGTTGCTGATGAAACTTACTTCACAGGAAAGCTTCTGATCACTGACGAAGGCAATATTGAAGTCACACCGGAGATGGCTAAACAAATCTATCGCTACTTGCTTAAAAATGACTACACAGACGATCAAGACCATATTGCTGAAGCGTATCATCAGGCAAAGCGTGAAGGCACGCTTGCTCGCTTACCAGAGACCTTGCAAACATTTTCCGGTCAAATCATGCAGCTAGTCGATAGTGTTTATACGGATGCTGCACTCCCGTCTATAGAAGACGAACGCAAAGCGAAAACTAACCCTCGAAATGATAATTTCCATAAAAAAGAGTTCCAAGAACTTTGGAGTAAGATTAATCGCAAAGCGGTTTATACCGTTCATTTCAATAGCGAGGAGCTCATTAACAAGTCGGCTGCCTACCTTGATGAAAAACTTAGGGTTAGAAAGCTAGAGTTTACGGTTGAGCGCGGTGAACAGCTTGATCACACCTCAATTGAGCAAGTCAATAACGGCAGTAGTTTCAAAGTCAGTGAGAAGGAGACTGCTGACTACAAACAATCTATTCACTCAGCAGTAAAGTACGACTTACTCGGCAAAATATCAGAAGGCACAAAGCTGAAACGCTCTACCGTGGCAGACATTCTTAAGCAAATTAATAAACCGGTATTTACTCAATTTCAGTATAACCCTGAAGATTTCATTGCTTTGGCAACCAAGCTTATCAATGAACAAAAAGCCACTGTCATTATTGAGCACCTGGCTTATGACACCATTTCAGACAGGTTTGACGATGCTGAAATTTTCACGGAAAACCAAGCAATCAATGACTTCAGCCGAGCGAAGCCAGCTTCTAAGCGGCATATCTATGACTATGTCATCACTGATTCTGGCGTAGAGAATACCTTTGTTGAAGAACTAGAAGTGCACAAAGAGGTCATCGTATACGCCAAGCTACCGCGTGGCTTCTTTATCCCCACCCCGGTAGGTGATTACAACCCTGACTGGGCCATTGCTTTCGAAGAGGGTGCAGTCAAACACGTTTATTTCGTGGCTGAGACCAAAGGCTCAATGTCTTCAATGGAATTAAAGGGAGTAGAAAATGCAAAGATTGATTGTGCCAAACGCTTTTTTGAAAAAATCAACAAAGAGCTCTCTGATAAGCATGTGAAATATGGTGTCGTTAAAGATTTCGACAGCTTGAAAACACTCATAATGTAAGGGTTACCACTGATATGACAATGGCTTTGATAAAAAAAGCTTGGATTATGGGGCGGTGACAAACGATAGCCATTCGCATTAAAAGGTAGGGGTGTTTTCGGGCTACATTTAATTCTAATATTGGTTTTGAGCGTCTGTATATTCAGACCAGCCGGTCCATTTCTTATTTTTCGACCGACCGCAGTGGTGGAAAGTGCCGTCATATTGTCAGCATTAGAATTTGATCCGCGTTTCACAAAAAATGATGAAAGCTGACGTTAGTGGCAACAGGCCGGGAAAGCCTGCTAATGGCACATAGCGCCAGTTAATGGCTAGTCAGACTATTTTCAATTCCAATATTTTGGATGTCCGCTTCTGCTTTGCACTTCCCTGCAATAGACTGTCATTTTGCCTACGCGTTGAAGGACCACTCAGTGGAAGAAGTCCACCCAAAAATAAATCAAAATCTTAGAGATAAGCAAATCCTCAGTGCCCGCTTTCTCTAAAAAGTGTGCATTGGTCTTCGTGCAATTCAAACTCCTGATATTAGCTGGAGCTTTCCATACACAGCCTCTGGGACAGTTATCAGTTTCAAAATACCGAGTGTCTGCTATCGGTCAACACAGTGATCCTCGATCGTTCGTACCTAGCACAATTTTGTCGATGGCATTACTGATTTAACAGTCTGCTGTCACAGCAATAGCGGAAGTTTGTCCTTCAAAGTGCAACTATTGGAGCGCTGCTCCAAATAGCACTTTTTCCCAGGAGAGAAGATTGGAGTGAGAAACGAAAAAGCGTCAAGACCGGCGCAATGCACAAACAGTTGATAACAGCCATTCAAGCGATTGGGTGAAACAGGAAGAAATTACGATGCTGAGAAATGCCCGAGCTGCTTTATGTGTCGCAGCCCGGATGCAGAAGATAAGGCGAAATCCGGGGCAAAAAGCCCTGGAAAATTCGTTAACGCTTAAGAATTGCCGCGGTGGCGTTACCGCCCAATCCCAGCGTTTGCGCCAGACCGACTTTGGCGTCAGGGACCTGACGACCACCGGCCTGCCCGCGCAGCTGCCAGGTGAGCTCAGCAATCTGGAAGACACCCATTGCAGTGGTAGCTTCTCCAAAGCTGACAAAGCCGCCTGACGGATTGATTGGCATGCGGCCAGTTGGCGCGGTTTCGCCCGCTAGCAGCAAGCTTTCGGATTGACCGGCTTCACACAGGCCCCACTCTTCAGGGAAAGCCAGCTCGTAGTAGCAGGTGTTATCCTGCAGCTCGGTAAAGCTGACGTCTTGTGGACCAATGCCGGATTTTTCAAAAGCTGTTTTAACCGCATTTTGTGCTTCGGTGTGCAAGCTGGGAGTGCTTGGGATTGGATCAGCCAAGGCACGCGGCAGCGCATCATCAAAGGTCATGGTAGCAACGGTGCTGGTAGCAACGGTGACGGGTTTGCTGGTGAACTGCTTGGCCTTTTCTGCGCTACAAATAATGGCAGCGGCCGCGCCATTGGATACGGGGCAGATCTGGAACAAGCGTAGTGGGTTGCTCACATAGGGTGATGCCATGACGTCTTCCACCGTGATTTCTTTCTGGAAGCGTGCATTGGGGTTATGTACTGAGCATTTACGCGCTTTCACTGCGACTTGTGAGAATTGCTCTTCGGTTGTGCCATATTCAAACATACGACGACGGGCCAGGGTTGACCAGAAGGAAGGTCCTGGCATGCCAATACAGCGCTGGCGTAAAAATTCGGGATCAGTGGCTTCTTCAACACCGGAGGTTTGAATCATGCCCTTCGGCATGACTTCACCGCCAACCACCAGCATCATGTCGTAGACACCGCCTGCGACCATGGAGTAACCCACGTTAAACGCGTTACCGCCAGCCGCACAGCCTGCCGACATATTGTAAACGGGAATGCCAGTAGAGCCGAGATCCTCGACCACATCATTACCGTTGAGCCCCCAGCCTTTACCGCCGGAGAAACGCGAACTGGCAGCAGCTACTGCCTCGATTTGTTTCCAGGCAACACCCGCGTCTTTTAATGCTCCAACAACAGCTTCATGGCAGAGCGCTTTAACGGATTTGGTTCCGACGATGTCATCTCCGGTCTTGCCGAAGCGGTGCATACCGACACCAAGTACAACGACTTCTTGCATATTATATTCTCCTCGTCGCCCTTAGAGCTGTTTGAATTTCCAGGAAGTGAATGTCTTGTCGTCTTCGTGATACAAGGGCTCAATCACCAGTTCTACTTTGGCGCCAACCTTGACATCCTCTGGCTTGTCGACCATTTGACCGATCAACCGCAGGCCGCATTCCATATCGACAACACCCATCGCGTAAGGCGCAAAGGGCTTGTCGAAAATATGGGGAGGTGGAGGTGGGAAGTCAGCTACAGAATAGCTCCACAGCACACCGTTACCGCCAAAATCAATATCTTCGATGTTTGATTCTTCACAATCTGGGTTGTGACAGGCGGTTGGTTTGGGGAAGTAGGGGGTGCCACAGCTGGTGCACTTGGCACCATGGAGTTTGGCGCCGCCTTCTTCTGAAAATAACCCTTCTACACAGGGGACTCTTTCTTCAGACATGGATAAAACCTCTCTATCCGCAAATTAACGGTTATTTATGCTTTTGCCGCTTTGATCAATTCAGGCAGAACTTCCAGACAGTCACCCACAATGCCGTAACGGGCATAGCGATAAATCGACGCGTCTGGGTCTTTGTTTATGGCAACAATGGTTTTGGCAGCCGAGCAGCCGGCCATATGTTGACTGGCACCGGAGATGCCAGCGGCCAGGTACAAACCGGGTCGAGTAATTTTGCCCGTCAGACCCACCTGGCGTGAGGAATCAATCCAGCCCTCATCGACAATGGCGCGAGATGCGCCATGCATGCCACCCAGCGCTTCGGCCAGTTCTTTAATCAATACATAGTTATCCGCTTTGCCAAGACCGCGGCCACCGGAAACAATAATCTCAGCGTCTTCAAGGCGCGGGCCTTCAGCTTTGGCTGCAGAAATCACTTTAAAACGCTCATCAATGGCACTGAGGTCAACCGTGATATCACGGTTTGCCGGTGTGCTGGTCTGTGCCGCAGCTTCTGCCACAATGGAGGTGGTGATAATCGACACTACATTGACGGATTCATTCAGCTGGTAGCTCGCATGAATATCGCCACCGTAAGCGGTCGCGGACACGTTGAGCGAATCGTCGCTCACACTGACGTCGAAGCCATTCATCAATACGGGTACACCAAGACGGCCAGCCAGTCGTGGTGCGATAAGCCGGGCGCTAATATTTTGATTGAACAAAATGGTGTTGGGTTTTTCTTGCTCGCAGTATTGGGCGAGCGCTTCGACAACGGCATCGGGGCCGAAACCGTCGAGCTTTGCATCGGCGATTTTATCGATTTGCTTAACACCGTATTGACTGGCAATATCAGCTGCCAAATCGGCAACTGCGCCGATCACAACCCAGTTGAGCTCAGTGTTAGCCGCATTGGCTACCTTGGCAGCCAGTGTCAGTGCTTCTTCAGTGCCGCCTTCGATAGCGTCACCCCAGGTACACAATGCAACAGTCATATGGTTATTTCCTTCTCAATTTCTGAGTAATCAAAATAATGGGTTCAGCACGGGGCGTCGGTCATAATCCAAAGCGACAGATGTGGCCGCTAGGGACTGGCGTTGCGAGATGAATCATGTGGTATGGATAGTTTGCAAAGCCGACTGTCTGCCTCAAGAGATCGACAGCAAGCCGCTGATTTTTTCGCCTGCCTGCCCCGGTTTTTCAGGCAGTATGGTCGTGCCGACGGAACCGGATTTGTATCTTGTATCAATTGGCGCTGGCAAGAAAGCATGGCTGGATTGAGGTGCGAATCATATGTGGCCGATAAGATTTCTTTTGGGGACATCTGCTGTTACACAAAGCATGGGCTACCTCTGTTTGGCTTGTGAGTCAGTTAAGATACGCGCCGGTGGTTGCACTTAATTGTATCTGAATTTTTTCAGGCATAGCCAGAAAATTATGACGGCTGACTGTTCTCAATGGGTGCTGAGTGTAATAATACCGCCGCGCTGATGGCGGCTGACAAACCGGCTGCTGATATGAAGTGGTTTGTAATAGGCCGATTGTAACAGGTTTGTAACGCATATCATGGCAGCGCAAATTGCAGCGTAGTTAGGATGCAACAAAACAAATTAGTAGGATGTAACAAATGTAAGTCTTCCTCAGTTTCACAATGACTGACAGACAACACACTAAAAAACAGAAAACGATAAAACCTAACAGGAAACAACAGGAGATCAGCATGGCAGAGCAGGACTTTTTCGTTGCACTGACTGAATGTCATTTTATGAATCCACAAACCATGTCCGAGATTGATTATTATCCGGGCGTACAGCGTTGGTGGGGTAGCGTTGATGGTGTGATGCGCGCCTGGTCAGGCCGCGATCTTACCGGCGAATGGCCACATCCCATCGCTTCTGAGCTGATTAAGTACATGGATGAAGCGAACGTTGACGTTACCTTTTGCCTGCGTGAGCCGATGATGGATGTGACCGGTGGTACCGTCTCATTGTCCACCAATGGTTTTATGATGCAGCAGATCGAGCCCTATCCGGAGCGCATGTATCTTGAGGCCAACTGCGGTCCCATCATCAAGCGTGGCCTTAAAGAGGCAATCTGGGAGCTTGAGTACCTGGTCAAAGAACGCGGCGCCAAGCTTTGCAAAGTATATGCCCCAGAAGATGACGGTCCGCTTAACGACAAGCGATTGTGGCCGTTTTATGAAAAAGCCTGCGAGCTGGGTGTGCCGTTAACGGTTCATACGGGCCACAGCTACGTGGTGCCGCAGCCGGGATCACACTGTGATGTGCGTCAGTTGGATGATGTCTTGCTCGCCTTCCCCGATTTGGAAGTTATTGCTTATCATGCGGGTTGGCCTGATACCGAGCAATTGATCGGTCTGTGTGGAAAACACCGCAACCTGTATATGAGTCTCTCAGGCATTATCGGCTGGTACGAGCGTTCTCCTTATCGTGGTTATCATGCTATTGGTACTGCCTTACAGTGGATGCCAGCGGATAAAATTGTGCTGGGTCTTGATTTGCCATTTGATGATACCAAGCGTGTGGTGGATTATATTCGCAATCTGGATATGCCCGAAGAATTGCAAGAGAAGTGGGGTTATCAGCAGGTCACAGACGAAGACAAGGCAAAGATTCTGGGTTTGAATCTGGCCAAATTGACTGGCATTGAGCCAACCAAACGAGCGAAGTAAGTTTGGGTTGACGTATTTGATGATATGGCAGGGCGGTTTCCGCCCTCGCTATGACACGGGTAGTGAGACACGAATATCGAGGCGGAAACAGAGCTAGAGGCGAAGGTACAGCGGCTGCTGGATCTGGAAGCGATACGCAATCTGCCACGCCGTTATGCGCACTATGTCTGGACAAACAATGTGGCTAAAACGCTTGATTTGTTTTGTGAAGACTGTGTGATGGATACCGGAGATCGCGAGCCGATGTGTGGTCGTCAACAGTTGCAAGACGTTTACGCTCAGGTGCTGGAAACAAAGACGGTGTTTTTTCACCCCTTTGTGCATAACCACATTATTGACCTTGAGGGTGATCGTGCGACCGGTGTTTGTTATCTCGATCTGCGTTCCAACAAGGACGGAGAAAGCCTGATCGGGTCCGGTTACTACGATGATGTGTATGCGCGTGAGAACGGCATTTGGAAGTTTAAGTCACGCAAACTTAACATGGACTATTTAGTGCCTGTGCAAACGGGTTGGGTATGAACCCTAACCCATCAGAGCACGTGATAAGAAATTTAAAATAAGTTTTAACTCGTCGCTGATAGGCGACGTCATATTAGTGAGGTGTAACAAAAATGGCTGAATTGAAAGCTGGAACTCGAGTAAAAAGCGCCGTATGCGCAACAGAAGTAATGGTAATCGCTGCTCCTGGCGGTGATGTTGAATTGAGCTGTGGTGGTGCAGCGGTGATTGCTGCGACTGAAACGGCTGAGGGCGGTTCTGTGGATGCTGCTCATGCCGAAGGTACTTTATTGGGCAAGCGCTACGTCAATGAAGCCGGTGATCTGGAGCTGCTGTGTGTTAAGCCTGGTGATGGTTCATTGGCTGCTGGTGGCGAAGCACTGGTATTAAAAGAAGCCAAGCCACTGCCATCTTCTGATTGATTTAAAATTGAACAATTGATAACTACCAGGTGATAAGTCCATGAATGTAATGATGTTGCTGGAGATGGCATCGCAGGGGTTTGGCGATCGCGTTGCTTTTACTAATGGCGATGAATCGCTGACCTATCAGGAGCTGTTTGACGCGGCGGGCGCGGCAGCGGCTGAAATCAAGGCCTCTGGCTGTGAAAATGTTGCCATGCTGGATGTCAGCAGTCTGGGGATGCCGGTGGCTATGTTTGCCTGTGCCTGGGCTGGTATTCCTTACGTGCCAATCAATTACCGATTGACGGATGAGGAAATCAATGCCCTGCTGGACAGGGTGACACCTGCTTACCTGATCACCAGTCCTGATCGCGTGTCTGCCTTTACCGATAAGGAAAATGTGCAGGTTCATGCCAGAGAAGATTTCCTGGCGAAGGCGAAAAGCGGCAACGTTCTTGAAGAACCCTGGTCAATGGATCAGGAAGAGATAGGCGTGCTGCTATTTACCAGTGGCACCACCGGTGTGCCCAAAGCGGCAGTGCTGCGCCATAAGCATATGGTCTCTTATATTCTGGGTTCCGTCGAATTTATGTCGGCTATGGAAGAGGATGCCGCACTTGTGTGTGTGCCGCCTTACCATATCGCCGGTATCTCAGCTGTATTAAGTTCAGTGTATTCCGGTCGCAGAGTTGTTCAATTGCCAAACTTTACCGCTGAAGACTGGATAGAGACGGCTCGTAAAGAGCAGGTTACCAACGCATTTGTTGTGCCTACCATGCTGGCGCGCATTGTTGAAATTATGGATGAGGGTGGTTTGGAGGCTCTGGCCAGTTTGCGGGCCATCGCCTACGGTGGTGGAAAAATGCCCCTGTCTGTCATTGAAAAGGCCATGGACTTATTTCCCAATGCTGACTTTGCCAACGCCTATGGCTTGACTGAAACCAGTTCTACTATCTCCATTTTAGGCCCACAGGATCATCGTGATGCTGCAGCCAGTACGGATGAAAAGGGTAGGCGCCGTCTCATTTCTGTAGGCCGTGCCTTGCCGGGTGTCGAAGTGGAAATTCGTGATGACGAAGGCAAAAAGCTGCCAGCGGGTGAGCGTGGTGAAATCTATGTGCGTGGCGAACAGGTTTCCGGCGAATATGTTGGCAAGGGTAGTCTGCTGGACAAAGAAGGCTGGTTCCCCACGCGTGATGCGGGTTCCATTGACGAAGAAGGCTTCCTGTTTCTTGAAGGGCGTGCAGATGATGTCATTGTGCGCGGTGGCGAGAATATGTCTCCGGGTGAAATCGAAGATGTATTGCTTGAGCACGAAGCGGTTGCAGATGTTGCGGTCGTAGGCATTCCCGATGAGCAATGGGGGGAAGGTGTTGCTGCAGCGGTGGTATTGAAGCAAGGCAAAACGGCTGAGGTTGAGGAGCTGCAAGCCTTGGTGAAAGAGCGCATGCGTTCGTCAAGGGTCCCTCAATTAATGGTTTTCTGGGATGAGTTGCCCTATAACGAAACCGGCAAGTTGTTGCGTCGGATTGTTAAGGCGAAGCTGTCAGAATAATCCGGTAACGAGTCCGCCATCAAGGACTACGGTTTTAGTCCACGCCCAATCAAATCCTCTTCTTAAGGAGAGGGTTTGATAGATTTTTCAAAAATGGTAGATTTTGGGAAAATCGCTGTCTATGCTGCAAGTACCTTCTCCTCAAAGAAATAAGGTGCTACTCGCAACGTCATGGTTCGAACCATTTACGATACTCCTTTCGTTTCATCGTTCTGTCGTTTCATCAGCGGGATTATCCTGTTGCTTACTGGTTGGCAACCTAAGGGAGTCGCGCCTACGGTTCCTAAAAGCGTCATGATTGCAGTGCCTCACACCAGCAATTGGGATTTTTTTTATTTGATCCTTATTTCCTTCCGCTTGCGAATAAAAATTTATTGGATGGGTAAAGATTCACTGTTTAAAGGGTACAAAGGCATCGTCATGCGCTGGTTAGGTGGTGTCGCTGTGGATCGTTCCGCTCCAAACAACCTAGTCGATCAGATGATTGCTGAATTTAACCGGTGTGGCGAGCTGAATCTGGTAGTGCCACCCGAGGGTACACGTGGTGCCGTTAAGGCATGGAAGACGGGATTTTACTATATTGCATTGGGCGCCAAGGTGCCCGTTTACCTCGGTTTCCTGGACTATGGCAAAAAGGTCGGAGGTGTCGGACCTGCATTTTACCCGACGGGTGATATCGAGAAAGATATCGCTGAAATCAAACAGTTTTATGTAGGTATGAAGGCTAAGAATACTAAATTGTTTTCAGAAGAAAGCGTGAGAATTAAAGATCAACCTAAAGATTAAGCAAGTGTCATCAATAATCATCCCAGGTTACAGCAATCATCGTGGTCGTCCCTTATTGCCAGGCTGTAGACCGTATTAAACAATACTTCCCGGCCAAATGGGTGAGTTAAATCGAATGGACCCGCAGTAGTATCGACTCGTAATAATACCAAGCAGGGAGACACTGCGATGTCCACGATCACTTCCCATACCAGACCGACTCTTTGTCGATTGTGTGTTGCTCACTGCGGCGTATTGGCTACTGTCGAAGAAGGTCGGTTGGTCAAGGTCGAGGGAGACCCGGATAATCCGATGTTTAAGGGTTACAGCTGTCCGAAAGGCAGGGCACTTCCTGAGATGCACAATAGCCCCCACCGACTATTGCGCAGCCAAAAAAAACAGCCGGATGGCCAGCATGCGCCGATCGCTGTAGAACAGGCAATGGACGAGGTGGCGGATAAAATCCGCCGGCTTGTTGATGAATATGGACCCCGCTCTGTCGCTATGTATGTTGGCACAAATGCATTGCCTTACCCGCCTAGTGGAGGTGTGGGCAATGCCTTTATGAGGGCTATCGGTTCGCCGATGTTTTTCACGTCCAATACGATAGATCAGCCCGGCAAGCAAATCGCGGCTGCCGCACATGGGCATTGGTTGGGTGGTGATATTAATTTTGAGCAAGCTGACACCTGGATGCTGGTTGGGGTGAATCCCGTAATTACTAAATCGGCCGGTATTCCCGGGCAGAATCCTGCTCAAAAACTCAAAGATGCCGAACAACGTGGCATGCAATTGATTGTGATTGATCCGCGTGTTTCTGAAACGGCTAAACGCGCCCAAATTCATATCCGTCCGCGTCCCGGTGAAGATCCTACTATTCTTGCCGGCATGATTCGCATCATTATTGATGAACTGCTTTACGATAAAGAATTTATTCGGGAAAACGTCGAAGGCTTTGAGGCTTTAAAAGCACATGTCGCCCCGTTTACACCGGCTTATGTTGCTGAGCGAGCAGATATTCCTGAAGAACAATTAATAGAAGCTGCACGCCTGTTTGCTACGGGCGGAAAACGAGGCGGTGCAGTAAACACCGGTAGCGGTTCCAGTTTTTCCATGCACGCCAATGTTGTTGAATATTTAGCGCTTTGTCTCAATACGCTTTGCGGGCGCTGGGTACGAGCGGGCGAAGCATTTACCCACCCCAATGCCATGCTGCCGGCCGTGACGCCAAAGGCACAGGCGTATCGATCTTATCGGGGTTGGGGATATGGGGAGAAATTGCGCGTGCGTAACTTAAGAGATGCGGCCTGCGGTATGCCGACCTCAGCGTTGGCCGATGAAATATTGCTGGAGGGCGAAGGTCAGGTAAAAGCATTGATTTGTGTTGGAGGCAATCCAATGGCAGCATGGCCAGATCAGCGCAAGACGCAGGAGGCCATGGAAAAGCTTGAATTACTGATCACACTTGATATTGAAATGTCCTCCACGGCAAGAATGGCTGATTATATTATTGCGCCAAAGATGACATTGGAAACCCCCGGTATGAGTCAGGGCGGGGAAATGATCAAATATTTTGGTACTGGACTTGGCTTTCCTGCGGCCTATGGGCAATACAGTCCTCGTATTGTAGAGACACCAGAACATTCTGACTTGATTGAAGAGTGGGAATTTTTCCATGGACTAGGTTGCCGAATGGATCTGGATTTGTTGTTTGTCGTTTATTATGGCTTTTCAAAATTTATGGAAGCGCCTCCCATACTTATCAATCTAAATAAGGACTACAAGCCCACAACGGAAGAGTTGTTCGAGAAGATGTGCGAGAGTGCCCGCATCCCTTTTTCAGAGGTTTGCGAGCACCCGCATGGTAAAGTCTTTGATGTCACACAGCTTGTTCAGGAGAAAGACGCAGACTGCGAAACAAAACTTCAGCTGGGCAATAATACTCTTTTGGATGAACTGGCTGAAATCGCGGCCAGTGATTATAAAAAAGAACACAATAACACCGCATACCCCTATCGTTTAATACCGCGGCGACATAATAATTTTATCAACTCGTCAGGTCGAAGCATCGATAAGCTTAACGGCGGCAAACTCTATAACCCGGCATTTATTCATCCGGATGATATGGCAACACTCGGCTTTCGGGAAGGCGATTCGATTCGTATCAGTACTCAGCACGATGCTATTCCGGCCATTGTGGAAGCCGATGCAAATTTGCGCCGCGGTCTTGTTGCTATGGTGCATGCATTTGGGGGTTTGGTAGATGAGGATGATCAATACCTGACTCAGGGAAGCAATACCGGGCGATTGGTTCGAGCAGACGTGGATTATGATCCGCTCACTGGTATGCCACGCATGGGGAATATCCCGGTTAATATTTCTGCAATTACTGCTTAAATTGAGGGAATATATTTTCTCTTCTCGCCTGCTGAATAACACCAACAAATTTATGGTACAACCAGCCTGAATTTTTGTTATTGGGCAGCAAGTTATCTGGCAACTGATAACGACCTGCTTTTTCATGCTTTTTTTTGTTTGCAAGCGTCTTTGTAATTACAGCGAAATCGACCCAAGCATAAGGACCTCGTTCTTTAAATTTTTTTTTATTTTTTGGAAGAGGAAAATTGGCGATGTTTTTTATGGGAGTAAACGGTACTTTTACAAAATACGCAACAAATTCACCTGTCTCTATTTTAAAATCGTCCCGTAATAACGGCTTTATGGTTTCAATCGGATAATAACCGCGTGTTTCTTCCCAGGTTTCTCTAGCAGCAGAATGTTTAGGTGTGTCGCCATCACATTTGCCTCCAAAACTTGCCCATCCTCGCTTTTTCTTTATGCTGTGGTCAGCCAGCAGCAGTAATAGCTTTCCTTCGTGCAAGGTATACAGCACCGTACCGGCGGATTGACAAGTGTTTTCTGAAACCGCACAGGGGCTTAATAGAAAGAGTACGGTAGAAACAGTTAAAATTATCTTTTTCATATTAGGGGCCGCGGGAAAAATACATTTTCTAAAAATGCTTCCTTCCTCACCTTCGTTGTCCAAAGTTCGAACAAACAGTAGAATGAAGGTAAATGAGCAACTCGAACTTCTCTAGCATGGATTCAATTTAAAGAAGGTATCGAGAAAAAGCAAGACGACTAACAATCTGATTTTTTTTGCTAAAATAACCTATTGCACGATATAAGCTATAGCTTTTTTGTACACTTTGTTACCTATTCTTATTCGTTCTATGAGGAATTAGGGCCAGCTATGCCTGCAGTGCAGCGATGATAGTGCAGCGATGGTGTGCCCGCCCCCATAAGCACTGCAATTTGCTTCTGGGTATAGATTGTTGTTACCCTGTTTGTCGTATATTATTTGTTCGGAGTTCTTTGATATAGTGAGCGTGGCGCAGCTACGTTCGCATCACTTAAATTGGGTTATTGGCTGTTTATCGTAAAAAATAAAACTAAGTATACGATTAAAGCGGCAATTTTTATGAGCAAAATCAATAAACAGATATCCGGTAAGGAACAGGCTCTACTGACTAAACGGGAGCTGCAGATAGCCCAGGGACTACTTGGAGGAGAGAGGGTCAGTACCCTGGCCAACAACCTCTGCTTATCCAAAGAAACCATTCGCCATCATTTAAAATCCATTTTTCAGAAGTTTGGTGTACATTCCCAGAGTGAACTGGTCAATGTGCTTCGCGGCAGCGTGTTGGATAATCTGCCGGTTAATTTCAGTTCATTGTCTGACATGGAAGCCTTTATCAAGTCTTCCAATCAGCGACTTCTGGAGCATGCGCTCCTGGTGGGCGCCTCTGAGGCGCCTTTGGAAGAGAAGTTAATAAGCTGTGCGCTGGATGCCTTACCCATCACGGATTCCCGCCGTTTCGAATGGATTGTGCGACTGCGATACTGGAACGAAAGTTTTTCAGACAGCAGCCCAATAGAAAAGGATAAAACGCCTCAGATACAGGCTTTGGAATCTTCAGTGGATATTCTTTCAGTCCTTGTGGAACAGGGTGTAATTACCGATAAGCTTGATACGCATATGATCAGTAATGAAATTGTTGATATGTGCCGCTCAGTCGCATTTAGAATACTCAATACTCCCAATCCTGATATTGACGACATCATTGAGGTTACTAAGAGCAAGGTGCGCCGGCTGGTAAGGGACTTGCACCTCGACCCCGAAGAAAACACAAAACAACCCATTTGAACCTGGAGTAAATGCGCCTCCGGCTATTAAGGGGCGGGTATTGAGATCGAATGGGGAGATGGGTTGGTTATAGAAATCTAGCTATTGTTATCTCGTCGGGCAGGGTAGTCTCAATGCTAACTAATTCACCCAAAATGGGGGATTTGGCCGTTTCTCCCGGCTGCTACCATTCTATTGATATCACAGCATCCCATTTGGAGAAAAATAATGATAATAAAAAAAACGCTATCAACGTTAGGGCTAATGGCGCCAGCAACTTTACTGATCGGTACAATAGGTTGTATGTCGAGTCCGAGCCCCTATCAGAAAGTCATTGAGCGAGATGCCAACTATTCTTCAGCGGTAGCTTCATTTAGTGGTCTCGGCTCCTCAGTTCCACTGCCCCAAATTGTGACTGACGATCACCCCGGTATGGCAGAGAGAGGTCATAACAGCATGCACGCAGATGCTGCAATGTCCGGTACCCATCCAGAAGCGGGCCCTGATGGTTCCGGCAGTGGCTTCAAGATTGGCTCGGCGAACATGGCCATTTCATTCTTGGGCGGGGGTGAATGTGGTAATACCACCTTTACCAGTACTGGCTTGTTGATTTCCTTTTGTGCGGATTTCCATAATTTCAAAGTCTATGCCTTACAGCCTTTGGTGGATGGTGACGGCAATGAACGTTTCCGTAAAGTAGCGGAGTACGAGTTGCCGGAAAGGGAGTCCAGTATCAAGGCCAAGGAAACCCTGCCACCGGATCTCGATTTGATCATGAATGATACGTCAGGTGGAGCCTATTTCCGTTTGGACGATCAGGACCGTGTGGTACTGGTTGACCCCGACAATGTACTGCAGATTCTCGAACTTCAAACCTCATTCGACGGAGACGGCTTCCTGGTAGGGAGTTTTAATCCGGTCGTGAATGCCTCTATTGGTTTTCACGTGCCCAATGATGTCGGCTACGCCAACCCTAACCACCACGACGTCACTGATGCGATACCCGATTGGACTGTGGCGAATCTTTATTGGTTTGTCACCCGTCAGGGTAAAGTCGGCACCGTTGATATATCCGGTCCAAGTCCTGTTGTTCAGTCGATAGACCTGAGTGGAGAAGAGATTCAAAATGGTGTGGCCATGGATGACTCAGGTGTCTATGTCGTTTCTGACTTTGCTATGTATAAATATGATCTCGGCGCAAGCAACGTGCCTCATGAAGTCTGGCGTAAACCCTATGAGCGTGGTACTGGACCCAAGCCTGGTCAGATTAACCAGGGCTCAGGTACGACACCCACGTTGATGGGCGCCAATAATGAATATGTGGCGATTACCGATAATGATGATCCAATCAATGTGTTGCTGTATGCACGTAGCGATGGTGAGCTGATTTGTGAAGAGCCGGTTTTCCAGATCCTTGTTGATCCCGGTGATGCCAGTGGCATGACCTATGCCAGCGCCACCGATAACTCTCTTATTGGTTACAAGGATAGTGTGATCGTTGAAAACAACTACGGTTACCAAAATGTCCTCGTCAACAACTGGTCAAAACCCGGCATAACAAGGGTTGATGTTATAGCCTCTCCTACGACAGGTGACACGGTAGGTAACTGCTCTACATTCTGGGAGAACACCACAGAAGCCTCTCAATCCACCGTGCCCAAGTTGTCAATCGGTAGCGGATTGGTTTATATCTACACCCGAGAGGATATTCCGGGTAACGCCAGTGATCCTCAGGATAAAATCGATGATCAAGCCTACTACTTTGGTGCATTAGACTACACCTCTGGAAAAGTGGTTTATAAAACCTTAACCGGCACCGGTTCCAAATGGAACAACAACTATGCGCCCATTACCATCGGTCCTGATGGTACTGCGTATGTCGGTGTTTTTAACGGTATTATTTCTGTCAAGGATAACTAGTCAGCAACTGACGTAAATACTGACATAAATAAAGAAGGCGACTTGGATGGATAAATCCATGTCGCTTTTTTTTGTCTCCGATATTTCAAAGGATGAAAACAGTGTAATACGCTAGGCGTGGATTCTTGACGAAAGTGCATTTATTCTCTCTACTCTTTAACAGTCGATACACTGAAATCAAGGATTGCTGCCGTGCCTATTTCCCTGGTGCCTCTTTTTTTTGCACGAACCGCTTGCGCAACACTACAACAACTCCCTCAAGACCTTGAAACCACACTTGAAAAGTCGCTTACCGAAGCCTACCTGATACGCTTGCCTGAGCTCACTGCGCAAAGAACCGTTGGGGCAACGCTCACCATGCGCTTAGTCGTGGCAAATGCGGCCTTCTTTGATGTTCTCCTGTCTGCCGGCGTTGGAAGAGCCCAAGCTATTGACCTGATTGCTGAGACAAATCAGGAATAAGGCATTGATTGCAGTTATTGATCAAGCACAGGTATACACGCGCGGGAATGGGAAAAATTTGCCTATGGTATGATGTGCTATCTTAGTAAAAACTGATGCGACATGCCCTCTGTGCAAAGTAAATTACGGCCACTTGCTGATCAGCACTACGAGCTTTCTCAAAGCAGCACTGCGAACGCGTATGCGCAACAGTTATTGAGTTCGCTCGGCGCTCAGTGCGTCGGAGATAAAGCCGTTTGCCTAACGAGTGCAATAAGCGATTGGGCACTGTCTGGCTTGATGCCGTTAACAGGTCTTGCGAATGGGACTCCCCAGCAGGGACCGGGTGCCATTCCCAGTTGTGCTGATGGCGCCTTAAATGCATTATGCAAATTGGCAGTGTCCCCTGAATTATTTCCGAAATTGTCAGAACTCAACGGTATGAAGATGCTGAGCGAGCGGGCTGCACTGATGGGCTTGAGTCGTCAGGGGCCAGTGTCGGCGAATGGCAGTTGCCATATTATCCGGGCTCATGATGGCTGGTTGGCGCTGAATCTGGTGCGTGATGATGACTGGTCATTGTTGCAGGCTTGGTTGCAACGTGATGAGGCGATAGAGAATTGGCGACAACTGGAAGAGCGGACAGAACAACAAGTCTGTCACCCATTGATTGATCAGGGAAGACTTTTGGGTTTGGCTCTAGCACCCTTACAGAATCAAATGCAGAATCAAATCGACATGGAAAGTTGGTATCAAGTCGTTAAAGCGGGTAAGCCACGTAATTCGCCAACAAACAAAGTGCCCCTTGTCGTGGATTTAACGTCATTATGGGCTGGACCGCTGTGTACTCAACTATTAAACCGCTGCGGTGCACGAGTGATCAAAGTGGAAAGTCGTCAGCGTCCGGATGGCGCGCGCCGAGGCAATCCCACGTTTTATGATCTAATGAATGCGGGCAAGGAAAGTTTTGTCGTGGACTTTTCCTGCCGTCAGGGGCGCTTGCAGCTAAGCCACTTGCTGGCACAGGCTGATATCGTGATTGAAGCATCGCGGCCCAGAGCGTTGCAACAGTTGGGCATTGATGCAGAGAGTTTCGTTGAACAATATCCTGGACTGGTTTGGCTTAGTATAACGGGCTATGGACGTACTGAACCGCAAGCAAACTGGATTGCTTTTGGCGATGATGCGGCCGTTGCAGCAGGCATTTATCACAAGGTCGATGGCGTGCCGGTTTTTTGTGGGGATGCTATCGCAGATCCGCTGACAGGTTTGCATGCCGCTTTGGCGGCACTGGCTTTTTATCAATCCGGCAGCGGTGTATTACTTGATTTATCCCTGCAAAGGGTCGCTGCCTATTCCTTGAATTTTTGTCCGACCGTACCAAAGGGTATCTTAGAAAAACAGAGTCACGGGTGGCGATTGCGCTATGGCAATGATTTTTATACCGTTGCCAACCCCCAAGCGCGACACGCATGGCAAAAAGCTGCAGGCTTGGGATGTCATACCGAATCGCTGCGCAATGAGTTCAAGCTGTGATGTTAATTCGTAATGCAGAAATTGATGGTAAATCCGGTTTTGATCTGCGTTGTTGCGATGGGTTGATTGAGAAAATCACAGCTCGTGGAGTACTTCAGCCTGCTGGCGATGAGACAGTGCTTGAGGCAAATGGTGCTGCGTTGCTGCCGGGCTTGCATGATCATCACCTGCATCTGTTGGCACTGGCAGCGGCTGAAGACAGCGTTGATTGTGGGCCGCCGGCGGTGAATAACCGGAATGAATTGGCGCAGGCTTTTGAGCAGGCCGATGCCACGCTGGAGAAAGGTGAGTGGCTGCGTGGAGTGGCTTATCATGATTCGGTAGCAGGTGAACTGGATCGCTGGCAGCTTGATAAGCTGCTAGCGGATCGCCCGCTGAGAATTCAGCATCGAAGCGGCAAACTTTGGATACTGAATTCACTGGCGCTCGAGCTGCTGGGAATTGAACATCTGGGGGAGAAACAGCTGCAGGATCATCCAGGCATTGAGCGCACAGTCAAGGGACAGGCAAACGGCAGACTGTTTCGCATGGATGCATGGTTGCAAGAACAGTTGCAAGAACAGTTGCGCGAAAAACGGATAAGGCAATCGCGACCGGATGTATCCGTGGTGTCGCGACGTTTGGCCGGCTATGGCGTGACAGGCATTACGGACGCAACGCCCAACAATTCAGCCCAGGCAATGTCCCAATGGCAGCAGGATATCGAGCAGGGTCGATTGCTTCAGCGGGTGTTGCTGATGGGGGATGCCAGGCTTCCCGAGTCTGGTCAGGCTTTCATTGAACGTGGAGCAGTTAAATTATTATTGGATGAATATCAACTGCCCGCTATTGACGACTTTGAACACGCCATTCGAGTTGCACGCCAGCTGTGCCGCCCGGTTGCTATTCATTGTGTAACCAGGGCTGAATTGGTGTATGCATTATCGGCCTTGTCGCATGTAGGTGGGTTTGCTGGTGATCGTATTGAACACGCCTCAATATGTCCCGATGCCGTTCTTGCCTTGCTACAGGAATCAGGTGTGGCAGTGGTCACTCAGCCTAGTTTTGTCTATGAACGTGGAGACCAGTATCTTGAGGAGGTTGAGCCACGATTTCATTCAGAGCTTTATCGTACTCAAGCCTTGCTCTCAGCGGGCATCCCTCTGGCGGGGAGTTCTGATGCACCCTATGGTGATCCTAATCCATGGCTGGGTATGCGGGCGGCCGTTGCCCGAAAGACCCGCTCAGGTCTGTTTTTAGGACAGGCGGAGTCATTGAGTCCTGAACAAGCATTGGCCTTATATACCTCTTCAGCAACCGCGCCTGGTACCGTCCCACGCCGGGTGGCCGTTGGGGCGATTGCCGACCTGTGTTTGCTGAAGTGTCCTTGGTGGCAGGCAAGAGAGCAATTATCAGAAGATAACGTGGTGGCCACGTTACGCGCTGGTGAATTGATTTATACGGCTGGTTGATTCAATCTAGACAATTTACTGATCAGGATATTGACTGATTGCTGTGCTGATTTGCCCCGGCACGCGAGAGTGATATCTGCGTAGCGCTGGTATAAAAGGCGTCGTTCGGTAAACAGCGCATTCAGGCTTTGTTCCGGTGCTCGGGCAATGCCTCGCGTATTAAAATTATGAATGCGCCGGCGCAGCTGAGGCAGAGGCAAATCAAGAAAAATCACGTAACCATGGGCTTTGAGGTGTTGCATACCTTTTTCGCTGTAAACCGCACTGCCTCCCGTGGCGATGACTTTCTGGTTCGGCTCCAGCCCAAGCAAAATGCGCTCTTCAATCTGTCGCAATGCGAGATAATCGCTTGCATCCAGGATATGTTGCAGGGTTTTCCCTTCCTGGAGTTGGATCAATATATCGGTATCAACAAACTCAACGCCCAGTTCTTTGGCAAGCAAAACGCCGATAGTGCTTTTACCTGCCCCCGGCATACCGATGAGAATAAGGTTTTGCATGTTGAAATCCTTGTTCATTGCGCATAAATAAGGATAATCCTATCGCAACCGTACTAACACCTAAATAACGGATATTGCCATGAGTACTCAAGAGCGAGATATGAAAATTCGTATCAGGATGAATACGCAGACCACATCAAGGCCGGATAAGGTGTATGAATATTACTGGGGAAGGATTCTTCTGGCTGTGCTGGTGATGGCTGTATTGATATTTACTGTAGTACAAACGGCAAATTCACTGTTGTCTGAGCGAGACAAATCGACCGGAACATCAATTCAGGCAGCCGCATTGTCGCCAGATTCGATGTCTACTTCGGGAGGGGTAGCAGAGACGCAATCATCGACTGCTAAACGTTCGGGGCCTGCAATTAAAGAGCCTGTTGTTAAGGAATATGGTGTTACGAAGCCCGTAGATTTTGAGCCTGTAGTTTCAGAGCCTAAAGCTTCCAAAACTAAAGCTTCCAAACCTAAAGCTTCCAAACCTGTAGTTTTGAGTGCGGTAGATGCGAAGGATAATGCAGCGCATCTCATTTCTGTACCAACTTTGTCAAATGCCAGCACCGCTACCAGTACCGCTAAGAGCAAGTCAAATAGAACGGTAGCGCATGGAAAGCACGTCAGGAAGGTCTCTCGCCTACCTGTACTTAGCGATTATCAGACAAAGATAGCTATTAATGCGATCAAACGCTTTGAAGTCAGTCGTGGTATTCGTAATAAGGAGCCAGTGGGTTCATTTGACGATATTCGCTTGGATAATAATGGTATGTTGACCGTGTATGCCTTTAGTGAAGTGTTGGGTATGAAAGATGATAATTTGCAATATGTGTGGTATCGCAATGATAAACCGGTTGCTAAAGTGAAAGTAGGTGTCTGGTCAAATCGTTGGCGTAGTTACTCACGCAAGTATATCAACGCTGCTATGCGAGGTGATTGGCGGATCGAGCTAGTCAATAGCCATGGTGAGCGTTTGGCGCACAGTACTTTCACTTATTAGTCCGTCTAAAACTGATAGTCCAGCTTTATACCCATACTGCGGCCGCGTTCTGACCATTCATTTCTAAATAGTAACATGGCAATTTCACTGTCATCGTTGTCCAGCAGATTTTTAGCAAACAAGGCGACATTGAGCTGTGTGCCAAGGAGTTTATTGAAAACAATATTCAGATCGAAAAAGTGTTCTGGTCCGAATGAGATTTTTCGGTTAGTGAAGTTTTCGGACATATGCATATCGCTCCAGCCACGATAATGCAGATTAAGTGTCAAGGTATCTTTGTGCTGGTAATTCAGGCCAAGATTCCAAATTTGCTGTGGATAGGCAGCGACGGTACCGTCCGGTGCAAAAGGCGTAAAGTCATTAAAAAAATCGTAATCAATACCGGCTTCACTGCCTGTTAATTTATCCACTTTAGCTTGTAGAACGTGAGATAAATTACCATAGAAATCCCACTCGCTAATGGGTAGATACTGAAATGATAATTCATAGCCGTAGCTTTTGATCGTATTGGTATTAATAAAAAACAGAATTCTGGTTGGGTCATCTGCGGAATCTGCTTGAAAAAGAAAATTAAAGGCATCGTCAATTTGAGTGTGAAATAGCGCCAGGTTGGCGATTAAGGGATTGCGTTTGAACTGCAACTGCAAATCATGGCTGTAGACTTTTTCTGAATCGGATGCGCCGTAAATCAACGCTGTATATTCCTCAGAATTGTCATTAGTAAAAGTATTAAAGGTCTCTTGTCCGAGAAAACCGATGCCAACCGGAGGGCGAATATAACCAGTATTGTAGGAATAATGACTGGACCAGCTAGGAGCGAATTGCCAGTTTATCCCTAGCCGTGGTAAGACGATGGTGTTTTTTTCTCGCAGATTATTTCTATCCAGTCTTAATCCCAGTGTGCTGTTAATATCTTTGCTGATACGCCAGTCATCTTCAATAAACACGGCGATGTTTTCATCGATATCTTCAGGCACAACACGCAAATTGAAGACGGTTCCTGCTGAAGGAGGTTCGGAGGTGGAAGGGTAGCTGACATTATTTGTTACCGGATCTATTTCAGTGCGTACCGCACGCAGACCAAATAGCAGAGCGTGCTGGCTATGGGGGCGCCATTTGCCCAATAATTCTAAGCCCAGTGCATTTTCCTTGCTGGCGGCCGATTCCATGACCGTCGATATACCTTTCGAATTGATCATGTTGCGCAGTTTTTGCCAGCGTTCCATCAAATCGGTAAACACCCGTAATTCCAGACTCAGAGAATTACTTATTGCACGACTATGCTCAATATCAAGATAGATGTGACGACGGCGGTAATAAGGGGGCTGATCCAGATTTGTCGCTTGAAATACGTTCATGCTTGGATTACTGTTTTTTAAATCCGCTGCTCGAGTGTGTACCGTGGTGTTGCGTAACTGTGCGGTGAAATACAGCTCCCAGGAATCATCAATTTGCTCCCATCTGCCCGGCCAGAAAGGGTCTACACCATCCTCCGGGAAACCCTCTGCTTTGGCGCCGGTAAAGGAAACGATATAACTGATATCTTCTGCCAGCTTTTCGCCAGCTTGGACATTGGCATAGCGGTAACGATCTTCTGTGGCATAGGAATAGGTGGCAACAGGTCCATCAATGTCAGTGCCGTCCTTGGTGATAATATGGATAATGCCAAGTGCGGCATCGCTACCCCATAAGGTGGAGCCTGGGCCACGTACAATTTCCACTCGTTTCACATTTTCCAGCATCGGAAACAGAAAGAAGAATCCCGGCCCCTTATCCACTATGCTGTTGGCGTTGTGACCATCGATAAGTAGCAGGAATTGCTCGTTATCGCCAATATAACCACGGCTTCCAATGGCTGCGCCGGCCAATTGCTTATTGACGAAAAAACCCGTTGTACGCTCCAGTAACTCTTTTACCGTTCGAATTCCCATGCGTTTGATGTCGTTGGCAGTGTAGACAGAAATGGCGGCTGCAGAGTTACGCAGGCTCTGCGTATCACGTGTTGGTGTGATGATTTTTGTATCCAGCAACTGCTCGAAGGATCGTTCATACCAGGGCTGTTCAGAAGCTTGATCAGTATTCTCGGCCACAGCAAAAGAAGCGATGCATAACAACGCGATGCATGAAAGAGCGGTTGATAGGAATTGGCTTGGGGAGAGCTTATTATTTTTTTTCATGATAAAAGCCGGTAGTTGGGTCGAAGGGATTGAATGGTTTTGCACACAACTTATAATTTTTCATTATTGACCATGCGTTCATTATTGCAGTAATGAACACATTATGCCTGTTTTGAAGCGAGAAATTGTTGTAACGTCTGATTAAGTTTGCCTAACTTAATGGGTTTATCAAGAAATCCGTTCATGCCAGCAGCAGTACAATTGGCGAGCTGCTTTGTCATCATATTGGCGGTCACGGCGATGATGGGTATATTGGCCGATTCATTGGGGAGAGCACGAATAGCCTTGGTGCAGTCGAGGCCATCCATTTTTGGCATTTGCAGATCCATCAGAATTAATGAAGGCAAATGTGCATCCAGAATATCCAATGCTTCCAGCCCGTTTTTTGCTCGTGTTGAGTCATAACCCAATTTCGTAAGCATTCTCTGCAAAATCTGGCTGTTAACGTCGTTGTCTTCCACAACCAGAACGGTGGGTTTGTTTACACTAAGCAGTGGTGTGATGTGTGTCTCGCTGATTGGGGATTCATCTGGATTTGTTGAGACCATACGCACAGGTGCTGACAGTGCAACCCGACAACCACCTTGTGGTCGATTCGACAAATTAAGTTGCCCATGCATGGCTTGAAGAATGTGTTTGCATATAGCCAAACCAATGCCTAGCCCGTAGTAGTGGCGGGCTAGGCCGCTTTCATGCTGCCTGAAAGCTTCAAATAGATAGGGTTTGTCGCTTTCTTTTATGCCAGGACCACTGTCTTCAATGATACAGCTTAGTCGTCCGAGCTTGCCTGGTTTCTCTTGGCTTGATTCCTCTTGGCTTGGCTCCTCAAGCATCTGATAGGCAACAGTTAAGCGAACAGTGCCATGAGCCGTAAACTTGATGGCGTTATCCAGCACTTTTTGCAGTGCTTTTATCAGGTTGAGTTTGTCCAGTTCAAGTACGCCAGGCAGGGTTTTTGAAATTAACCAATCCAGCTGTAAATTCTTATCTTCGCAGAGTTTACGGTAGTAATGATGTAGATCCGCAAACAGACTGCGCATATTAACTTTGCGGGGATGTAGAGTCAGTTGTTCTGACTGGATTTCAGTATAGGTAAGAATGTCATCTACCATGGTCATCATTTGTGCAGCGCTTTTTTCAATGCTATCCAGTGAGTTGCGCATAGATATTGGATTGTGTCGATCCGCTACCTGTAGCTCACCGATAATGCCGTGCATGGGCGTGCGCAACTCATGATTAATTGCTGTCAAGAAATCGGTTTTGAGTTGCAAGCTTGATTGAAATGCATCGAGGGTTTCCTGTTGTGCTTTAACCAAAGCCGCCTCAGTTTCATACAATCGTTTTTTCTCTTTCAGCGCCTGGTTTTGTCGGATAATAATATAGATAGTCACGGCCAATAGCAGCAGAAGAGCCATCAGGATAATATTACGCTGGGATGTGATAGTTTCTGCTTGTTGCGATACCTTTTCTGACTGCTTTTTCAGAATAAGTTGCTGATGTTGAATTCTTTCCTGTTGATCTTGCAAAATATCAGTGTTCTCTGAGATTTTTGCTTCCAATACATCCATCGTTCGACTTTGCGCAATGAGTTGCTGTCTGCTGCGGTTAACTTCTTGTTTGTTATGGGACAATTCTGTACTCACTTCCTGCAGCTGGCCTTCCTTTGTTGATAGCAATTCGTTTTTCTTGTGCAGTGCTTCGTTGGTAGCATCGATGTGTTTTTGTTGCTGGGTAATTTGCTCAGCTTGTTTCTCAATATACTGATTTTGTTTGGAAAGTGCGTTCAGGCTCTGTTCAAGCTCGGCTCGTTGCTGATGTACCTTACCTCTAATAGTAGAGAGCAGCGATTCCATCTTTTTGTACATGGCGGCAACCTCAATTTCAGTGCCGCCATAAAGCAAAATGTCTCGTGAGATAATGAGTTTTTCATACACAAGGTTGTTGGTATTGATTTCAAATGCGATGCGATTTTTATCTGAGCGGACGAAATTAATCATCACAGAGTTTTTGTCCGAGGCGTTGTCAGAGATAATTAATGTATGGCTGCCGGCCAGGTGTGTGGTGATATCAGCAAGCTGTGAAGACAGCGGCTTTGCGACAACAAGCATTTGTTGATGTTGTGAAGGCACTAGTTTGTTTGAGATAGAAACATTGATGGGCTTTTCGCGTACGGTCACTTCACGGGCAATGGTTTTAAAAGCTTGGGCTACACCCGTCTCCTCGCCATAGAACAAGACATTGAAATGAGACAGCTTGTTTTCATTGGGCCATTGTGTGTGCTTCATAAAATTATAAAGTAGTGCGGCTTTGGCCTGATTTTCATTCATTGACTCGCCGAGCGAGCGAGTTGCAAAGGAAACTAGCAGAATGCAACACAGCCAGATTAGGGAAAATCTGAAAAGTCGGGATGTGTTGGACAAATAAAGCACTCCTATGAAAGTGACTTGTTTAGCATAAGTCGTTAGTGTAAAAGCAGTTTACATTCGCTGGAGTAATGTTAACTCCAGCGAATGTGTTTATCTTTGGCTGGCGGATTGCCACGATACCGCTCAATAACTAACAAATTACGCTGCCGATTTTATCTCTAAAGGCGGTCGCTGGGAAGTTGATGCTTCATTGAAGAGATGATTTTGTGGGGAAGTTGATGGCGAGTATTGTAAGCTTTTGAATATACAGGACATAATCAGATTGTGCTTAGGGTTGTTATAGATTGCCTGGTGTTATGATATGACGGTCTTAATTCTTGATAGTCTATTCGTTAGCTTTGATCGGTGTAAGTGGGGTTTATCATGAGTCAAACGTTGTATGCCACGGTGGCCGAAACATATTGTAAGTTGGAAATGGACGATGAGCTGGGGCTCAGCCTTGACTTGGACGGTCGCTGGCGTAGCTATCGACAAGGAGAGCGATTTTATCGACGCACGATAAAAAATCAGTATGTACTGGATAACAATGCGCTTGATGAGAGTCAGGCGGTTGAAGTGCAAGCAGAACTTCAGCGCAGTCTTGCACGGATGCTGGGCCGATTGGGAGGGGAGGGGCAGCAGCAGATCAGTGGCGATCGAACGGCGTTGATCCGTTGGTTGGAAAAGGCGCAGGCGTGGGATTACACACGTTTGCAGGATCAGGTTGTGTACTACAGACGAGCCTATATTGAAGATATACCGGTATTGCCGCCTGATCGGTATCATGATCTGGTTGTATTACCAGCAACGGGTTGTCCCAATGCCCGTTGTCGCTTTTGTACTTTATACCAGGGTAGTCGTTTTGAGCCCTTAACGCCGGATCAGTTTGCTGAACACTTACAGTGCGTACGGGCATTATATGGACAATCCGTAGTGGCGCGTGATGGTATTTTTCTAAGTTCTGCCAATGCACTGGCGCTTTCCCAAAAGCAAATGCTATCGGTGCTGGAGAAAATCAAGCTATGTTTTGGCAGCCGAAAACGGGGGATAGCCTCATTTTATGACCCCGAACATGCCCCCAAACGTAATGAAAACCAGTGGCGGCAACTGGCAGCGCTTGATTTGCGTCATGTGGTGATCGGATTAGAAACGGCATATACACCGCTACGAGAGTATTTGGGTAAATCCGGCCATCTGCAAACCATGCAAGCATCCGTTGATTTAGCGAAAGCCGCTGGCATCAATATCGGTATCACGGTACTTATCGGTATGGAGGATGTGGGTGATGAAGAGGCGCACTTTGAGCACACTCGAGATTTTATTGGGCAGCTTGCGCTGCAGAGTCGGGATATTATCTATCTGTCACCCTGGACCTTAAGCAAGAAGACCGGGCTACAGGCACAGCTGGCAGGCTGGAAAACCGCGTTACGCTCGGTTACGGCTGCCAAAGTGGTGGAGTATGGTCTTGAGCGATTTTTCTATTTTGCTTGAGTGATGTGCATTTCCTGGCGCGATTATCAGGCCAAATTCGATTAGAATGCGGCCCCCCAGTGTATTAGAAACCAGTGTATTAGAAACCAGTCTATTTGAAGAGGTACTGATTCGTGCAAGTCGATGGCAAAGCCTACCGATCAATATGGTTTGATCATGCTCAACAACAACTCAATATTATTGACCAGACGGTGTTACCCCACCAGTTGCGCGTATTGTCCCTGCCGAATGTTGACAGCGTTTGTTATGCAATTCGAAGCATGCAAGTTCGGGGTGCGCCGTTAATCGGAGCGACGGCCGCCTATGGGATGGCGCTGGGCTTGAAGGCTGATGCATCGCCAGCTGCAGAACAGCGTCTCGCCGAGCAGTTGTTGGCGACGCGTCCCACAGCAGTGAATTTACATTGGGCTGTCCAGCGAATTCGAGGAGTCATTGCTGATCAACCCGTCTGCGAGCGGGCAGAGTTGGCGTTCACTGAAGCGCATTTGATTTGTGAAGAGGATGTCAAAACCTGCAGTCATATCGGTGATCACGGATTGCGTCTTATCGAGAGCCTCTGGCAGGAAAAACAACCATTGCAGGCTCAATTGAATATTCTCACCCATTGCAACGCAGGTTGGCTAGCAACTGTTGATTGGGGGACGGCCATCGCGCCCGTATACAAGGCGCATAATGCCGGTATTCCTGTTCATGTTTGGGTTGATGAAACCCGACCACGCAATCAGGGAGCACATCTGACGGCTTGGGAATTGGCACATCATGGCGTACCGCATACGGTAATCTGCGACAATACGGGTGGCCATTTAATGCAACAGGGAATGGTTGATCTTTGTCTGGTTGGCAGTGATCGAACGACCGCTCATGGGGATGTGTGTAATAAAATCGGGACCTACTTGAAAGCACTTGCTGCCAAGGATAATCAATTGCCGTTTTACGTTGCTCTACCGGTATCCACTATTGATTGGCAGATGAAAAATGGCTTGCAGGAGATTCCGATCGAACAGCGCGATGCTGATGAAGTCATCTGGGTGCAGGGTGTTGATAAACAGGAAGAATTTAGCTCGGTACGTATCACGCCGGCTGAAAGTTCGGCATGCAATTATGCCTTTGATGTCACACCTTCCCGTTTGGTAACGGGATTGATTACGGAGGCCGGTATAGTCAATGCAGATGTCGCTGGTCTCAAACAGTTGCACGAGCAAATTCAAAACTGATTACACCTCCACATTTTTTCCCTCTTGACGGTAATTATTTCGCGTCATTTGACAGGCCTGTACTACACTTTTTATGACCGCTGGCATGCATAAAGTATGTCAGCGGGCATTGGTAACCCATTGGCATATTGAATTTTATTTGATCAGGGCAGTCGTATATGGCGTACAAAAGAGCGTTGGTGGTTGATGATTCCAAATTGGCCCGCATCACCTTAAAGAAAAAACTCGAGCAGCGCGAAGTGCAGGTGGATATGGTGGAATCTGCGCAGTTAGCGTTGGATTATCTACAGAGTAATCGACCCGATATCATCTTTATGGATCACCTGATGCCAGAGATCGATGGATTTGAGGCGACCCAGCGCATAAAGGCTGATCCTGGTACTCAGGATATCCCTGTCATTATGTGTAGCGGAAAGGAGAATACTGACTATCTTCAGGAGGCCAGAGCCATAGGCGCCAGTAATATTCTCTCCAAACCGCCTGTCAGCACGGCTCTTGATGAAATACTGGCCGCTGTGACGGTTGATCAGCCAATGCCATCTGAAGCACCGGTTATGGCTGAAAATCCAGCGGCTATCGAACCTGCGCCAACCGAAGAAGTATTGTCATCATCTATACCACCTACGCCACCTATACCACCTACGCCCGTACTTGACGAACAATCCATTCAGGCTGTAGTGCGTGATATGTTGCCAGGCCTTTTGCCGGATACGGAATTGCAAAGGGAGCAAATACTGGCTGAGTTAAGTCATACGCAGACACGCATTTTGGAAGATTTCACCAGTGGTGTGGATCATCAGCTTGACAGTCACCAACAACAACTGTCCCTTTTGAAAGAACAGCTTCAGAAATCTCAAGCCAATGTGACAATGGATGAACAGACGGTTGATGGTCTGGTTGAACAGAGCCTGAAGCAGCAACAGTCGAACCTTGCCAGTCAGACCGAGGAGTCTTCACAGCGCAGTGCCGAAGAAGTGGCAGCGCTTGCTGTGCGCATCCAAAAAATGGAAGAAGCGCACACAGTGTTTGAACAGCGAATCAGTCAATGGTTGCAGGAGGTTGAGCTGCGACAGAGTGAACAGTCTGAACAAATCACGGCGGCGACAACAGCACAGGGTAGCGAGGGTCAGCAGCAGGATGCAGCAATTGATCAAAGTGCTATTGTAGAGCAGATCAGTGCTCAAGTCATGGCTGGGGTGCAGGAAAACCTGCAACAGCAAATTAGTGCGGCGATCGAAGCGCGTGTACCGCAGTTGAGTGCTGATATTGGTGATCAGTTGCAGTTGCAAATGACCTATCAAATGAACCAGGTGGAAGAGACTAAACAAGCTGTTGACCGAGCGCAGCCCACGGTTGACCAAGCAATGGGTGTTGGCGATGCTCAGCTTAAGAATATGGTTAATATTGCGCTTGAAGAGCAGTTACAGCGAAAACTGGCTGATCAGTTGTCTGAAATCAAACAGCAGATGCCGCAGCAGCAAGCTCTGGATTTCGAGCTTATCCGCAGTCAAGTGGAAGAAATGATACGCCAGCACGAGCCAATGGTTTCCAATGCGCCGGATCAACAGACCACGCAGGGAGCCGATGTGGCAGATGAGTTATTGGATCAGTTGGCGCAACGTTTTACGGAGGAAAAACAACAGCTGGATGATAAATTCAGTCGCAGCTCTATGATGTTGGGCATTGGTTTGGTCATTTGCCTATTGGCTATTGTCGCTCAGTGGATCGGCTGATCAGATTAACCGACTTCAGAATGCATCGAATTTAAGGCTGTGCAATAAAATTCGTGTTCGAAATAATGGATGTCATTCTTAAATTGGTTCACGGAAAAGCCTCAATCGTTGTGAACGAGCGGATTGCCCAGGATGAGGGACGGAACAAAATCAGGAATTGTGCATGAAGTTAAAGTGGTTTATTGGGCTGTCATTTTTTCTTGTTATTCTCTCGCCATTTTATATCGAGGATAATACTGGTCGCAGTTATCTTGATTTGAGAGATTTGAGAGATCCTGCCACGGTAATTAACGGTTATCAGCGTCTTGTTACGCAGATGAGTTCCTTCATTGGGAAAAAGGATAAAGAGCCATCGCAGCTACGGCGCTGGACGGATGAGCGCGGCATTGTGAATTACTCTGATAGCAAAATCGCACCGCAAAACAGTGAGGCGATTGATCTCAGTGAAATCAAGAATACCAATTTTATCGCCATGGAGGGGCATGGGAGTACTGCCAAGGCTGTTCTTGTCTATAGCATTTTAGCAGTAGTTGTCTTGTTGGGGCTGCGTTACCTGTGGTTGGCGATGAAAACAGCGGGCAAGGCCGCTTATTATTCAGCCAGTTCCAGGCCGGATCCGGCTAGCTACACCGGTATTGAATACAAGCCTGGCGCCAATACCAGCCACACTGTCCTCGGTGTTGCTGAAAATGCCAGTGCCGAGGAAATCAAAAAAGCCTACCGGCAGAAGATGAGTCAGTTTCATCCTGACAAAGTGGCCAATATGAGTGAGCATGTGCGCGAAAAAGCGTCGAAACAAGCGCAGCTGATCAATGCGGCGTATAAAGAATTAAGCTAACTCCCATTCAATTTAATGCGAGCCGCACCGATCTCAGTTTGTGTGATCATCCGTTAAGCGTCTTGATGGGAAATGGCTGCGAATCAGATAAAACAGGATTAACAACGTAATCGCAATGATGCTGCCCAACAGGACCAGCCGTTCCGGGGGGTAATCCATCTCAATAGCGGTACCGGCAAAATACCCTGGCAGTGTGTACAGTGGTGCCCAGCCGCAGGCGCTGATCAGATTAACCCCTACAAAACGCCTGGCTGGCATATCAAACATACCTGCCACCAGAGGGATAATGGGTCGCAAGGGGCCGATAAAGCGACCGATCACCACACTTTTCACGCCGTGTCTTTGAAAAAAAACTTCCCCGTTGCCTATCCATTGTGGATGACGCTGAAACAGCCCCCAGCCTTTGATATCCTGATGGAAATACCTGCCCAGCAGAAAACTGAGGACATCGCCCAGTACAGCACCGATAAACGCTGCGGCCAGCGTATTGGAAATTGATAGCGTACCGGAGCCAGCAACAAACGCCGCCACGGAAATCAGGGCGACTCCCGGTATGAGCACGCCGGCAATCGCCAATGATTCCAGAAAAGCAATCAACAACAAGCTTATAAAAACCCATTGTGGATTTTGCTCAAGAAACGCAAATAGAGCAGTTGTGTCGGGAGATAACAAATCCATAGTTCAATCGACAGGGTGGCTCGTGTGATTGGTCTGGTATAATACACCGTTTTCCATCAGTATTAGCGTGATCAATGTAAAGAGGGTAGCAACACAGATGGATGTACAAGAGTATATGACTCAGCTGGGGCAAAAGGCCCGGCAGGCATCACGGGTGATGGCAGCGGCGGAAACAGGGGTAAAAAACCAGGCATTGCTGGCGATGGCAGAGATTCTGGATCAGTCGCGTGAGATGCTTGCACAAGCCAACGCCAACGACTTGGATAATGGGCAAAAGAATGATTTGGCCGCAGCCTTGCTGGATCGTCTTGAACTGACACCAGGGCGCATCGATACAATGATAGACGGGCTGCAGCAAGTGGCGGCGCTGCCTGATCCCATCGGCAGTATCACCGATATGAATTACCGTCCCAGTGGCATCCAGGTGGGTAAAATGCGTGTGCCTCTTGGCGTGATTGGCATCATTTATGAATCCCGTCCTAATGTCACCGTCGAAGCGGCCAGTCTGTGTTTGAAGTCGGGTAATGCGACCATACTGCGTGGTGGATCAGAAGCCATCCGTTCCAATCAGGCGATTGCCGCCTGTATCAAACAGGGTTTGGCGCGTGTCGGTTTGCCGGAAACGGCGGTGCAGGTTGTTGAAACCACCGACCGGGCCGCCGTCGGTTCATTGATCACCATGCCTGACTACGTTGATGTGATAGTCCCTCGTGGTGGCAAGGGATTGATTGAGCGTATCAGCCGGGACGCGCAGGTGACGGTGATCAAGCATCTTGACGGTATCTGCCATGTCTATATCGATGATAAGGTGGATCTTGATAAGGCGGAAAACGTCGCCGTTAATGCCAAGACCCAGCGTTATGGCACCTGTAATACCCTGGAAACGCTATTGGTTGCTGAGGCCGTGGCCGGAGACATTCTGCCGCGACTGGCGCAGGCCTACGGTGACAAAGGCGTTGAATTGCGTGGTTGTGATAAAACCTGCGCCCTGATTGAATGTGCCAGCGTTGCGACGGAAGAAGACTGGCAGACCGAATACCTGGCGCCGATATTATCGATCAAAGTAGTGCCCGGTTTGCAGGAGGCGATATCGCATATCAACACCTACAGTTCGCAACATACGGATTCGATTATCACTGAAGACTATACCCGTGCGCGGCAGTTTCTACGCGAAGTGGATTCCAGTTCAGTGATGGTTAATACCTCGACGCGTTTTGCCGACGGTTTTGAGTATGGCTTGGGCGCAGAGATAGGCATTTCCACGGATAAAATTCATGCCCGTGGTCCGGTCGGGCTGGAAGGGCTGACCTCACAAAAATATATCGTACTTGGGGATGGGCATGTGCGTGGCTGATTATCCAGCTGCTGTGCGTGGTTTCTTGGGGGTTCGCGTATTGGTTATTCGTTTATTGGGTGTTAATGGTGTCGCCATCTGATGACTGATCAAGCGCGGGCATTGATTGGTATTATGGGCGGCACGTTTGATCCCATTCATTTTGGTCATTTACGTGTCGCCTTGGAGTTGACTGAGCAGCTGTCATTATCACAATTACGTCTGGTTCCCTGTCATAAACCACCGCATCGTCAAACACCGCATAGTGACAGCTCACATCGTCTGGCGATGGTGCGGTTAGCGGTGGAGGGTGAAGATAGCTTGGTGGTCGATGATTGTGAACTCGATCGACTAGGACCGTCGTATACGGTGAAAACCCTGGAGTTTTTGCGTGATCAGTTCAACTCAGACTATGCCCTGTGTCTAGCGATGGGAGCGGATGCTTTTATCGGTCTGCCAACATGGCATCGCTGGCAGGAAATACGACAGCTGGTTCATATTGTCGTGATGACGCGCCCTGGCTGGCAGATACCAGATAATAGTGAAATGGCGCGATATCTGCGGCGTTTCCAAGTTCACAAGCCAGCCCAGTTGCACCGCGAACCGGCAGGCAGAATTTTACTGCAGCCGGTAACAGCGTTATCGATATCAGCTACATCGATTCGCCAGCAGATAGCTCAGGGGCATTCGCCGCGTTATCTGCTGCCCGATTGTGTGTACGACTATATTCGACAACACGGTCTGTATGCTAACGTAAGCCTTGACCCTTGACCCTTGACCCTTGACCCTTGACCCTTGACCCTTGACCCTTGATCCATAACATGCCGTCGTTTGGTGGCTCCACTCATTAATTGATAAGACCCTCTATTCTATGAAATCCGAAAAACTGAAAGATCTGGTGATGCAAGCTCTCGATGATGTAAAAGCACGGGATGTGCTCAGCCTGGACGTGCGAGAACTGACCAGTGTCACTGATTTTATGATCATTGCCAGCGGCACCTCCAACCAGCATGTAAAATCACTGGCTGCTAATGTTGTGCAGGAGGCGAAAAAGCACAAACAGCGACCGATTGGCACGGAAGGGGAGAATGCTGGCGAATGGGTGCTGGTCGATTTTGGTGATGTGGTGGTGCATGTCATGCTGCCTGACACGCGCCGTTTTTACGATTTGGAGAAGTTGTGGAGCAATCCGTCCGCCCGCATACGGCAGGAAGATGCGAATTAATCTGATTGCAGTTGGCAGCAAAATGCCAGGTTGGGTCGAGCAAGGTTACAAAGAGTATGCTCGGCGACTGCCATCGGATTTCTCCCTCAATCTGATTGAAATCCCTTTGTCTAAACGGGGTAAGTCAATCGATCTGAAACGAGCAATCAAAAAAGAGGGAGAATTAATGCTGGCTGCTATTCCTGCGGGTGATCATGTGATTAGCCTGGAGGTCGAGGGTAAGGCCTGGACAACAGATAAATTGGTGCAACAGGCAGAACACTGGCGGCAGTCAGGGCGTAATGTGACTTTATTGGTCGGTGGGCCGGATGGGCTGGCCCCCGCATGCTGCGAACGGGCACAGCAACGCTGGTCTCTTTCGGCGTTAACCCTGCCTCATCCTTTAGTGCGGATTGTTATTGCCGAACAGTTGTATCGGGCATGGTCGATTCTGCATAATCACCCCTACCACCGATAAGTGACTACGCGCTGATGCCGGAACCGATTCTCAAGGACAATTCCCTCGAAAGTCGAATATTTGCCTCCCGACTGCTGTTGGCTCTGTTTGTTGTGGTTTCTCTGCTGGCTACCCTGCTTGCGCGTTATTATTATCTGCAGGTCTCACAATACGAAATTTATACGACGCAATCCGATCGTAATCGCGTCCATGTACAGCCGGTGCCTCCCAAGCGGGGATTGATTTATGATCGCAATGGCTTGTTATTGGCTGAGAATCAGCCCAGTTACAACTTAACCCTGGTCAAGGAGCGGGTTGTTGATATGGACGCCACGCTACTCTTGCTGCAAGAGTTGTTGGGCATCCAGGCAGCGGATATTGAAAAATTTAAAAAGCGATTGCCCAGGCATCGGCCCTTTAAAGCAGCACCTTTAAAATTCAAACTCACCGAAAAAGAAATCGCAGTGATAGCCGTCAATCGATATCGTCTGCCCGGTGTTGATGTGACCGCGCAGTTAATGCGCAATTATCCTTTTGGAGAGCTGTACGCCCATTCGGTGGGATATGTGGGTCGTATTAATGAAAAAGAGCAGCAGTCGATAGATCAGTCCCGTTACGTCGGCACCGATCATATCGGCAAGCTTGGCCTGGAAAAATACTATGAAGATCTGCTGCACGGTGAAGTGGGATACGAGCATGTCGAAACCAATGCACGCGGTCGTGTACAGCGAGTGCTGGAGCATTTTGATCCGATACCCGGCCAGGACTTAACGCTCTTTATTGACAGCAAGGTGCAGCGCGTGGCTCATGACGCACTGGGCGAGGAGCGCGGAGCTGTGGTGGCAATGGACCCCAAAACGGGTGGGGTTATTGCCATTGTCAGCACCCCAGCCTATGACACAAATTTGTTTGTCAGTGGTATTAGCAGCAAAGATTACAGCCGCTTGCGCGATTCAATCGATTTGCCCTTGTTTAATCGATCCTTGCAAGGGCAATATCCCCCGGCTTCAACGATAAAGCCCATGTTGGGTTTGGCCGGGCTTGATTATGCTGTGATCACTGATGAAAGTGTGGTAGCTGATCCAGGCTGGTATAAATTGCCAAATGATGATCGAAAGTACCGGGATTGGACCTGGCAAAAGCGTCGCTCGGGACACAGCCCCTGGGTGAATTTGCATCAGGCGATTGTCGAATCCTGCGATACGTTTTATTTTGACCTGGCCTATAAATTGGGTGTGGATCGTATTTATGAGTTTGGTGACAAGTTTGGTCTTGGTCAAAAAACACAGGTAGATCTCACCGATGAGCGTAAAGGCTTGTTGCCTTCCCGAGAGTGGAAGCGGCAAATGTACCGTCTCCCCTGGTTTCCCGGTGAAACCTTGAATATCGGTATTGGACAGGGATATATGCTGACCACGCCCATCCAGTTGGCACTTGTTACCTCCATGATTGCCGGGCGAGGCAAAGCGATGCGTCCCCGGTTGTTGAAGAGTGTGGATGGAGTTGATCGCCCCCCTGTTCCCATGCCCGAAGTCAAACTGGCGGACGAGGCATCCTGGGACAGTGTGATTGCAGCGATGCGCGATGTGGTGCATTCAAGAAAGGGAACTGCGCGACGGATTCGCCTCAAAGCACCTTATAAGATGGGGGGTAAAACCGGTACGGCTCAAGTGGTGGGTATGAAGCAGGATGAACGCTATGATGCCGAGACCGTTACCAAACGCAACAGAGATCATGCCTTGTTTATCGGCTTTGCACCGTTGGAAGACCCAAAGATAGTGGTGGCAGTGATCGTTGAAAACGGCATGCATGGCAGTTCTGCGGCAGCACCTATTGCTCGCAAGGTGTTTGACGCCTATTTGCTGGCAGAGCAAAAAAAGTAACACAACATGCGAGCTCTCGAATAAGAGAAAGAACGGGTGGAAAGCAAAGATTTTGTCAGACAAATGCCGGGGTATGTCGGCTCATTCTCGAGCGGGCGTACGCTATGGCAGCGAGTGCATGTTGATATGCCCTTGTTGTTACTGTTGTTGATGTTAACCGTTTACGGATTAGTTGTGCTTTATTCCGGCAGCGGGCAGCAGATGGCCACTGTTCATCGTCAGGGTACTTTTTTTGGGCTTGCCTATGGTGTCATGTTCTTTGTTGCGCAGTTTCGCCTGCAGTTTTTGCGTCGCTGGGCACCCTGGTTGTTTGTGCTGGGGGTTGTATTGTTGCTCGCGGTGCCCTATTTCGGCACCGGTGCTAAAGGAGCAAAGCGATGGTTAAGCATTGCTGGATTGCCCCGTTTTCAACCGTCTGAGATTATGAAGCTTGTGGTCCCAATGGCAGTGGCCTGGTATCTCAGTGAACGCGTAATGCCGCCGCGGATACAATATGTGCTGATTTCCCTATTGCTAATCTTATTACCGACTGTATTGATTGCGATGCAGCCAGATTTAGGAACCGCAATACTCATTGCAGCCTCAGGATTATTTGTTCTTTTGCTGGCAGGATTGCCGTGGCGTTACATGATGGCGGCGTTTGCGCTGCTGGTGGGCAGCGCCTGGCCGCTGTGGGAGTACGGATTAAGAGATTATCAGCGCCAGAGAATATTGACCTTGCTTGACCCCGAGGGTGACAAACTGGGTTCAGGCTGGAATATTATCCAGTCTGTGACAGCGATTGGTTCAGGTGGTTTTGAAGGTAAGGGTTGGCTGTTGGGAACACAGTCACAATTGGATTTTCTGCCGGAAAGTCATACGGACTTCATAATTGCCGTATTAGCTGAAGAATTTGGTTTAATGGGTGTTATGCTGTTGCTGGCCATTTATTTCTGTATTATCTGTCGCGGATTGTACATTGCCTATTTGGCACAGGGCGCTTTCAATCGTTTACTGGCCGGTAGCATTACCCTGACTTTTTTTGTCTATATTTTTGTCAATATGGGCATGGTGTCTGGGCTGTTGCCGATTGTGGGGGTGCCGTTACCGCTGGTCAGTCAGGGCGGTACATCGATTATTACCTTGATGGCCGGGTTTGGTATTCTGATGGCGATCAGCACCGAGAAACGACGTATCGGGCATTAGGCGCGTGAGATATTGTTTTATTTCCAGCGCGCTAATGTCGATCAATTTATTGCATAAAAAAGGTAGAAAGACAGATGGTTTTGTACGGGTTGAAAGCCAAGATGCTGATGTGTGGCGTGCTGATTGTTGGTGCCGTGATGGCAGTCTGTACCAGCGCCTTGGCCGATGAGTATGCGGATCGCCCTGAGGTGCAGCAGTTTGTCGGTGACATGGTTACCCGGCACGGCTTTGAAAAAAACTATTTGTATTCGCTGATTCGCCAAGCGGAAAAAAAACAATCGATTCTGGATGCCATCGCGCGACCTGCCGAAAAAACCAAAAGCTGGAAGGAATACCGGGATATTTTCCTCGGACAAACACGGATTGAGCAAGGTGTAAAATTCTGGCAACGCCATGAGCTGAGCCTTGAGCGGGCACAACGTGAATACGGTGTTGATCCACAAATCATTGTTGCCATACTGGGTGTGGAAACTCGCTACGGTCGCCATCGTGGAGGCTATCGGGTATTGGATGCCTTGACGACGCTTGGTTTTGATTATCCCAAACGCGGTAAGTTTTTCCGTCAGCAACTGGAGGAGTTTTTGTTGATGGCCAGAGAGCAGAAGTTTGATGCGACGACTCTAATGGGTTCCTATGCCGGCGCAATGGGTTATGGCCAGTTTATTCCCAGCAGCTTTCGCAGTTTTGCCGTTGATTTTGATGAAGACGGCATTGTCGACATTTGGAACAATCCAGTCGATGCGATAGGTAGCATTGCCAATTATTTTAAACGTCATCAATGGCGTGCGGGCAAACCGGTTTGTGGACGTGCAGACGTGGCTAGCAATCATAATAAAGCGATCGCCAATCAGTCTTTGAAACCCAGTCTAAGCCTGGGCGAGCTGAAACAACACGGCTACCAATCGACAGAGGGTTTTGATGCCAACAGCAAAGCCACCGTGATGCGTCTGGAGGGAGATAAGGGTATCGAACATTGGTTGGGGCTGCATAATTTTTATGTCATCACACGGTATAATCACAGTGAGTTGTATGCAATGGCGGTTTATCAATTGAGCCAGGAAATCGAACAGCAGTATCGCGCGCGCGTGAAAAATGTCTCGTATACATCGAAATAGGTGCTTCAAGATAACAATGGGCAGTTGTGCTTTGTCGATACGCAAAATTTCCACTATTGTCATGCTGTCCTTATTTCTGGGCGCATGCGCGCAATGGGAGGGATTGCCCATTATCTCATCACGTAACACGGACAGTGCGCCGCTGATACCACTGAATCCTGATTATATCCGCGATGCAGTGCCAAGAATCGAACCAATTACTGCCGCAGGCAACAAGTCACCCTATACCGTATTGGGTAAAACGTATACTGTGATGAAACCGGGGCAGGATTATCAGGCGCAAGGTATTGCCTCCTGGTATGGCACCAAGTTTCACGGGCGCAACACCTCAAACGGTGAGCGATACAGCCTCTACGGTATGACAGCTGCACACAACAGTTTGCCCATACCCAGTTATGTGCGCGTTACGAATCTGGCCAATGGACGCAGTACGGTTGTCAGGGTTAATGATCGAGGACCTTTTCACGAAGACCGCATTATTGATTTGTCCTATGCAGCAGCAACCAAATTGGGTTACGCCTCTCAAGGAACGGCACGCGTGCAAGTTGAATTGATTCGTCCTGGTGTTGATAAAAAAACCAATAAAAATGCTGAGAAAACGGAAAACAAAAAAAAGGTAATCGTGCACAACAGCGTGCCGTCCAAACCAGCGCCATCGGCGTCTACGATCCCATCCCCGCAGACGGTATCCACTGCCAAGACGAACTCTGCAGCACAACCGTCAGTGACGGTGCCAAATAGAACAGGGCGATTTTTACAGGCTGGTGCCTATAAAAACTATCAATCCGCTGCGCTTATGCAGCAGCGCCTACTGACGCTGTTAAAAAAACCGGTGATCATTAACCCCGGCGCTGAAGCGTATTATCGCGTGCAAATTGGTCCGGTCAGCGAGCAGGAAATAACAGAAATTAAACTGACCATGCGCGGGGCCAATATGGAAACACCACACTTGGTGAAAAAGGAATGTGAATTGGTCGCTGCTTGTTGAGGGTGGTAAGTTAGACTTAGGGCTATGCAGAATAGCCTGTGATGTTAAAATGCCGAACGCCCGTTTATTATTGAACACAAACCTGAACCTATGGATTCAGGTGAAATCCACAGATCCAGGTTAAACTCGAAATTATTGCCTATGAATGCTATCAACCCACTCGTCCGTTTTACCGTTATCTGCTGCTTGTTCTTTGTAAGTTTGGCTAATGCAGCTCCTCCCCTGATTCCCTCTGCGCCTAAACTGGCAGCCAAAGGTTGGTTTTTAATCGATGCTAACAGTGGCAAAGTCATTGCGGAAAACAATGCGGATGAACAATTGCCGCCTGCCAGTTTGACAAAAATGATGACCAGTTATGTGCTGTCCTACGAATTGGAGCAGGGCAATGTGCATAACAATGATCAGGTCACCGTGAGTAAAAGGGCCTGGGCGAAAAATTTTCCGGGTTCTTCCCTGATGTGGATAGAAGTGGGTAAAAAAGTTGCCCTGGAAGATTTGCGCAAAGGTATTGTGATTTCTTCCGGCAATGATGCCAGCGTAGCTGTGGCCGAGCATATTGCAGGCAGCGAGGATTCCTTTGCTGAAGTGATGAATCAACATGCAGAATTGCTGGGTATGACGAACACGCATTTTGTCAATTCCCATGGCTTGCCACACAAAGAGCATTACACCACGGCCAGAGATCTGGCCATTTTATCAAAAGCCATTATTAACGATTATCCGCGCGATTATGTCCTCTACAGTGAGAAAGAATTTACCTTCAACGGCATACGACAACCCAATCGCAATACTCTGTTATGGCGTGATCCCAGTGTAGACGGATTGAAAACCGGGCACACCAAGGCAGCCGGTTACTGTCTGGTTGCTTCGGCTGAGAAAAAGGGAATGCGCCTGATCACTGTGGTGATGGGCAGCAAAAGTGAGGAAGCGCGTATTCGTGACACGCAAAAGTTGCTGACCTATGGGTTTCGTTATTTTGAAACTCACAAATTGTATAGCGCCGGTGATGTGCTGAACACGGCAAAAATCTGGAGCGGTACCACGGATCAGCTCAATCTTGGGATTGATAAGGATGTCTATATTACGATTCCCCGTGGACAACATAAGAATGTTAAAGCAGCATTACAGGTCGATGAAGTGATTAAGGCGCCGGTGAGCACGAGTCAACCTATTGGGGAGGTGCTGGTGACATTGGACGATGAGCAGTTGGCCCAGCAGCCATTGCTGGCACTGGAGTCGGTGGAGCAGGCCGGTTTATTCGCACGTCTATGGGATGAAATTAAACTCTTCTTTATTCAGTTAATTGGTCTGGAGCTATAGGGAGCTATAGTTAGTAGCTAAACGAAAAGATAGCGGCGAATAGATATGAGCGACACTGAAGCGCCAAAAATTGAGTTTCCCTGTGATTACCCCATCAAAATAATGGGAGAGGCTGGGCCGGATTTTCAGAAATTGGTCACTGATGTGGTTAAACGCCATGCCTCAGAAGTCACTGATGACGTAGTGAAAGTGCGTGAAAGTCGCAATGCCCGCTATCTGGCCGTCACAATAACCATTGTTGCCACCGGTCAGCTGCAGTTGGAAGCCATCTTTGAAGATCTGAAAAAAACCGGCCGGGTGACCATGGTCTTGTGACGCAGAGCTCTGTGACAAGCCGCACTGTGACAAAACGAGCCGACAGCTGCCTTGTCAGGCAGCTGGGCATTGTCGATTACACGACTGCCTGGCAGTGGATGAAAGCCTTTACCGACCAGCGCGATCATGACACCACTGATGAAATCTGGTTGCTACAGCATTCCCCTGTCTTCACGCTTGGGCAGGCAGGTAAAATCGAACATCTGCTCAATCCTGGCGATATTCCTGTTGTTAACACTGATCGAGGCGGTCAGGTAACCTATCATGGCCCCGGCCAGTTGATCGCATACCTGTTGTTGGATATTAAACGCCTGCACCTGGGTGTGCGCCAACTGGTTGATTGCATGGAACAATCACTGATTCGTCTGCTTGCTCATTATGACATCCAAGCGCTGGCGCGAGCTGGTGCGCCAGGCGTCTATGTGGGGGATGGGAAAATTGCAGCCCTGGGTTTAAGAGTGCGTCGAGGGTGCAGTTTTCATGGCTTATCCCTAAATCTTGATGTGGATCTTGATCCCTTTGAGCGCATTAACCCTTGTGGCTATGCGGGCTTAAAAGTCATCCGAATGTGTGATTACCTCACAGAGCCTCTTGTTGTAGACTGTGTCGCCAGACAGCTGGTGGAAGAGCTGGCGAAAGACCTCGGATATACTGAGCTGTCCTATACGTCACAAGCCTACACCGGCTAGAACTAGACCGGCTAGAACTACGCTGTACAGAACCACGCATCGCCCAAGAGCGTTACTGTTAATTCATGTGTTAATTTCATGACAAAAGACTCCGAAGAAAAATCCCTTTCCGAAGGGCAATTCAAACCGATGCGCAAAAAGCGTCAAGTCGGTGAAAAACAGCGCGGCGCTGAAAAAGTAGCGCGTATTCCGGTGAAAGTCATACCCAGTGAAGAGTTGCTGCGCAAGCCGGACTGGATTCGTGTAAAAATGCCTGTTTCACCCCAGGTGGACCATATCAAAGCCACCTTGCGTAAACACAAACTCGCATCGGTCTGTGAAGAGGCGCAATGTCCGAATCTGGGTGAGTGTTTTCATGGTGGCACAGCGACGTTCATGATTATGGGTGATATCTGCACTCGCCGCTGCCCCTTTTGCGATGTGGCGCATGGCCGACCGAAACCTCTGGATTCTAACGAACCTCGGCAGCTCGCCGAGGCAATAGCCGCGATGAAATTGAAATACGTGGTGATTACCTCTGTTGATCGAGATGATTTGCGTGACGGAGGTGCACAGCATTTTGCTGACTGTATTCGCCAGACACGCAACCACATAGCCAACATTCAAATTGAAGTGCTGGTGCCTGATTTTCGAGGCCGCCGCGAAATAGCGCTGGACATTCTCTCAGCAGAACCGCCTGATGTGTTCAATCATAACCTCGAATCCGTACCGGGTCTTTATCGAAAAATTCGCCCCGGCGCTGATTACCGCTGGTCGCTGGAACTGTTGGCGCAGTACAAACAGCGCTGTCCACAGGTATTGACCAAGTCGGGCTTAATGTTGGGTTTGGGGGAAAGCATCGACGAAGTGAAAGCGGTCATGCAGGATATGCGTGAATACCAAGTGGACATGCTAACGCTGGGGCAGTATCTGCAGCCCAGTCGTCATCATTTGCCGGTTGAGCGATTCGTTCATCCCGAGGAGTTTGACGAGCTGGCCGAGTATGCCAAAGCGTTGGGTTTTAAAAGTGCGGCCAGTGGCCCATTGGTACGTTCCTCCTACCATGCTGATCAACAACTGAAACAACCTTGAGATTCAATATCTGCAAGGTAATTGTTGCGATGTGATTGATTTCGTTTGATGGATCAGATATTTCTGAATGATCAGTTATGTTTTATTGCAGATTACAAAAAAGTTAATTCAGATACGCTTATATATTGGTATCCTGTTCTTGTTAATTGAAAAGTAAGTGCTGTACTTTCTATGAAAAATCAAAAGCTACTGGCAGCTGTCCACTCAGGCCATCTCCGCGAAAACATTGAAAAGGCCTTTGGCAACTGGGGGCATATTGCCTACCGTCATGCCTGGAAGATTATTCTGATTGCTATTGTTTGCCTAGTGGTGACCCTGCCACAATTACAGCACCTGAAAATTGATGCCACCATGGAGGCCTTTTTTCACGAAGACGATCCGGCGCGCCTACTCTATAACGACTTTCGCTACCAGTTTGGTCGAGATGATAAAACGTTTATTGCCATCGAAACTGACGATGTTTTTACGCTTGAGTCGCTCAATAAGCTGCGTGAACTGCACCGTGCGTTAGAGGAAGAGATTCCCATGCTTTATCAGGTGGAAAGCCTGATTAATGCGCGCCAGACCTTGGGTAAGGGTGATGAATTACTGGTGGGTGAGTTTCTGGAGAACTGGCCACAAACACAAAAAGAAGTGGCCAAACTCAAGCAGCAGGCCCTGAGTAATCCTGTCTATGTGAACCACCTTATCTCACTCGATGGCACAGTGGCGGCCATGCTGGTTCAAAACGAAGTCTATACCGCACAGGAAGATGAGAGTGCTGCGCTGTCAGGTTTTGATGATAGTGAGACTGGCGTTGATCCGGAAAGTTATCAGTTTTTGAGCGCAGATCAAAATACTGAAATTATGGAAGCGATTGATCGCATAGTTGCGCGGTTTGATTCTCCCGGTTTTCGAGTGTATCCGGGCGGTGGCCCGTATATGACGGCCTGGTTTCTGGACTCCATCAGAAACGGCATGAGTAAGTTCACACTGATAGCCGTGGCCTGCATTGCCGTATTTCTATACCTGATATTTCGTCGAATTACGATGATGTTTTTGCCTTTGTTAGTGGCGATACTCTCAATGCTGTATGCCGTAGCAGTCACTGCCTTTTTAGGAATCACCGTCAGTTTTTCCATGCAGATTGTGCCTTCCTTTCTGATTGCAGTCGGAGTGGGGAATTCAGTGCATTTGTTTACCATTTTTTATCAGGCCATCGACCGAGGCGATAGCAAAGAGGATGCGCTGGCCTATGCACTGAGGCATTCGGGTCTTGCCATTTTGATGACGGGGCTTACCACGGCCGGAGGATTGATGTCCTTTCTGTCTTCCAATATGAAGTCAGTAGTAGAGTTCGGCTTGATGACACCAATGGGTGTTATGTTTGCCCTGTTTTTTTCCCTGGTGTTGCTGCCTGCACTGATAGCCGTATTTCCAGTTAAACCGAAAAAGAAAGCAGTTCGCAATGAAAATACACTGCCCAAACGTCTTATTCTTAGCTGTGGCGATTTTGCCGTACGCAAACCCAAACTCGTGATCGGTGTCTGGGCGGTATTGATTGTACTGGGGCTCGTGGGAGCCTCTCAGATTACCTTTTCCTTTTACGCCTACAATAATCTAGCGCCGGATCATCCCGTCATATCGGCCATGAAAAAAATTGATCAGCATCTTGCAGGAACAGGGCCTTTAGAATTGGTGTTTGATTCGGGAAAAAAAGACGGTGTCAAGGATCCAGAATTTTTAAACAAACTGAACGAAATATCCGTATTTGCCAATAATTTTTCGCTCAATGGTTATTCCTTCAAGAAAGTGATTTCCATTATTGATATCAATAAGGAAATTCATCAGGCATTGCATGAAAACGATCCGCAGTATTACCGTATTCCCCAAGACAAAACGCTGATCGCTCAGGAATTACTGCTGTTTGAAAACAGTGGCGTTGATGATCTTGAGTTAATTGTTGACAGTGAGTTTCGCACGGCGCGAATGACATTGAATGCCCCCATCGTTGATGGCGTAGTCTATGGGCCGATATTGGAAGCACTCATGACCGGTGTTGAAAAAATACTTGATGGCAGATACACAGTAAAGACCACGGGGATTATGGATTTGTCGTTCAAAGTGTTTAACGAACTCTATGTCAGTATGTCCAACACCTATATGCTGGCCTTATTGATTATTACGCCATTGATGGTCCTGTTGATTGGTAATGTCAAAATCGGCCTGATCAGTATGATTCCTAATTTGGCGCCGATTATTTTGACCTTGGGCATGATGGGTGCGTTTGGACTTTTTCTTTCTGCCGCAACGCTATTAACCGGTAGTATTGCATTAGGTCTTGTCGTGGATGACACCATCCATTTCATGCATAATTTTCAGCGTTATTATCATCGTTGCCATGATGTCAGAACAGCAGTGCGCCAAACATTGGAAACCACAGGCCAAGCCATCTTTTTTACCACTATGGTGCTCACTACCGCCTTTATGGTGTTTATTTTTCATGATGTGGTTGAATGGAGATATTTCGGCTTTATTACGGGATTTTGTATTTTTGTGGCATTATTTGCCGACGTTCTATTGGCACCTGCGTTGATGGCGGTAATGAATAGAAAGACACTGGATAAAGAGTTGGACTCTGTAGCAGTATCTACCGATGAGGAAGTGGAAAGTATCACGTCATGATCTCATGCGGATAAATTGCATCACCATTATGTGTGTCATGGTGTATGCTTCCAAAACCGTAGGCTTTGGAGTTTTGCACGAATGGATATCGAAATTGACCATAGGGAACGGTCAACGGCGCTGTTGAATGGATTGCATGGGCACGGACATGTAATCCGCAAGGTACATCTTGCAGTAGGTGACTACCGCTTTGACGATGGTTTGCTCTTTGAACGTAAAACCCTTCAAGATTTGTCGACTTCTCTTGCTGACGGAAGGTTGTTCAGACAGGCATCACGGATGCATCACTGGGCAAACGCCTGTCCGACTCGGTGGTTTGAGAAAGCAGTATTGACTGTTATGCGGGAAAGGGAGGCGCAGCACTGGGCAGGTCAATACATGATGTCTAGGATTATCGCACTAACGGATATTTTCCATATTTTTTACCCGCCTCTACCATCCACTGCAAACGCTGCGGATCGATCAATGAATGCGAATGCGCAGCAGACAACACAAAGCCACCGCCTTCTGCCGCCCCAGCAATGGCCTGTTCAACCGCCTGCTCGACTTCCTCGCGCGTGCCCTTGACCAACAGGTGAGACACATCCAGATTACCAATCAGTGCCAAGTTATGGCCTACTTGCTGTCGCACTTGAGCCACATCCATTTGCGCTGTTGGCTCCATAGTAATAATCCCGTCAAATCCCCAGTCAACAAACAGTTCGAGCAAGGCATTGATATTGCCACAGGAATGCCAGATCAGCTTTGCTCCTCTTTCATGCACTCTCGCCGCTACTTTGCGGTAACTTTCCCCAAAAAATTCCTCAATCATGGCCGGTCGCAACATCGGGCCCGTTTTCTGCCCCAGATCATCGCCACCTAATACCACTTCCGCACCCGCATCCAGCACAGCATCCATATGACGTAGGTAATGCTCGGTATGAAAGGCAATGATCTCTCGAGCAAAATCCGCATCCTGATACAGTAATGAAGTAAACTCTGCAAAACCCATCGGTTGCCAACTGTTTTCAAACACGCCGGGAGCGGCATATCCCACCGGATAAATACGATCGCCAAAACGTTGCTGCAATGCGCAATGAAATTCCCGGGCATAATCAGGCAAAACCTCAAACAGCGCCTTGTTCTCTTCCATTTTTGCTCGCCACTTCTCTTTTGTTCCACAAAGTCCGCCAGCATAGTTGATAATTGAGTTTCCGTTGTTATCCTCGGATATTTCCCAAACTCGACCATAGGGGTCATGCCACACAAAGCCAACTTTGGTCGACTTATCCTCATGAAGCTGCAACAAGGTGTAGATTGCCCAGTTGGCGTCGTAACCGAGCTTTGCGGCGGCCTCAAGATTATCAGAGACGATATCAATGTATGTTTGATTCCAGACCTCAGGCGTATTTAACATGGCCAGCAAATCATCTTTTGGCCCTTCTTCTTTTAACAGATCAAGAATATTCGCCGGTTGTTTGCCAAGCACCTTGCAGGAGGTTGCTGTATCCACAATCAGACCCATAATGGGAACTCGATCAGCTTCTTTGTGATTTATTGCTGTGACAAAACGCTCTTTAAAATTCATTAGCCTACCCACCCCCTGATAATATCGGTGCCCGTCACTGCGTCGGGTGCATAGGCGTCCGCGCCAATTTCATCGGCAAATGCCTGTGTCATTGCTGCCCCACCGATGATGATTTTGGTGCGCGCTCTCAAATCGCGCTCAGTTATTAATTCCACTACGCGCCCCACGCCACCGGCTGCCGGCGTCAATAAACAACACATACCAACAGCCAGCGGCTCGTGCTCGTTAACAGCCTCTAGAAAAGTTTCAGCCGGCACATCCACACCCAGATCAATCACATCGAAGCCGGCGCTACGAGCGTAGTTAATAAAAATGCTTTTACCCAAATCATGCATATCACCCTCAATGGTACCCACAACCACCGTGCCACAATTGGCACGCGCATCATCTGCCGTCAACGCGGGTGTCAGCACATCCATCGCTTCTTTGGCAATTGTACCGGCGTAAACCAACTCCCCCAGAAACCAATCGCCTTCTTGAAAGCGCCTGCCTACGATTTCAAGTGCCTCGGCGATACTGTCTACTGCCTGCTTGGCGGTCATTTCATCAGCTGCAAGAAATTGCTGTACATAATCCAGAGTCGCATCGTTATTGAGATCCAGCAGTGCCTCTTTTAACTTTTCTTTCAAATCATGAGCCATTTTCAAACCTCGGGTTGATATTCTGGGGTTGCTGAACTTTCCGGAAACTTGGTTTTTTCGATAAACAGCGATTGAAACGCCTGGCTTTCACCTAAAGAAAAATGAACCACCTTTTCTGTTATTGCTGTCAACTCCGGCAGCTGAACTTTATCCGTATCGTCAGCTGCCTCTTCACGTAATTGTTCATCATATACATCTGAAGCCAAGCCCAATGCCAGTCGAGCACCCTGTAATGCGGTATTGCCGACGGGCTTTATTTGATGCTGTGTGAATTCCAGCAGACCAATACGCATCGCACTGCTGACATCAACGTAATTTCCAAAAGCGCCCGCAAGAAACACGTTGATCACTGCCTCTTTCGACACTGCCATTTGCGCACACAACAACTCAATGCCTGCTGCGATCGCCGCCTTTGCCAATTGTAATTGGCGTATATCCTGCTGAGACAAGTACACGTCGCTGGTCAACGGTATGCGCTTGTCCTCCCGGGTAATACGCCCGGATGGATCAATCCACCCCAACTCCAAGCCACAAGCTACGGCATCCACCAACCCACTGCCACAAATTCCACGCGCCGACTGCTGGCCGATTACGTGACAGCAAAGCTCCCCATCTTTGAGTTCAACGGCATCAATTGCACCGGCTGCCGCCTGCATTCCCATTAAAATACCGCCACCTTCAAACGCGGGACCAGCCGCAGTGGATGCGCAAATTAGTTGCTGTCGGTTCCCCAGCACGATTTCACCATTGGTGCCCAAGTCCACCAGTAAAGACGTTTCCCTTTCCCTATGCAGTTGCGTTGCCAGCAGGCCTGCCAGCACATCACCACCGACAAAACCTCCCAGGCAGGGTAATACCCAGACGGCCAACTCATCTACCCCTTTCCACCCCAACTCGGCGCTTTCCAACCTGCGCAATCCACCGTGTATTGTTGAGAATGGTACCGAGGCCAATGGCGCAACATCAATACCGGAAAACAAGTGATGCATGGCTGTATTGCCAACCAGAATGGCTCTATCCACTAACGCACTGTCAATACCACTGGAGTGTATAAGCTCTGAGATCATCGCACCCGCACAATCCCTGACAGTATTTACAAGTTGTGCAAATCCTTCATCATTTCTTGCGTAATCAATACGGCTCATCAAATCAGCGCCATAGGCCGCCTGGGGATTGAGACGACTGACCACCGATAGCACCTCGCCAGTGGCCATATTGAGCAATTGGGCAACCACCGTTGTCGTGCCGAGGTCAATCGCAATCCGATAGGTTTCTTCACAGCCGGGTTCGATGGATTGTGTATCCGATAATATCGGGGCGGCCGCCCGATGCTGCCACTGCTCTATACGCAAGCGCATCCCGTTTTGCGGTTTGAGCCGACAGGCCAGACGCCAGCCCGAAGCAATATCCTCAGCAGAAAAATATTCTTTCTCTGCCGTGTCAGGCTCGATCTCTCCGGCCAGTAACTGAACCTGACAGCCACCACAGAGAGATTTGCCTCCACAGGGAAACTCTATACCAGCACGAAAAAGCGCATCCCTTAAGGATTCACCCGCCGCCAGTGTCAGCCACCGGCTCTGAGGCTCTATACCTATACGCAAAGACATTCAGTCACCATCACCTGGATCGTCGTCAATGAGACGGCCAACAAAATCGCACGCTCACTTCACTGATGCACCGACTCGATCATTGCCCGAAAATTCTCTGGTTTAGCGTTCGGTGGCACACTGCAACCCGTACCCAGAATGTAGCCCCCACCTCTTCCTACTTTTTCAATCCTTTCTCGACAGTAGTTCGTCACTTCCTCCGGCTTACCCACAGCCAACAAAGCCGCTGGCACATCGCCCTTTAAGCACAAATGATCACCCAAAATCTCTTTGGCCAAAAAGATATCGGTGGTACCATCCAGTTCGAGAATGGCAGAACCTTTGGGCAGCTCTTTAAAGTAGTGCAGATTTTTATCCCAGCAGGTATCCAGATGAAATAGAGTGACAATGCCCTCTGACCACTGAGATTCAACCAGCTCTTTTGTATAAGGCCACCAGAATCGCTCAAAAATTTCCGGACGGAAAAAGTATCCTCCCGCTCGCTCTTCACAACACATCCACATGCCAAGCCCCGTGTTTATCGCACTGAGCTTCTGCTCCACCAACAGATCATCCGTCATGCGTCGTATGGCCCGTTCAACCGGTTCTGGGTTGTAGTAAATATCCTGCGTAAAAGGCACCAACGAGCGCATCAACGACAATTTGAAAAAGGGGTGCATGCCACTGGCCAGAAAAAGTGGCTGGACATCGCGGTTGGCACATTCTTCCAGGAAGCTGGCGCCGCCAATCATCAGGTTGTCCATATGCCCTCTCACTTCATCAGGTGCTACGTCAGTGACACGCCACAAAAAATCCTCGTTAAAGAAAGCATCAAAACCCACTTCAGCAATCTTGTCGTAATCCTCTAGCCGCAGGATTTCTACCTCTTCCAATTGAAAAGGAATATCATCAGCAATATGTTGCCCAGGCACTTTTATCTTCATGGGGAATACGCCACCAAGCTGCAGCTGTACCGGAATATAGGAAGCAGGGTAGATAGCATCCCATCCACCATAGTCATCAAAAACTTTGAAGACAGCTTTCACAACTTCACTGTTATCCGACGCGATAGTTGCTTGTGATACACCTGCTAGCCCCGCTGCAGGCTCTGGCAGCAGTGTTGGGACCAACGGCACGCGGTCGGGTTGTTCCAGATGTATTGCCGCCCAAAGTCGCTCCTGCGATGTCATTACGTCAGTCTTCATTTAACATCCCCCCATCGCGTTAACGCAGTAGGCCACGCCAGCAGTCGCATCGTGTGTCTGAAAGTCCGCACCAAGATAGGTTTTCACTTCCGGCGTTGTTACCGCACCGCCGACCAGTATTTTTATTCCGTCGCGCAAACCTTCTTTTTCTAATTGATCAGTCGCTTCTTTGGCGCTTTCAAAGGATGTCGTAATCAGTGCAGAAATGCCAACAAAATCAGGTTGAAAGTCTTTTACTTCCTGCACAAGATCTTCAGGCTCAACATTCACGCCCAAATCATGCACTTCAAAAGAGTGAACACGAAACAAGGTCGCTAAAATGTTTTTACCAAGATCATGAATATCACCGCGCATGGTTGCCAACAGAACTTTTCCCAATGCCTTTTGCTGTTGCTCCGGGTTAATATGCGGTTCCAGTAGAGCGGCTGCAGATTTGAAGATCTCTGCTGAGAGAATAAGATCCGCCAGGAAGTACTCTCCTTCCTGAAAAAGCTCACCAACGCGGGCCATGCCAGCGCGACAATCGTCCAGGATTGCTGTTACAGACTCTCCCCCAGCCAAGCGCAGCTCAACCTCGCCCAAAGCCTCATCCCGTTTAAGCTCCTCTATCAATTGATCCAGATTGCTCAAGTCATCACCCCCAAATCTAATATTCTATTTATTTTCAACTGCTTAGATAGTGCGCGATCGCAAACTTTAGCAGAAGCACCCCAAATAATTTGACTTTTACTTGCGCGCAAGTAAATATTAGCGCCTGCACTGATCGCTAGTCAACCGCAAAACACCCAGGAGTCTTACCACTTTGTCATCAGAAAGCGCCACCGCGCCGGTAACAGGTAACAAGCCACTGTCACGAGGCGAAAAGACACGTCAGCGCATACTCAGTGCAGCGGTAGAGATTTTTGCAAAAGAAGGGTTTGATGCCGCACGTATGGAAGATATCGCCGCTACCGTGGGGATTAAACGCGCTGGGCTCTTTTACTACTACAAAGATAAACAGGCGCTTTATGCAGCCATGCTTGACTATGTTATCAGTCAGCTATCGCAAGCAATTCACGGTGAGCTTAACCCTGAGCTAACATTGCATGAACAGATAGAAAACTGCGCCGTTGCCTGGGTGGACTATGTGTGGCACAAACCCAATCTTGCCAAAATATTGCTACGTGAAGGCGCAAAACCATCGGCTTCACTGCAGTCGGAAATCACCAGCTTTGTTTTACCATTAATCAATTTGTTGCAGGAGCTGCTTGAGCAAGCAAAAGAAAAAGGCGAGTTTCAAAATCCCGGCGTTGACGCCTTGCATATAGCCGGTACCCTGGCGGGTTCAACCTTGTTTTCGCGCACTGTTTTCCCCGCATTATTACCCGAGCTATCGGCTGACCTGTCAAACAATCAGCGTTGCGAAACGCATAAGGAAGATATTCGCAGACTGACGCGGTTTTTACTTTCTGGTGGATAGCGTCTACGTTCCAGCGTTTAAAAAATTGTGCTTCTGGTTTCTTCGCGTTCTTAGTAGTAGCTCATTTTCAATGGGTACAAACTTTGATGCTGAATCAATCAAAGAAGTAGCAGTCAATTTGGCTACACCATATACCTCAACAGTAATGCCATAGTCTTTTCGAATTTTATGGACTAGCAAATCAAAGTCACCATCTCCAGACGCCAACACAATTACGTCAGATCCCTTCGCATAATCCATTGCATCAAGCGCTATACCGACATCCCAATCGCCTTTTGCTGATCCATCTTTTCTTTGGATAAATGGCTTTAGTTTAACTTCAAAGCCTATTGCCTTGAGAATATTTTGAAATTGCCTCTGCTGTTCATCGCCTCGATCAATGGCATAAGCAATTGCTTTTACCACATTTCTATTGCGCGTGGCTTCTGCCCAAAATTCGTTATAGTTGAAGTTGCAATTATGCGCTTCCCTTGTGGTGTAATAGATATTCTGAACATCAACAAGTAAGGTGACATTTTTCATAGACTGCCTATAGATCAATTGAAATATACAACGTTTAACATAACTGCTGGTTGAAATTTTACTTATGTCCTATTTTATTCGTTATTTCGCTGAATGGTTACCCCTGTAAGCGCATAAAAATCTTTACAGAGTGTCAGAACCAGTTTCAAGTGAAATAGGCAAAATGCACAGAACTTACAGCACAAAAGCCCTTAAGCCTACCTGACAGCTCGACAGTTGGTCAACATACCCGTGAAACGCAGAGCCGTGCAATCAAGTTTACTTTTTTATCCCCGTCATGGTGCATAACCTCAATCGTGAGCTGCAAATGATGAGCAAAGCGAAGAAAAGTAAGAAAACGGATACAGAGGACGCTGTTGTGGCAATATGACTCTTTAGCTCGTCTACGAAATAAACTAAATACAGCGGACTCTACCGTTATGAGTCAAGGTAAAAGCGTGGTTGGAAGAAGGAGTAATGGAAATTGTCGATTTTTTTCGTTTTACCTATGGTCTTCTTAAGCGTGTTGGGGATCTAGGCAAGCAGCTGATACGCTGAGCAAAATGAGAAAGACGGGCGGCTGGTAGGGTGAAAATGTATAAACCAGCCGCTTAACGAGGTGTTGTTAGGGGATACGTTAAGCCAAGGCCCGTTACCGCATCCCTGCAACGGGTTAATAGTAGCATATTATGTAAGGGTATATCTAGTGGCAGTAGCTGGCTTTTACTGAACGAAATCCGATAAAAGTCCATCCCTATGTCGATTGATGACACATCAAGTCTAGGAATCCTGGGTCAGGTAGCACTACCAAGGGTTGCGCGAGCGCAGTATTTGAGATCTTTTCGCCTGAAAAAATGCGTTACAGAGTGTCAGAACCAGTCTAAACCTAGATAGGCAAAGTGCACTTACCATGAGCACAAAATAGATCTCAAACTACCGTCTTGTGAGAAATGCGGGTTAGTCATTATGAATATTCAGCGTGTACGGATGGGAAAACTGTATAGAATATTTTTTTTATCGAACATAAATAACATATTCACTTGGTAATAATAAGCTGCCGCTTCTGTTCGAGCGAGGCATGTTATCCAGGATGTAAAGCCAATACTTTTCAATAGCATAACTTACCGAAAAAGGATATGGATGAAACTCAACTTGTCATGCATCTGAAATAGCTATCACTGGTAGGTTCAAAGTATGGTGTTGCATTATTTTCAATCAATGCCACACTTTTTCTCGATACACAAATAGTTCAGAAACTGAAAAAGGCAAAACCATCGAAAGGTGGTGACGCAAAGTTACCGGTCTAAGGGGAAACCTAAGATAGCGGAACCGCCAGGCAAACAAAACATCTCGTCATGATAAGTGTAATGTCAGCTTATTATGACGACGCATGCCCCTGTCTCGCTCCCGTATTTTTAGTATTCAACTGAGCCATTCTTAACTCACTACTGCAGGAGACGTAGTCAATGGGTGCTTTTAAACGTAATTTATTATTTCCGCGGATATTTTTATCCGGATTTGTTCTAACGCTCGGTGCGTGCGGCGGCGGTGGTTCTTCTTCAAATGAGGAAGTCACCCAAGTCAGCAGCGACATTGCTGAATCAGGAGCAAGTACCGAAACCACTGGTTTGGAAGTGGCGACGAGAACGGTGTCTTTAGCCGGTAACGTATCGAATGGTCTCGCGTTTCCCGACGCGAGCCTTGATGTCGTTTGGGCCGATGGCGAGCAGGAAGGTGTCGGAACAACTAACGCCAATGGTGATTATGATATTACTGTGCCAGATGGCGCAGACTTTCCCCTTGTCCTACGAGCACAAAAGTCAGACGGTAGTTGGCTGGAAACAGTTGTTACTGGTGAGGATAAAGATATTGTTAACCTGAATCCGATTACCACTGTCGTTTCGCAACTGGTGCTGGGTGAAAATGGCGCAGAAAACGACGAGCGGGATTTTACCGGTATTGATGAAGAGCTGTTTCAACAAACCGGTGAAGCGATCACCGAGACACTCTTTGGTGAAGGAGTTGACTTTACCACATTTGAAAGTGAGCCATTCAAAGCTCGAACCGAGGGAGATGCCGAGAGTGGTGGTTTGGCGGATACCTTGATGGATGTGGTGGGTGGCTTGGATCCTCAATTACCGATAGCAGATATTATTGCCAGCGCCATTGATCCCAATGACAGCACCTTTGAAGGCGAACTGTTGGAGGATCCTGGTTTTCAAACCCGTTTGGCCGGTGAGCTTATCGGACAGGGTCGTAGCTTGGACGACGCCCGAAAGGTGATCGCAGAAGCGGCGCCCGCAGGCGATAATCCCGACGTTCCCCCTGCACTGATTAATCAGGCAGGTGGGTTCCTTGAAGCCTTTGACGGTGTTAGAGCGCAGGCGGAGCAAGAGGGAGTTGATCCCGAAGCCATGGAGCACCTGATACAATCTTCTGCCATGTTAGCTGCAGATTTTGTTGATGGTACTGTATTTGACGATACTGAAGAACTGGGAAATCTGGTAGACAACGTTCTGAACACTGCTGGCCCTGCACTGGTTGATGTTGTCGGCAATCAAGAGAACCAGGATTTGATTGAGTCAGGTGATATAGAGCATATGATGCGTGCCATGGCAGGCGAAGTATCCGAAGTGTTAGGCGATATTGGTGGTGACTTAACACGGGTCTTGCCGCCGGAAGAATTTGAAGCCTTACACGGTAAAATGGGGCATTTCGCAGAAGTTATGGGTGGACCAATGGCCGATGGTCTGCGTGATCCTTCACTCGAAGGTTTAGCCCCTGAAGAAATTGCCATTTTGATGAATGCTATGGGTCACCATCTCGGTGATCATATGGGTGGATTTATCGGCGATCTTGGTGAGGGCGAAATTCCTCCTGAAGTTCTCAACGCCGCACATAATATGGGTGGTCCACTGTTCAACTCCATGATTGGGGTAATGAATGATGAGGACGTTCAGGGTATGGATATCCATAAGATGCACGAGATGGTAGGCGCTGTCGGCGACATCTCTGCAGAACAACTACAAAAACTCGACCTTGGGCAAGAAAACTTGGATCTGGGCGCGATGGAAAACTTATTACATAACCTCGGTCTGGCTGCCGCAGGAATGGCGGGCGACTCCAACGATATGACCGATGAGCTCGGTGATCGCGCATCAGCGGCTGTGTTAGGCGCAACCCTGGGTCAGACGCTCGGTACCTTAATGGACCTCGAAGCTGAAGGTAAATTTGATTTACGAGGTGGGATGCTGCCTCCTGAAGCCATGATGGCGGCAGATAACATTGCTCAGCTTGTCGGACCCGCCTTGGCAGGTTCAGTAGCCGATCTCTCAAACCGTGGCGGTGATGAACTTGACATGTTGCTCAATGGTGCCGCTGCCGGCGCGATGCAAGAGCTGAGGGCTGGTGTCCCCGATCTTACGAGCGAATTCAATCGTGATGACTACATGCAATTAATGGATCAGCATGCGGTTGAGTCTGCGATAGCCTTGGAGCAAACCTTCCAGCAGATCGAAGCAGCGGGTATTCCCTTGCATGAAATCATGCATAAATTTGGTGATGTCGGGCTGGCGCCAGAGGCAATAGCCATGGTGGCATCGCAGGTGGCTACAGCTTTTGGCCCTGGCGAAAATCCAGATGATATGCCCCCGGAAGCCTTTATCGATGCTGCTCACATATATGCCGAGATGGCAGCAGAGAGCGCCAACAGAGCCTTAGATGTGGGTGGTACGCTGGAAGAAGCGAGAGATATGGTTGCTATGACGACGGGTACTTTACTTGATGTGGGTGAAATGGGTGGTTTCCACGATATTAAAAATAGTGCTTTCGCTATGATGGAAGGTATGGAAGCGGCTGCGGCGACGGGTGAAATCTCCTATGATGATTTTCAGAACTTTACTCAGGATATGGGTGTGGTGATTGCGGGTGCCGCAGAGCAGCACTTTATTCCGGTGGATGAAAACGGCAATCCCTTACCGCCCCCTGAAGGTGTGCCTGGTGACCAGCCCTATATGCCTCCTCCGGGTGAGCACGTTAACTTTGACGATTTGATTGGCAGTTTTCACCAATTTGACCCTAGCCATGAAGGTGGCATGTTAACAATGGAACAAATGGCGGCTAACGCGCCCGTCGGTGATATGCAAAATTTTGACGAGAAACGTATGGAACTCGAAAGAATGGCCATGGAGCAAGCTGAGAACGGCGAGCAAATGATGCATGAGTTCGATCAACTCGCAGAAGCTGCTATTTTGACCGGTGGTCCTGGCGAGGAAAACTTCCAGGAGATCTTTGACGAGTTTAATGCCGAGCATGAGAAGATGGATCTACCGGAAGGCGTGAATTTTGAGGAATTTGTCGAGCGACACGGTGACGACATGCCACCTCCAGATGATTGCATGGTGGATCCTTCCAGGTGTCCTATGCCTCCAGCGACCGACGGTACATTTATCGATGACGGTACTTATGTGGACGACGGTACCATGCCACCGCCAGCCGATGGTGGATATATTGACGATGGCACTATGCCACCGCCAGCCGATGGTGGGTATATTGACGACGGTACTATGCCACCGCCAGCCGATGGTGGGTATGTTGACGATGGTAGTACTACCGCGCCACCACCACCACCAGCCGATGGTGGGTATATTGACGATGGTACTATGCCTCCGCCAGCCGATGGTGGGTATATTGACGATGGTACTATGCCTCCGCCAGCCGATGGTGGGCATGTTGACGATGGCGCTATGCCTCCGCCAGCCGATGGTGGGTACGTTGACGATGGTAGCACTGCCGCACCACCGCCAGCCGATGGTGGGTACGTTGACGATGGCACTATGCCACCGCCAGCCGATGGTGGGTATGTTGACGATGGTACTATGCCTCCGCCAGCCGATGGTGGGCATGTTGACGACGGTAGCACTACCGCGCCACCACCACCACCACCGCCAGCAGATGATGGGCATGTTGACGACGGTAGCACTACCGCGCCACCACCACCACCACCACCACCACCGCCAGCAGATGATGGGTATGTTGATGACGGTAGCACTACCGCGCCGCCACCACCACCAGCCGATGGTGGGCATGTTGACGGCGGTAGCTCTACTATGCCACCCCCTGTGTGATAGTATGGAGCCTATGGCTTAGAAGTTCACTTCAGCTGGAGATGAGGAATTTATTTGAGATTCCGGCACTGAATTTCGTGAAGGTGATATAGAGTAAGCAGGCATTCTTTCCTAAAGATAGAATGCCTGCTATCTGAAGCGACGAATGCCCTCTTGAAACATTGTCAAACAGCAGCAACAACTCGATCAACAATCATCTAAGTTAAAGGGCTCATCAATAAGCCATCAGAAGGTCATATCCGCCTTATGGAAGCGATAACAATTACGCCCCGCTTTTTTCGCTTGATACATTGCTTTATCAGAATGACGAATGAGTTCGTCCGTTGAATTCTCAAAGCGGGTGAATATTGCGATACCAATACTAATGCCTACTTCCCGCTTATGACCCATGGGGGAAAAAGGTTTCGAAAAACACTCGATAATACGCTCGGCAATTTTAGCCATATCGCCTTGGGTGCCGGGGTGGGGTAAAATTGCGGCAAACTCATCTCCACCCAATCGTGCCAAGGTATCACTCTCTCTGAGACAGGTTTTCAGACGGTCAGATGCTTGTTTGAGGACTTCATCTCCTGCCTCATGTCCCAGCTCGTCGTTAATCGGCTTGAAACGGTCCAGATCCATATACATCAAAACCAAGGGCTCTTGTAAACGCAGTGCATGAGCCAATTCAAGCGTCAGATTCTCGTTAAACAAACTGCGGTTCGCCAGGTTCGTTAACGGGTCGTAATGGGCAAGACGCAAAATTTCGCGCTTTGCCTCCTGACTTTTTAGAAGAGTCCGCACCAACGTAATAGCACCAATCCCGCCAAATACCGCAATGAAGAGAAACAGGGAAATAAACAGAAGACGTATTTTTTGTAATCCATCTGAAGCTACCGATGCTGGAATAAAGGAAATCAGCTTCCAAGTCGGTCGGTGAAGCTCATCCTCATCCTGTACCTGGGTATCTTCCGTTTTCTGAAAGAGATGACTTTCATCATACTTCACTGATTCAAAGATATGGATTCCTTCTGTGGTCTGAATAGTACCTCTCTGCCCGATCTGTATTTTTTTCCATACCACCGGATTCTCGCGAGAGAAGGTGTAATCCAATTTGTCCTGAAACATGAATCCCCATAACTTCTTCGGCGCAACACCGTATAACCAGAACCCGTCTTGATTAACCAAACCAAGACGTCCATTTATCGCATTCGAGGTCTTGTCCAATGCCTCCAGCATCGAAGCGGCCCTTAGGTTGATCACAATCACGCCTGCCTTTTCGCCAATGCCATTCACTACGGGTGTCACGATACGAATGACGGGTTTAAATGGGCGCTCAATTTCGCCATACTCCACATTCAAATCAAGGGGTGAAAGATAGATCCCACTCGCTTTACTTTGTATTCATCTTATCGAGCATCTTTTCTCTTAAACTCCCAGAACAAGGTCATAAGCGCAGGAGCCAGAATAAGATTAGCAAAAAGTGCGATCAATATAGCAAAGCTTAGCAGTATGCCAAATTGCTTATTGACAGACAGCATGCCGGTAACGTGTACGATAAAACCTCCAACAAGAACAATAGATGTGAAAGTAATTGCTCTGCCGCAGAGATCAAGTGTTTTCTTAACGGCTTCACGAACATCATTTGTTTCCTGAGCATACCGCCTAAAATGGTGCATGAAATGAATGGTATCATCTACTGATATACCAATAACAATACATCCCAGCAGTGAAGTAAACGCATTAAGGGGAATACCGACCCAGCCCATCATGCCAAGGGTGATAAGTATTGGGGTAACATTTGGAGAGAAAGCGAGTAATCCGTGTTTTATATTACCCATTAACAAAATCATAAGAATGGCAACAAAACAAAAAGCAAGCCCATAACTTGTGACCGTGCCTTCTAGCATCGTAAAAACGGTTTCACCAAATATGGCTACCAAGCCTGTAAATGTAATACCAACATGCTCAAGTTGGTATTTATTTAAGGTATATTCGATTTTTTTCCTTAATTCTCTCAGATAATTTTTATAGTTTAGGACATCAGACCACGGGGCAATCAAGTTCAATCGAGCAGTGCTGAAATCAGAGTTTGTAAAGTCAAGGACATCTTCAGATCCGCTATTTTCAAATAATAATAGTTCTTGTGCAATTGCCTCCCTTTTATCAGGAATAACAAAATAAGATGAGTCGTTTTGATTTAGCGATTGATGCGTTTCTTTGACGACACTTAAAATGGAAATAACTTCATTGGCTTGAGTTTCTTTATATCGGTGATTTTTGACCACTTCTTCAATTTCTTCAATAGCGGCCAACACATTAGGTTCATGCAAACTGTTTTCTTTATCGAACACAAGCAAAATCTGTGCATCGATGCTGCCATCCATCTTTTTATCCTGTTTCGTAAACCCTTGGCGAAAATTTTATTCTTTTGGGTACCAGCTTACAGGGTCATGGTCGAAACGAACCTTCATCAGCCCGGCAACCGTAAAAATGGATAGAATACAGGTGCCAACGACAACGGGTTTTGCATGAGTGACCCCAAACTTTCCGCATGAACTTATTAGGATGTCAATTTTGGACAGCAAAAAGCTGGACTTATTTTGAGCGAGGTGTGCTTTTCGTTTAATGGGTAGAATAGCCAGAAGGCTGGGCATAAGTGCCAAGGTATAAATCAAAGCCATAACTACGCCGATAGCACCGAATATTCCTATCGTTTGGGTTGGCACCATGTTTGAAGCAAGAAAAGAGAGCAAGCCTGCTGCAGTGGTCAGTGTTGTCATCAATACTGCAACTGACGTTTGCTTCATGGCCAATATGATGGCGTCATGTTTGCTCTCACCTCTATCGTAGTATTTATAAAAAATACTTAATATGTGTACAGCGCCAGCGATACCAACAGCCAAAATAAATGTTGGAATAATTTGTGTGTTAGCGTTAAAGGCGTACCCTAGTGTAGGCCAGAGAGCCAGTGTCATTATGAGAGCCAGAAACACTACCATGAGGGGCATCAATACGCCAGAAGCTCGTCTGAACAATATGGAAAGTAAAATGATAATGATCAAAATGCCTATACCAGTCGTTTTTTTCGCAGATTTTTCAACATCCATGCCCAATGTGTAGTTCATAGTGGGGCCACCGATGTTATAAATTTTGAAATCTTCTGAGTGGTGTTGGTTTGCAATTTCAATGACGTTTTCAGCAAAGGCTTTTTCTTCGTCTGGTTGAAGAAAATCTAATTCATCCGCTTGTGAGTTATCTTTTAACGCATTGTCATTAAATTCTCCCAAAAGATCATCCACATTATCAGTATCATCCAAACTGGCTCCTCTACTGGTAAATACTTCAGGTTCTACAGACACATTAGTCATTGTCCCGTCTTCAGAAACAAGGCCACCAACATAATTGGGATTGCTTAATACAAGTTTTTTGAAAGCTGAAATGTCAGCGTCTGTCTTTGGCCAAATTTCATATAACTCACCGATTAATAAGGCATCTCCCTCGCCTCTTGAATATCGAACATTAACCAAGCTTAATACTTCTTGTGTATGAACAAGGTCTTTTTCCAGATGATCGTGCAATGCTTTTAGCTTTGCCAGATTCTCGAGGGTGAAAATAGTATCTGAGGTTTCAATCGCCAGGATTGTGCCTGGTGTATGATTGAATTCTCTACGGAAGTTGTCGTAGTTAACAATTGCGGGGTCATTTTGGGGTAGGAATGATTCAACGGAGACATCAAGCCACCCGTTTCCTATTAATGGAGCTACGGAAAATGTAATGGCGAGCGTTATCAATAAAACCCACCAACGATGACTGACGACGATTTCACTCCAGACTTCAAATAAACTTTCTATCTTCTTTCTTAAATTCATACTGCTGATTTCGCTACGATGGTTATTGATAAATGAATGGAACAGTTCACTGTTATAAAGAGAGTATTTTGCCACACAAGAGCTGCAACAGGAATTTACGAGATGGTCACAATGCGTATTTTGCGCTGGCAGCGTATTAGAATCCCTTGGCAAATGTAACGGCTGGCTAATAACAGATTCATCTATACATAGATCGTATGGTTATTAAGAAAGATGCATGCTATCGCAGCTGAAATCACTAAGAAAATACAGTGGCAGAATTTCAATAAGTTGAGTTGTTTATTGCGACTATTTGTGCTGAATTGACTACTCTGGGGTTCCGGGGATTTTCCCTTGAAATGACATTTGAGCTGCAACTCACCTGGGCAATGCATTTAAACAAATCCATTACCCGTCAGCGTTAATGCGCTTAATTAGATCGGCCAGTACAGTTTCAGCCTGATTATTATCGACCTGACAGGTTCCTGCCGCATGGTGTCCGCCACCATTGTATTCGAGCATTAATTCTCCGACATTGGTTTTAGAGCTGCGATCAAATATTGATTTGCCCGTGGCGAAAACGGTGTTTTGTTTCTTCAGACCCCAAAGCTGGTGTATGGAAATGTTGCATTCTGGGAACAGGGCGTAGATGACAAAGCGGTTTCCTGCGTGAATGACCTCTTCATTTCGCAGATCAAGCACTACAAGGTTTTGGTGAACGGTAGAGCAGCGTTTAATTTGTTCTTTAAACTTGGCATCCTGCTCAAAGTAAAGTTCAATGCGTTCTTTAACATCTGGTAAAGAGAGGATTTCATCTATGTTATGGTTTCGGCAATAGTCGATTAAATCCATCATCAAGCTATAGTTGGAAATTCGAAACTCGCGGAAACGCCCGAGACCGGTACGAGCATCCATCAAGAAATTAAGCAAATCCCAACCTTCAGGATTAAGCGCTTCTTCCTTGCTGAATTGTGCAGAGTCACCCTTATCGACGGCCTCCATCATTTCCCTCCATTTTGTGGGGAAAGCCTTTTCCGCGCCATAGTGGTCATAAACGACACGAGCCGCTGAGGGAGCCTCGGGGTCGATAATATGGTTTTCTCTTTTTTCGTTACGAATGGTTTCGGATAGGTGGTGGTCAAAGGCCAAATGAATACCCTCCACATACGGAAGGTTAGTCGAGATATCCTGGTCAGTGATATCGATGATACCGTCCTGCATATCTTTCGGGTGTACAAATTTAATATCGTTGATCAAATCTAAATGTTTGAGCAACACTGCACAGACTAAACCGTCAAAATCACTACGTGTTACTAAACGAAATTGCTTTCCCCCTTCAGACATTTCTATCACCCCCTTTCCGTTGTAGCAATAATGAAGTCAGTATAGACGAGATCGGAGTTTCGGCATTGCCAAGTGGGTAACTAAATGTAATTTCCTTGAATGAATTGCTTAAGTAAGCCTCATCTCTAGAGCCGGCGCTCCATTCCTGTTCCACATTAGCCGATTAGCGTATGAGACACATCAATGTCAGACTGCTGTGCATAAACTGTAATTATCCCTGAAAAGATAAATGATCTTGTCTGTTTGAATGTGGCAGTCTGCTCTTGTGGATGAGAATATGTAAATAAGATCAACAGTGGAAAACGCACTAACCCAAAGAATGGTTATCTTCTTTTGGAAAGTTTGGTTGTTTAATTTAGTTCTGATTAAAAACAGTTTTATGATTGCAGTTGAAGTGATCTAAGGGAAGAGAGTTATTGTTAAATCTGGTGTTGAAAGAAGTTAATCAGGCAGTGCTCCGATCAGGTTTTTCTTGCTCTTTAACACCGTCAATAAAATTAACACCTTCAATTACATCGGCTAATAACTCAAAACCATGTAGCCTTTGCCAACGTTTCTCTGTCGTCTAAGCCAACTTAAAAACCATGGCTAATATGGTATTCCTGGCTACACAGTTTCTTGTCTTGGCTGTCCTTAATTGCACTGGGTTTTGAACATTAAATCCAACAGCTTAGCTTATTAAAATGGTCTGTGCGTGACAAAATGCGCGAAAAGATAAAATAAAACAGGAGCTTACCGTGTTTGTAAGGGGCAAATCCATAATCCACTTCCACGCACTTTTAAATTTCCTATTAACACTACTAATGAAAAGAGTTTTTTAATCTGTTGAGATATTAATATCAAACTAAAGGGGTGGCACTCCCAGTTTTTCTAGGTACGCATTTACGGCGTTGTCCACGGCCTCCTGTTCGCTAATATCCCCATACTGATCCCATAGTGTAATCTTGCAGGCTGCACTCAAACTTACAAATGCTTGCTCGTGTTGCAAGTACTCTTGCCCATCCACCGTCACAGTTTCAATGTAGCTTATCCACGGCATTTTTTAGTTCATCGAAGATTGCGTAGTCAATATCGATAGCAAAGTCAGCGAATTCAAACCCACCTACCCAATAAAGGAGACTCATTTCAGTTTCTGTATCTACACCATTGTGTAGCTTTACGAAATTATCGTCGTAACCCTTAATTGCGCACCAAGCGTCTTCGAGAACAACGCAATCTAGCGTATTAAGTACAGCAGTAATTTGATCTTCAGGATAGTGGTTTTTTTTTAAGAGGCTTATTTAAGAGTGGGTGTCCATGTAATTGGTTTCGTATGTATCAGTAAGCAAATAAATAATAGCCCTTGAGCCGAATAAGAACTATTATTCGGCTCACAATATGATTCAAATAGGATAAATAATCGGCTCATGTACATCTGGCAGCAGCCCGATTGGGCGCTCGAAGGCGCTAAAGGTAAGAAGAAAGCCATGCCTCCACCGGCCTTTAGCTGGCAAAGCGATGCGTTGCAGGCACGGCTGGATAAGGTGCGTCTGCTACAGGGCCGCTTGTTGGGGCAGTCAGATCTTGTTATGCCGGATGCCGACCACGAGGCGCAATTGGATGCCTTGGTTCAATCAGCCCTAAAAACCTCCGAAATTGAAGGAGAGACCCTCAACGTCGGTTCGGTCAGGTCCTCGGTGGTGCGCAAATTAGGCCTGGAGAAAGCGGGTTTTGTTGCAGGCTTGAAAGATGCCCCCGGCACTCCGCTAACCGAAGCGCTGGTGAGCCTGTTAATTGAGGCAACGCAGCTAGAAGAGGGGGGCGAGTCGCTCACCATCGAGATATTGTGCCAGTGGCAAGCAGCGTTGTTTGCAGAGCCGCCCATCATTAAGGTGCGTATCGGCGAGTTGCGTGGTGAAGATCCCATGCAGGTGGTATCGGGCCGTATCGACAAACCCACAGTACATTTTGAGGCCCCACCGCGAAACTTCTTAACGCAAGAGTTGGATCGATTCGTTGAGTGGTTTAATTCACCCCCCGAGGATTTAGACCCCTTACTGCGAGCCGGTATTGCCCACCTATGGTTGATCACCCTGCATCCTTTTGATGACGGTAATGGTCGTGTGTGTCGTGCGGTGACTGACCGTGCCCTGGCGCAGGCGGAGCAATCCAGTATTCGTTTCTATTCCTTAAGCGCCGCCATTATGGCCCGACGTAATGAATACTATGACCAGCTGGAGTCGGCACAAAAAGGAACTCTGGATATCACCCTCTGGTTAAGCTGGTTTCTTACCGTGCTGGAGGATGCCTTAAATCAGGGTTTGGCACGCTTTCAACGCGTAGTGGATAAAACCCGCTTCTGGCGCCAACACAGTCAGAGCGTGTTAAGTGAGCGGCAAATCAAAGTGCTCAATCGCCTGCTAAATGGACAGGACGAAACTTTTAAGCAAGGTATCAATGCCAGCAAATATATGAGCCTAGCCAAAGTCAGTAAAGCCACCGCGACGCGAGAGTTGACGGACTTATTGCAAAAACACTGTTTAATCAAATTGCCCGGCGGTGGGCGCAGTACGCGTTATGCCATCAATGCTAGGAATGATGTTAGGCGCGAGAATTGGTGAGCACACAAGATCGGATCGCTAAACTGTGGAACCTCTGTAACTTGCTACGAGATGATGGAGTGATCGAGCGTGAAAAACTCTTGCGAGCATGAGGAGGTGACTTCGTCGAGGATGGCAATAATTTCTGAACTGCCACTTGGCAGGGGGTTCTTACCCTCCTTTTTACGGATAAACGTGGTGCCATAAACAATAACCTGCCGCCGATATTGGAAAGACTTGCGATAGAGCCCAGGCATTGGCTGTATATGAGTCGACATTTCGAAAGTCATTTTAAAGGATTTGTCGGCGCATTGTATCAAGTCAAACAGGCATACATGGAGTTGGGATGCCAGCGTGCACCAGGGTTGTGCCCCTGTCAGTTATTGAGCTGATTTGTCTTCAGTTATCTCCATCATTTATTCGTATTGCAGGCGGATTGGCAAGAGCAGCTTATTGGTCTGAAGACCATAGGCATTGCGCTATTTTCAAATAGTTGCTGAAGAATTTCGTTCTTCGTGATTTTTTCAAATACCGCTATGTTGATTTTCAGTGCAGTTGCTTTGAAAGTGTTTTTTTTGATTGGGTGTCCATATAGTTCGTCTTTCCATATAGTTCGAAGTCCGCTCTTAGGCATGAGAAAATCTGGCTCGATTTGAACTGGCAGCTATAGTACGTAAAAGTCAGTTCTTCTCCTTATACCTGTTGAATATATATTGCTTAGCAATTTCAGGAAGGTGCCCATTCCTGCCGCTCAAGGAGATGTATTTCGGCACTCTGAAACGACTGGTTTGTTACGGTAAACCTAGTACAGTCATGGGCTGTTGATCACCCATTATAGTTATTCAGCTTACGGGTGAATTGATTCCCTTTACCATTTCAGCGAAAACGCAAAGACAAGAATCCTTTTTCGACAAATGGAAACGGCTCCTATGAGCAAGCAAGCGAGTCATCAACAGGACCGTTAGAAATTTGACTAAAATGGGATGCTGACTATCTAATCAGATCCGCCAACAACACAGCCTTTTTGCATTATGCAAACTTTAGTTGTGAGTGGTGACAAACACGGATAGGCTGAGCGTGAAAATAAAAATAAAGTGAATCTTGCTGTATCGCTTCCCAACACCAGTACGAAATTGACCTTTTACAAGGGGATAACTTTGTGAACGGACTAAATAAACTGCTTACAGGTGTTGCAGCTGCAGCGATCGTTGTTTTTGGAGCGGGTTGTATAATAACTGAATTTCCTCCAGTCCTACTACATTGGTACTTTGATAGTGATGGTGATGGTGATGGTCATGGCGATCCTGAGATTGTTAAAAGAGCAGAAGAACAACCGGAGCGGTATGTGGCTAGTCGCCGAGATTGTGATGATACCGATGCTGCTATCAATCCAGATGCCCTCGAAGTATTCGATAGCATTGATAATGACTGTGATGGAGTGATCGATAACGTAGCTTATTGGTACGCCGATATTGACGAGGATGGTTACGGTGATCCCACTGTTAGCCTCCAGCAGCCAACACAGCCTGTTGGCTATGTGCTAGATAACACAGATTGTGAGGTCAATAATCCTGATATTAATCCGGGTGCAGGGGAAACTGATGGCGATAGCATCGACAACAACTGTGACGGAATAATCGATGAATATGCCATTGGTTATGCTGGTCCTGCCGGTGGTATTGTGTTTTATCTGGACGAAACGGGCTATCATGGCCTGGAGGTGTCGCCAGTTGATCTAGACGATGAGACGACTATTGTTGAATGGGGCTGCCACTACACAGATGTACCAGGAGCTGAAGGGACAGCTATTGGAACTGGCGCCCAGAATACCGCAGATATATTGGCAGCGGGATGTACTGCTGATGACTCCAATAATCCCGTTGCCGCTGATCTAGTCAGCGCCTATAGCTTGAACGGATTTAACGATTGGTACCTCCCGTCAGTAGACGAAGTCTATGAACTATTTTTAGTTAAGGAGTTAGTTAGTAGTAAGTTGATTAGTTTCTATTGGACGTCCAGCGAGTCCGTAGAATTTAAAAACATAGCTCATTCTATATCCATGATCAGTGGGGAATTCTATGGTTACGTGTCGTATAAGGATAATAGGTTTGGAGATATTCGGGTGAGAGCCATACGATCTTTTTAACTCGTGAGCCCTGAGTTCGAGAGCTTTTTGATGCACTTTTAGTACCGAAAATAAGCCGGTTTGCGTTTTTACATAGCCTGTCTAAGAAACGTAAACTGGCCTTCTCGAAGCTTGGAATGCCTATATCTCGCCCTGAGGCATTCAGTCAATCTTATGAAGCGCTAAAGGACCGTTCGGTGGAATACGTTTAGTTTTATCACTGTTTTTTCGGTATATCAATACTACCAGGTAGAAAGCATTCTTTTAACCCAAAGCCAGCGCAGTCGCTGCCTGTAAAGAAAATTGCCGGTTGCATCGCTGGTTAAGAAGGATAATGAAACGTTTATTGAGTTGCTACAAAGGCTAGAAGCTGCTATTGATCTTGCTTGGGAAGAAGAAATATATACCGATGAAATTAATGGATAGAATTCAATGACAGTTAAATCTTTAAGATCTGTATATCAGATTAAAGTCACTCTTTTTGATGTTGAGCCCCCTATTTGGCGACGTATCCTTGTTCAAGGCTCTATCAATCTTCCTGATTTCCATTCTGTGCTTCAGTATTCAATGGGATGGTGTGATTGCCATCTGCATCAGTTTAGTGCTGATGGGAAGTATTATGGGATTCCTGATGATGAGTTTGACGAAGGCGATACTATTGATGAGAGTCAGTATAAGTTATCGGATCTAATAGGGGCAGAAGGTGATTCTATTCTGTATGAATATGACTTTGGTGATAACTGGATGCATCATGTTGTACTTGAAAAGGTATTGCCCTATGAGAAGGGAATGGATCTGCCACAATGTGTAGAAGGTGAAAGGAACTGTCCTCCTGAAGATGTCGGAGGTCCTCCTGGATATGAAAACTTTCTAGAGGCTATAACGGATAGGAGCCATGAAGAGCATGAAGACTTTATGGAATGGATAGGTGGAGACTTTGATCCTGAAGAGTTTGATGTTGTTGTGACTAATCAGATTCTGTATGACCATTGCGATTAACCGGGAAAAGACACAAAACACTAAAGTGGGACGAGAGTACTCGTTTATCCTGCAGTTGGAAAAAAGAGATGGCATATAAACATATCTGGGAAGCAAAAGGGCTGCTAGCCAAGCATTACGGAATTCTAACTGTAGAGGAAATATTGTCTTCAATTAATGAGATGTATGGCAATGTGAAATTTGATGGCATTAGCTATCGGATTGTAGATCTATCTGAAGTTGATGAAATTATAGTAGCAGTTGAAGATGTGAAAAAGCTCGTCGCCCACGAGGTTGTTCCATCAATGAGCAATTCAAAATTAAAGTTTGCAGTTGTATCTACTAACGAAAAATTACCGGAGTTATTGGCCGCATTTAAACACAAGGGTGGTAATATTCCTTGGGAGATAAAAATACATTCCACCATTGAAGAGGCTAGAGAGTGGGTCTCATAACGAATGGGTATTCGAGCAGAACAACCAACTGACATTAAAAAGATATGGCGTATCAATGCATCTGCATTCGAGACTGAAGCAGAAGCTAATCTTGTGGATATCCTTAGGGCTAGCGGAGTTTCGAATATCTCATTGGTATATGAAGAAGATGGTGAATTAGTAGGCCATATATTCTTTACACCTGTTGAGCTAATAGGCGATGCATCAGGCTTGAAATTAATAGGGTTGGCTCCTATGGCAGTAATTCCTGAAATGCAAAACAAAGGTATTGGTTCATTATTGGTTAAAGCCGGAATACAACGGTGTCTATCCGATGGTTATGATGCAATTGTTGTTCTTGGACATCCTGATTACTATCCAAGGTTTGGTTTTGTGCCTTCTGTTAACCATGGAATCAAATCTGAATACGATGTTCCAGAAGAAGTATTTATGGTATTGGAACTCAAGGAGAATGTATTAAAAGGAAAGCAGGGTACGATTAGGTATCATGAGGCATTTGGATGTGTATAGGATCGATACTACTGCCCCTATTAGCCCAATAAAAACATAATCTAAGGCAGTAATAACATTTCAGATTTAAATTGGTCCCCTCCCCGTATAATTTATCTGCTGGAGAATTTATTACACCCAGTAAGATTTGACCTTGATTCAAATAGGCAATTTGAAAAGAGATACACAGGATCAGGATTTAGCGATAAGTTATACACTCTAAGGAACTCAGAGCAGCTAACTATGGGTTGTCTGGCGTCAACTATCGTGGCCGGTTTCGCGACAATTAGGATGGCCGCTTAGTTGTCTTACTCCTGCTTGAACTGTTTTTGGCTAGTTGGTGTGCTTTGCGGTAACTTTCACCTT
>PIVM01000615.1 GCA_003353945.1 Gammaproteobacteria bacterium
GGTGCTGTACCTTAACAATGCGGATAAATAGGGCGAAGTGAAATTCGACCAAAAGTGGGACAGGTGGCAAACTTACGCAAACAATTCACAAAGGAGCGCATATGTTTGAGCACCTGCTGCTAACTATAGTAATAGGCATTGTGTTTATCGGGCAACTGAAGGAAATTTTACCGTTTCTGTGTAAAGGTGAAAGTAGACAGCGGAAAGAGATAAAAGTGTGCACAAAACAAAGTCAGACAACGATGCCGACAAAACGTCCAGCCTGCCCGGCGTGTGCCGCAGGCGAAGAGGCTCAAGAGGGAGAGGTGTCGACAGTTGATGCCCCCCCCATGATAGAACAGACAAGAGGGCGACCGCGGTCTGTGGACACAAGCAGCCACTACTGCCCAAGGAAGAGCTGTCGCTACTATGGCTGGTTGGGGCGGTGTAACATCCGTGCCAATGGTCATCCGAATGGAGGCAGATGGCGGCAGCTACAATGTGTTGTATGCAACAAGTGCTTCATGGAAACGAGCAATACCATATTTTATGGCAAGGAGACAGGGGCAGAAACGATCTGGCTAGCGCTAAAAGCGTTGGCCGAAGGCCTGGATATACGGGCCACGGCACGAGTGTTTGACTTGGATGCCAACACGGTAGAAAGATGGCTCGGTCAAGCGGCCGAGCATATGGAAGCAGTCTCCACTTATCTCATTCACGACCTGGAATTGACCCAGGTTCAGGTGGATGAACTGTGGGTGTTGCTGGGACGGCGAGATAATAATGAAGCAGAGGCAGGGAAACAACGAGGCAAACGCTGGGTGTGGGCTGGTATGGATCCGGTGAGCAAACTGATGTTGGGCTACGTAGTGGGCGACCGTTCACTAGCCTACGCTCAACTACTCATTCACATGATTGCCGCCCTGTTGGCACCAGGTTGTGTACCACTCTTTCTGAGCGACGGCTGGAGTGCTTATGGTACAGCTTTGCTCACCCACTTTGGTCACTGGGTACAGATGCCCCGTCAGCATAAAAGGGGAGCGTCTCCCAAGCCCCGTTGGCAGCCATTGCCGCAGCTGCAATATGCTCAAGTTGTCAAGAAACGGGTCAAAGGCCGGGTTGTCAGTGTCAGTCACCGAGTCATCTATGGCAGCCTTGAAGCCATTATGACCGCTTTGACCAATAGTGTAGGACAGGTTATCAACACCGCTTTCATCGAACGTTTCAATTTGAGTCTACGCCAGCATGTGCCAGCCTTGGGACGTAAAGTGATGAGT
>PIVM01000218.1 GCA_003353945.1 Gammaproteobacteria bacterium
TGATCCATGCTGAACGCCTCCCAAAGTGGCCGCATAACATTGGACTGACTGGCCGGATAACTTCGGATTAGGTGGTCAGATAACTTTGGAATGGGTGGCCGGATTAGTCGGAATACTCATAAGGCCGTAGAGGGTATGCATGATCCAATAATCTTTCTCAACCAAAGACGGATCAACGCCTATTTCGTTCGCAAGAATACGGATGAGGTCGAGAAATTCCTTATGGTTATGCAGGTAGTCCTTATGTGCCATATTTTAAACTCTCGTCTGAGAGGGTTTCTGCAAAGTGTTTTTGTGCGCGGCTTGATCCATAGTGACGAACGGCTTTTGATAGCACTTTTAAATCATAGCTCTGTGCCTTTTTAAAGGCGGCATTTAAAACACTGTCAGTATCTTCAGCCAGTTGTTTGATGTTATTGACCAAATCTACCAGTAAAAATTCTGCGCTCGGTTTTTTGGGAAAATGCGGCTTCATCCGAAAATCAAAGACACGACCACCCAGTTTGAATTTGCCGTGGCGCTTGTGGTTATACACCACCGTGTAGCTGTAGAGCTGTGTGGTGGCAACGCCTAAAGCGTTATAGCTGTTAGGAGTGAGCAGGAGGAACCGGTCATCTTTTAAAAATGTGCGCACAAGCATTTGATCATCTGGTGGCGCATCACCAAAGGTGGTTTTCTTTGGGCAGTAATAAACCCCGCCAGAGAGCTTTTCCAACGTACGCTCTTTGACCAGCTGAGCTAGATGGCGGTCGATAGCTTTTGACCACTGCGATAATTCAGCGCGGCGGTAGGTTTGGCCTGCTTGCAGGTGAGTCTTTAAGTCGTCCAGTTTTGCCATGATTAACTCCTTTCTACTTCTATCATAGGCTGATAATACTTAATAATGCAAGAATATTCATTAAAAAAACATGCAAATATGCTTCGGTAGGATTGGATTGGATTGGAATAAATGTTGCGTTTTGAGCCTCCTCAACTTCGGGTTAGGTCAGGGTGCGACTGTGGCGGGTGCCGTCAGCCTTTCCAGTCAGCCTTCGGTGTGTTGCTGCGCCCGTGTTACCCGCGCCAGCTTGCACACAGACTGGATAGCCTGCCTTAAACCCCCGCCTTTTTCAGGCGCACATTAACCCGTGCGTTTGAGGAGGCACAACATGGAAACAACATTCAACCCAGCATCAAGCTACCGTATTCGAGATGAGCATGGTATTTACCGTTTAATTCCTGCATGTGAATTGATGGAATCAGCAAAGAACCATATAGAGAGCTTATTTCAAACAGGAGTGGCGTTAACCAGTCCCTGCGCGACCCGCGATTACCTGCAAGTCCTGCTCAGTGATAGTGAGCATGAGGTTTTCTACGCAATCTGGCTTAACAGTCAGAATCAAGTCATCCATGCTGGAGAGATGTTTCGCGGCACAATTGATGGGGCTGCTGTGTACCCCCGTGAAATTGTTAAAGAGGCGCTGGCTTATAATGCAGCAAGGGTGATATTCGCCCATAATCATCCCAGCGGCTCAGGTGAGCCATCGTTGGCAGATAAGCATATTACTGAGCGCCTGGTAGAGGCTTTGAAGCTGGTTGATGTGCAGGTGCTGGATCATCTTGTGATCGGTCAGGCCATTGTCTCCTTTGCGGAGCGGGGGATGCTATGAGCAGCCCCCATGCCCTGAGGTGGATGCTGGCCTTATTTATAGGCCAGTTCTCGCTGGATATTTTCCAGTGATGCCAGTGCGTTTCTACGCTCAGGGCTGTTTTTATCAGATTTAACTAATTCATTAAATGTTTCCCTGTAAAGGCTGTGAAGTTCGGTTTTACTCTTAGAGGCCAGTTCAAATTGCGTGATGAGTTTCATGATTTTCTCCTTTTCGCTTAAAGCCCCGCTAAGTCGGAGCCTTTTCTCACCCCGAATACGGAAAGGCGCACGACAAGGGGCGCGGTAAGCGCTATGGATAAAATTGAAACAAATTATTTAGCTTGATCTGTACTTGGTAAAACCTAGGTTTACGGCTACTTATTTGAGGAGAAGTTATGCTGTTTTGCTGAAAACAGGAATGATTGTTCGACGACTATTAGGATGATCTGTTTTCCCGTCTGCTGGAAAATAGATATAAATATTAATTGGTTGCTGTTATTAAGTTGCTAAGAGCACTTTATAAAAATCGTTACACAGCCACTGGAAGTTGGAATTTCTGATGGGTTTGGATGCCGTGAGCGTTGCGCCGCCCAACTACGCCCACTGTTTCGCCAGTGGAGACGACCAAGGTGGCCGTAGATGTGCGCTTCTTCATCATATCACTTGAAAAGTGAATATAAACCCCCATAAAGACCGCATTGACTTCAAGAGGGATTATATATCATGGCAAAAAATACAAAGAAGACATCAAGTAAGGTTGCATCTCAGGCTGCAAGTACTCTGGCTGATAAAAATGCTTCCAAAACTGCAAAAAGCCTCGCGGCATCAGCTTTGGCTCAAAAAGGCAATGCGAAACAAACTGGTGGAGAGATGGAAGATTTGGCATCAACCGTACTTAATAGCAATAAGTACAGCGATGAGACAAAAGCTCTAGCAGGCTCCGTTTTGTCACAATCCAATAAAGATCGTTGATGGTTTCTTGACAGGAGTAATATACGCTATAGAAATTTAATTTTGGCTTTAGCAAAAGGATAGATAAATGGGTGAGCTCAAACTGAATATGAGTAGAATTTAGGATTAACGGAATAAATTTGCAGAAATACTTTTAAGCTGCCTTGGATTCCCCATGGAGAAGTGTTTCATATTCAGCGAGCAACATGGGCTTCCCTGTGCGGATATACTGCACCAGGCTTTCTTTCATGAAGCAGCAAAAAGACAGTTGTCGTAACTGGCAGGTCATCGCAATGGATTGGATAATCGCATAGGCTCGTACCCCGTCGGCCGACTTGCTACCCCCTGATACCTTGCGTTTGAGCACGCCTTTTTTGATAATATATTCGCCATAGTTGTTGTGGTGCTCGCCATCGCTGTGCTCAACAAAGGTTAGTATGTGGTCTTCTTGTCGGCGCACCTTTTTTATCGCATCAGCCAAAATGGCATTGGGGTTCTTCCATGCCAATAAGTCGTGAAGTCGTTGTCGTAACTTTTTTAGTTTTCGCTGAAAGCTGAACTCATCAAGCGTGCTACGCTTTGCCTGAAGCACTTCCCCATCCCGGATGATTCGCCTGAGTTTGAGATAAAACTGCATAATCGATCGGTATTGAGGGTATGCATCGATAAATGCGCGTATTTTTCGGAAAATATGCGCCATACAGGTTTGCCGATCGCATGCCAGCTTATTATAGGCATGCCAGCCATCCACCATAAGAATGCCATAAAATATCGGTCCCAGTATCCTTTCAACAACTTGACCACCCCGGGATTGATCCGGCCAGTAGTAAGAACTTCGTTTGTTGGCGAAGATCCATAACCACCATAATTTCCCGTTAACTCGCCAGCCAGTCTCATCGGCCCAAATTGCCGCGCCTTGTTTTACATCGTTAAGTATTTCCTCGTAAACAGGCTCAAGGATATTGCTTAAGCGAATCATCATTTTGGAGATGCCGGCAGTAGATATTGTTAGCGTTTTGAATGTCTTAAAAAAGGCGGTGATGTTCGGTGTAGACAGGGCGCACATGACCCACAAATAAGCGATTTCAATGGTGGCATTTAGGCCAATATCTGAACCGGGAAGCGCCGCTTCTGTCTTAGAAGACGCTGTTTTTTTACAGACAGTGCACCACTTGGTCTCTTCTATCTCCTCGGTTACAACGGTTTTTTCTGCCGGTGGTGGTGTATCTTCTACGATTCGACTTGGCTTTGCTGTGCCTGGTCTGTCGATCAAATCAGTGCCGCAGTGCTGGCACGACTTGAGCTCCGTGTAATGGACCTCTTGTGGTATTAGGTGCCATTTGGATTGATTGCCACAGCCCGGCCTTTTCTTTCGTTTGCGTTTTTTCTTGTCCGATTTTGATTTATTCGATGGCTTCGGGTTGCCATCTTTATCCCACTCCGGCTTTTTTGAACTGGGCTCATTAACTGTTTTGTTTATCGCCTGAGTCTTTTGTGTATCCTGTTCCTGCTGTAATTGGCCAAGCTGTTCTGCTAACTCTTCTATCTTTTTCTCTTTCTCATCAAGTACGCTGCTTTGGCAGGAAAACGTCTCTTGCTGTTCAAGAATAAGCTGGATCAACTTGGCCTTCGATAGTTTTTCCAGTGCCGCGCCATCGAGATTAACAACCCCCTTCATTTTCATCAGCTTCGAGGCCATCACTATCGCTATTGGTTTCTCTCAGATGTGATGCCCGTTGCTTCTACTTCCATCATGGCAGCCATAATAGCAAGCCGCTCTGCCTTAGGTAGCGCCTGGTATTTTTTACCCCAACGTTCAGCTTTGCGCTTAATGCGTTGTCGGTCGATATAATCCTTCCCTGCGTAACTAGCCCAATGTGCACGGTCAATCGTGTAGTTAAACCAGAGTTTTTCAGTGCGCGGACCTCCTCGGGTCATCGCTTGCAACTCCAGGGTATTCCAGTCGCTTAGCTGTTCGTCATAGAGTGATGAGGGGTAGCCAGAAAGAATCACTTGGCAGGGTAAAGATTTTAGCAGTGTCAACAACTCAGCATGGTCATGCTTTGTGTATTCAAAACGGTACTTGGAGCGTGGCGAGGTTCGGGTATGCTTCAGGTAAGGTGGATCGCAGTATATTAACTCAGAGCCAGAATAGTGATAGTTTTCCAGGAAGTTATGAGCACAACCATTGATCATATCCACCGGATAATCACAATTAAAATTGGCGATAACCTGTGGGTCAATATCAATGCCAATATTGTAAGCTGTTGCTGGCTTTCTCTTCATTATCGCCCCACCGCCCAGATGGGTTTCTATGTAGGTCTCGTGCGGTGGCATCATGGCTATGATGTTTTGAAACAGGCCAGAGGCAGCCTTGGATCCCAGATAACTACTCATGATTACTATTCTGCTAAGTCAGCGTGACCTGCAGCATAGATAACATTAGCTGTGTTGTCAAATTGTAATTTGCCTTAAATCCAGTTTGAGCTCAC
>PIVM01000081.1 GCA_003353945.1 Gammaproteobacteria bacterium
CTCCCTCACCTTCGTTGTTCAAATGCTTACATATTCCAATATGCTCCCATTTGAACGCCTCGGTGAGAAAGCATGATTCTGCGCCTAATTGGAAAATTTATTATTTCCGAGGCCCTAAGACCGCAGTTCGAGTTTTGTTTTGTACTGGTTGCTCAGTGCATTTTGCCTATTTCGCTTGAAACTGAGGGCTAGTTATAACGTCAGCACAAAATCGCCTATCATTTTCTTGAATATTGGGAAGGCAATATCAAATTGAAAGCCATAGGCATAGGGAAAGTCTGCCAATGGTGATGGCCCGGCTTCTCGAACTTTTCGAGCATGCAGATAAATCTGCTTATCTTTAACAGTTGTATTACCTTTGTCCAGACAGGATAAGACGAGAAAGTCCTCATCGCCTCTCTCAAAGGCCACCTTACAGACAATCTTAGCACCAGCAAAACTCAAATCGACAATACGATTATCAGTTCGTGGGATAAAGCGTTCGCCCTCAGTCTTGGTCCTTGAAATGATAATCGCCGCAGGCAACTCTACTCGCGCTCGCGGCGCTGTTCGTATCGGTCGTGACTGAAGATTATTTGGCTTGGCAATGATTACTGTGGCCTTCTCGGTATCAAGTCGAATAAGCTGTGCCTTACCTGAATGCAGTTTTTTATCTTTGATGAATTCGATAAACACATAGCCGCTGCTTTTTATCAATTTTATATGTTTTGGATCGAAGACCACACTCCAAGTATCGCCAATCACGCGGTCGATATTTCCCTGGATTTTTATGTCATCGGCAACCTGTATGGCCAGTGTGTTTTCATCTTGTAGGAAGTCCTGTGTATCACTGGGGGTGGGATTAGACATGGTGTTAAAATCTCCCGGTCGCCTGTCTAACTAACTAAGATTAGTTCAACGACTATAGACAAGTTCTGCATGTTTCACCAATCCTTTGCAATATTCTTAATCTATGTATGTGTTATGCGCCCGAATGGCGGCTGTCATGCCTGCCGCACCAGAACCCACAACTAAAAAATCGACTGACTTATCCCAAGACAATGCCATACTACCTCTGTCATCACAGCCCATTGAGCGGACGTTTGGTTTATTGGGTTGGTGGAAATCTAAGAATATCCTGTCTTGTCGTTTTTTTAACTCAGCAAAATGAACTAATCCAAAGAGCGACGAAAAGCCAACATTTTCTCCGGACATGCAGAGTAATCTCGTACAACGTCTGGCATGTTAATGGCATCCTCGATTATTCCAGGATTGTATGAGTAACAAACACCTTTAGGCATCGGTTCGTCCGCTACACGAGTGCCTGCCAGTTTATTCATCAAAATGCGGCGCGTAATGGAAACGAAGTGCGTGCGTTGCAGTACAAGTGCAGCCTCCAGTTTTTCCCTACCCAGCGTTTCACGCGCCCAGGATATAAAACCCTTACTTAGATTCCTGCCTGTGAATGGCTCGGGGCTGAGAAAAACGCCCCCTTTGAGCGTACCCGCAATGATCACCTGTCCATTAATCTGTGCTTCAAAACGCATCTCACCCTCGCACTCATCCCAAACTAAACCATCGTACTGTCGTTGTTTCTCCTCCCGCTTGGCATGTGTCACAGCTAGCGAGAGCAAATCAAAGAGATGAGTACAATTGGCTCGCGGGTCCGCCGCATCGCACAAGGCCAAAGGAGAATCAGAAAGCGGTGCACCGACCAATGCCATGATGGGTTCTCGTGCCCCACCGCAGGTGCTCTTAGGAACGCGCAGAAATTCGGCGTCGATGTCAGTGATCACTCGACCATCGTGGCCCAAGGTAATTCGAAACGCATGGTTATCATCCTCCAATTCGGCGATCACGCTCTTCCCTGAAGAACGCAGCAGGATGCGACGTCGAAAAACACCGCTGCCGTAATCAGGATTGAATTCGAGAGGAAAGTCTTTACTGCTCATACAATCTCACTTCCATTTTTGTAAAACAAGCTCAGAAGTACAATCTATAACAGAGATACGGCAATCATCACCATACCATAAGCAGCTCTTTCAACCGTACGCATATTGGGCTCACCCTTAGCGTCATAAGTGACACCGTAAAATTTTGCATCACTACGAACGGCCTTGAAATAACGAGCCATAACTTGCGTATTTGATTCCGTTCTGGCGGGTTCAGCAATCGCCGTACCTTCATAGAGTTGACCACGAATCCTAAGTTCAACTTCTTTTGGATCTTTAAAATTATGCCACCAAACTCCGTTGGTAAAACAATACACCATATCCCCCGTTTTGTAGTAACTAACGGGTGTTGCATAGGATTTTCCTGATTTTCTACCTTGGTAGTAGACGGTCATAACTCGCCAGCTCAAAATCCGATGGATGGGTGATTTCAACAAAGAATTAATGGTTGGATTTAGAATTTTGTACACGCTATTTATTTTCCTAAAAATCTTGATGTAATGGATGTGTCTTGATTTGTCCTGCACCAAAAGGAGTATCTCTCTCGGACAGCCTTCTAGTCATTGATACCCAAAAGTTCCACTTCAAATATCAAGGTAGAACCTGCCCCAATTTTACCGGCCACCTGATTTCCGTAGGCCAATTTGCTCGGAATAAAAAAGCGGGTCTTCTCTCCAACCACCATCAGCTGCACGCCTTCAGTCCAACCTTGTATGACCTGATTAAGTCCAAATGCGATTGGCTGGCCTCGTCTTACCGAACTATCGAATACAGTGCCGTTTATTAGCTTTCCATGATAGTGCACCGTCACTTTATCAGTTGCCACAGGGTGAACGGTGCCTTCCCCTTCTTTGAGTGCGAGGTATTGCAAACCAGACGCAGTGGTTTGCACGCCCTCTTTCAAAGCATTTTTTTCAAGAAATTCATCCCCTTTTCTAATATTCTCCGCTGCATTACCGCCTGTATTAAGCATTCGAAAAACAATGAACGCAAACAAAATGACGGCTACTAGAGCAATAACGATATTCATAGTTTAATCCATTTGAAATGTGAGACCTGCGAACAATTTATTGATAACATGTTTACATAAATCAAGTCATTGATTAACAACAAAATATTTATACACTGATTAGTTCGTAAACATTATATAGAATCGAAGCAACTATCCGCCTATTTTTCACCCAATCAACTCACGTTAGGACTTATTATGCAACAGAACGATTTTGACTTAACAGACAAAATTGCATTGGTCACCGGTGCCAGCCGAGGTATTGGTGAAGCCATCGCCAGAAAACTGGCCTCAGCCGGTGCACATGTCATTGTCTCCAGCCGGAAGATTGAAGGGTGCCAACGAGTGGCAGAGTCCATCAATGAGCAGGGCGGAAGCGCTGAGGCCTACGCATGCCATATTGGTGAGTTAGAACAAATAAAGGACATCACAGAACATATCAAGCAACAACACCAATCACTGGATATTCTGGTGAATAATGCCGCCACAAATCCGTACTTTGGTCATATTCTGGATACCGATTTAAGAGCCTTTAATAAAACTGTCGAAGTTAATGTGCGCGGGTATTTTTATATGTCCGTGGAAGCGGGAAAAATCATGCGCGATACCGGAGGTGGTAGCATTATCAACGTTGCCTCGGTCAATGGTGTCAATCCCGGAATCTTTCAAGGTATTTATTCGATTACCAAAGCTGCTGTGATAAACATGACGAAAGCTTTTGCTCTGGAATGTGCCGATTGTGGTATCCGGGTTAATGCACTGTTGCCAGGCCTGACTGAAACGAAATTTGCAGGAACATTAATCAACACGCCAGAAATATTGGAGCGCGCATTAAATGGAATTCCGTTAAATCGTATTGCACAACCCGATGAAATGGCCGGTGCCGTGCTTTACCTGGCATCCGACATGTCAAGCTATACAACCGGCAGTTGTATCACCGTGGATGGTGGTTTATTGGTGGGTGGTTTGTAGTACTACGTATTCCTCACAAGTATGCTAGCTGTTAAGTGCATTTTGCGGTTCTGTCGCAAATCAGGCATGAAAACAAAGCGGCAGAATTTCTGGACGTGGCTATGCTGCCAATGCGTAAAACTGCTCCGCAGGAGACAGAACTTTACCACGTGTTTTGCGCTTCTGCCCTTTCCTGATCATTCGAACCAGTTCAACGCCTGCCAATGTTTTCTGTGCCGCGTTGAAATTCTTGAAACCCAGCACCAGTTTTGTTTTTCGTTTAATGAAGCTGTGATCCTGCTCAAAAGCTTGCCCCATGAGCGCAGCGAGTGTAGTGGGTACAATGTTGTTCAGATATTTACATTGTCTGATTTCGATGCGCCTATTGTTCGCTTCACTGTAGGCCTTAATGCCTGCTTTATTGGCACCACTCTTATCAATATTAATAAGCCCCGGCTTTCCGTTCCTACCGATGGCTTTATTGAGAAAGCGTAGAGCAGCCTTCTTATCGCGCTTAGCCGTAAGTAAAAAGTCGATCGTGTTACCTTCTTTATCGACTGTCCGATAATAGTATTTCCACTCACCTTTCACCTTGATATAGGTTTCATCCATACCCAAAGCACTTCGTGGGGCACCCATTAGAAGTTACCTGTCACCTGGCTTTCTCTTCTTTTTGTGGAAAGCTTGTTCAAGTCTCGGCGCGTAATGCACGACCCATCGATTGACCGTGCTGTGGTCAACGTCAAAGCCTCGCTCCTTCATGATTTCTTCGATGTCTCGGTAACTCAAACTGTAGGCTAAGTACCAGCGAACAGATTGCATGATCATATCTTGATTAAAATGCCGTCCTTTGAAGCTGATCATGAACTATGCGATCCTTGAATTATCGATAAGCCAGTGTACCATACTGGGAGTTCAAGCCTCGTTTTGCGACAGAATCCAATAATCCATTATTTATGTGCGCCTTTTTAACAGAGTTAGAGTTAACGGTATGAGGAATGAGGAATGAGGAATGAGGAATGAGGAATGAGGAATGAGATTATCGATCAACTCAGAATAATCGCCGTGAATACGCCTGAAATTGATACTACCGAAATGACACTGGCGCAGGATCTTACTGCAATAAATACAACTCAAAAAAACAGCAGTTATGATATTAAGTTATTTTAGCGGCGGGGTTGCAAATTGTGTATTTAAAGACAGATACAACTCACTAATATTAACTATAAAACATAACCAGTCACCGTGTCACTCTGGCTAAGTTATAAGTAAAAAAAACTACTATTCAAAGTTAGCGCATACCGAAATCCCGTCTAATCTAATAAAAACAGTCCAGAGAAAGCGAAGGGCTCGTTTCTTGAATCACTTGCTATTTTATAAAGCTGAGCAATGACAGACAAAGCAGTTATCAATCTTGACCGTACAATCACCTTAACCAATCTGGAAGTGGTTTATACCCAGTTTGTTGCGGCGTTGGATACATCCAGTACGATCGAAATCAATGCAAAAGCAGTGGATAAAATTGATACCGCAGGCATTCAACTTCTATGCCTAGTGCGTAAGGAGATTGATTCTCAAGTGGGTGAAGTTTATTGGGTGGAGCCTTCCGATTCCCTGATACGTTCAGCTGAATTGCTTGGAGTTAAAGAAGAACTGCATTTGTAATTCATCTTTTGATCTAACGAACAACGCCCGGATAAAGAGTTTGGTTATAAAGCGCTTTCAGCCCGTTAACTCAGGTTTTTTTGACCTCATGCAATTTGATGCATTACATTAAAACAGGATGGAAAAATGGCTAGGATTTTGGCGGTGGACGACTCAAATTCTATGCGGCAGATGGTAAGTTTTACATTAAAGGCTGCGGGTCATGATGTGGTGGAAGCAGTGGATGGTGTTGAGGCTCTGGGTAAAGCTAAGAACGACACCTTCGACCTGGTGTTGAGCGACGTCAATATGCCGAATATGAATGGAATCGCCCTGATTAGAGAATTGAGGGCGCTGCCAAGTTATTCCTATACCCCTATTCTATTGTTAACAACGGAGTCTGAAGGTGAAATAAAGCAAGAAGGAAAAGCCGCAGGCGCGACAGGTTGGATACTGAAACCCTTTAATCCAGATCGGCTGCTAAAGCTGATTAAAAAAGTACTAGACTAAACAATGGATATAGATCTCGAACAATTTCATCGAATTTTCTTTGAAGAAAGCTTAGAAAACCTGGATTCGATGGAAACACATCTAATGGATCTGCAACCGGGTTCAGAGGATGCAGAATTTATCGATGACATATTCCGAAGCGCACATTCTATCAAGGGTGGAAGTGCAACCCTTGGTTTTACTTATATTTCTGACTTTACTCATGACCTGGAAACACTATTGGACCATGTCAGAATGGGCGCGCGTAGTATTTCAATAGCAGATATAGACCTGTTATTGCAATCCGTTGATTGTCTTCGAGATATATTTTCCGCACTGGTTGACGGAGAGGAACCCAAAGCGGAGGAAACTTGTCGCTTAAAGGGATTGTTTCAATGTGCGTTAAGTGAAGATAATGGAGATGTTGATGCCGAATCCGATGGTATCGCTACACAAACAGATAAAGTGGAATCAAATAATGTCGAAGCGCCCAATGGAAAGGGCTGGATAATACATTTTTCTCCTAATATTGATATTTTGCAATCCGGCAATGAACCACTGAGGCTTTTTAGGGAGCTAGATGAACTCGGCGAACTGCATGTAAAGGCCCATCTTGACGAGTTACCGCAGATACACCATTGTGATGCCAAAGAATGCCATATGAAATGGTCTCTACGACTGATCACAGATGCGGACAAAGAGGTAATCGATGATATTTTTGAGTGGGTTGCCGATGATTCTGCTATAGAAATATGCTCTATCACCGAGGATAAAGCTGTCAAACCTGAACAGCCAGACGCTGAGCATATAGAGGATATGCGGCTTATGGAGTCCTCTGCAACTTCGACAAATACATCATATTCTACTCAATCAAGAACCAAAGCCGATGTCAATCCAATATCACTAGCCAATAATGGCACAGAAGCTGAAATTGCAAAAACTGTTGTTAGCAACAAGCTGCAGACGGCTACTACCCCCAGTCAAACACAAGCGGAAATCATCTCGAATAAATCTAAGTCTGACGTATCAATAAGAGTCAGCATTTCGAAAATTGACCAACTGATTAACATGGTAGGCGAATTAGTAATTACTCAATCCATGCTGAGTCAAATTAGCAAAGACTTTAGTATGGCTGATCTACAAAAGCTGAAAAAAGGCCTGAGTGAATTAGAACATCACACCCGGCAAATGCAAGACCGCGTAATGCAAATTCGAATGTTGCCCATTAACTACTCCTTTAGCCGTTTCCCGCGCACTGTTCGAGATCTTAGCAAACGCTTAGGCAAGAAAATTAATTTGCTTATAAAAGGTGAGCAAACCGAACTGGATAAAACCGTGATGGAAAAAATAGGTGACCCGATGGTTCACTTGGTACGCAATGCCATTGACCATGGTATAGAAATGCCAGATCAAAGACTAAAACTCGGCAAACCGGAATATGGCACCATTACCCTAAATGCCTACCATCTTGGCGGAAATGTCGTCATCGAAATCAGCGATGATGGGGCGGGCTTAAACAAGTTAAAAATCATCGATAAGGCAATAAGTCGAGGACTCATAGAGTCCACCGAAGATGTCTCGAATGAACAGATTTACGCAATGATTTTTGAGCCGGGATTTTCAACTGTCGATACGATCAGTGATGTTTCTGGGCGTGGTGTTGGGATGGATGTTGTGCGTAGCAACATCCAAGCCTTAAATGGTCATATTAATGTTAAATCAAAAGAGGGAGAAGGTTCGATTTTTACTATTCGTTTGCCGTTAACGCTCGCGATTGTTGATGGTCAGTTGTTAAGGGTTGGTGGTAACACCTATATCTTGCCCTTGGTGTCTATTGTTGAGTCAATGCAAGTCAATAAAACGATGGTGAATCAAGTTGCGGGCGGTGGACAGGTATTTCACTGGCGCGATGAATACATACCGATAATTCATTTGAGCGAGGCCTTTGGCATTCATGCAGATTATTCCTCGGTTACTGACGGGATACTTATTGTCGTCGATTGCGAGCATGAAAAGATTGGTTTGCTTGTTGATGAATTATTGGATCAGCAACAGGTCGTTGTAAAAAGTCTGGAAACAAACTATAGAGCGGTTGACGGTGTGTCGAGTGCTACCATTTTGGGTGATGGTACGGTTGCCTTAATACTCGACATTCTTGGTATCGTTAAAATACTGCATATGAAAAAAGCAAAGATAGACACACATATAACGAATTTACTAGGTATGCATAATAGACTGGACTCCAATCTTATGATTTAGGATGTACTAGATGGTTAATACAGTGAATATAGATCAGACGAGCGATGATGCTTACGGAGAAAATAAACTCCAGGATACAATGCAATTTCTTACCTTCTTGATGGCACAGGAGGAATATGGCATCGATATTCTCCGTGTTCAGGAAATCAGGGGGTGGGAAACAGCAACCACTCTACCGAATGTACCTGCGCATATTAAGGGCGTAGTTAACCTAAGAGGCACGATTGTGCCTTTAGTCGATTTACGGCATTGTTTCGGCTTACCAGAAGTCAAATACAGCGCTGAAACCGTTGTTATTGTACTGCTGATCAAGACAGACAAAGGCGATAGGGTCGTTGGCATTGTCGTTGATGCTGTCTCTGATGTTTTTACCCTCGCTGAATCAGAGGTGTGTGCAGCACCGGAATTGGCTGATTCTGTCGAGATAAATTTCATTCGTGGGCTGGCCACTGTCAACGAAAAAATGGTGATCTTGCTGGATATTGATAAACTCAGGTTGCTTGACGAAATTCCAGATCAAATGGCGTGTGATATTAAGAATCAGCTTAATGCACAGCGCCAAGAGTAGAAAACCGGCAAGAAGCTGGCGCAGTTCGCGATCAATCGGCACTCACTAAGCATGAGTATAGCTACGCACTCATGCTTAGTGAGTGCCGAAAATTCAGTGTTAAAGGGATATGAAAGATAGGTATCAGTGATAGGTACAGAGTTTCATTATTGGGTGATAGGTACAGAGTTTAATTATTGAGTTGTATGTAGAGAGGCTTTGAAATGAAAATCTTAACAAAACTTGGTTTGCTCATTGGACTCCTTTGCATCGTGCTAATCGGTGCCGGTGTCTCCGGCCTTTATTCGACAGCAAAACTTGCTGATATGATCCGATATATTTCTGGTCCCGCCTGGGATGCTGCTGATGGCGCAATGGAGGGAACTATTGGAATCGAGGCACAGATGCTAGCGGTTGAGCGTCTGATTGACGGTGAGAATGAAAGCACCTATCAACAAGCGCTTGCCGAAGGCAAATCGATGAGTGAAGACGCCCTTGCACGGATGGCAGCCAGTGGATTGATGGCGAACGAAGACGTCTGGCAGCTTGAGGTACTGGTGGCTGAATTTGAGCAGGACCAAGAAACACTGTTAGATGATTTGAATAACAGGCAAACAAAAAAAAGCTATCTTACAAGCGCCACCGCGCTATTGAGTTTACTGGAGGACATGGAGGAGACTGCCGACAGTAAGGTTGAATCCCTGGAAGGTGTCATTACACAAACCATACGATTGGCTTACACGCTTATTAGTCTTGCGCTGGGGATTGGCATAATTACGGCGATAGCCGTTATGTGGTTTGCACGACGCCAATTATCCGTCCCCCTCAAAAGCATCACAAGTGCCATGGTGGTCGCGAGTAAAGGTAATAACGATGCGCATATTGACTATGCGTATCGTAAGGATGAAGTCGGAGAGATAAGCCGCGCGCTAGCAGTATTTGTGGATATTTTCGCACAAAACTCCATTACGGCGGCGCAGAACCTACGCATCCGCAATGCCTTGGACAATGCGGGTAGCAGCGTAATGGTGGCGGACAATGACGATAATATTATTTATCTTAACACTGCCTGTGAGCAACTGTTCATTCGCCGAGAACAGTCCTTGCGTAGCCAGCTGCCCCACTTGGATTCGAGCAAGCTATTGGATTCCGCTCTGTCTCAACTCGATGAGCGTCCCACACAGCATAAACAATATTTGGCTGCGTTGGACAGTGAGGATATATCGCTGCTGGAATGGGGTGGTATCACGCTGAAGCGGATTATAAATCCGATTCATGATGAGAATAACCAACATGTTGGCATGGTTGTAGAGTGGCAAGATCTGACAGCGGAAGTGGCTATCGAGAAGGAAATTGACTCCTTGGTAGGCGCAGCAGCCAAAGGTGATTTTACACAGTCGATTAGCCTGGAGGATAAAGAAGGATTCTTTAATACATTAAGTGAAGGGCTAAATGCATTAATGGCCACCACGGAAGTGGGCATTAATGACGTTCTGAGAGTATTGGGATCGCTATCAAAAGGGGACTTGACTGAAACTATCACCCGAGACTATGAAGGTGCCTTTGGTCAGTTGAAGAGCGATGCCAACGAGACGGTAGAAAAACTAACAGGTGTTATCGCCAATATTCGCCATTCCTCCTCTACCCTCAAAATCAGTGCAAATGAGATCGCAACCGGCAATACGGAATTAAGCCGTAGAACGGAGGAACAAGCATCATCGCTTGAAGAGACGGCATCAAGTATGGAGGAGATGACAAGCACAGTAAAACAGAGTGCCGAAAACGCTAAACACGCCAACGAACTGGCTTCTGTATGTCGGGAAAACGCAATGCAAGGCGGTTTAGTGGTGAGCAAAGCCATATCAGCAATGGATGAAATTAATGTCGCCAGCAAGAAGATAACGGACATTATCGGAGTTATCGATGAGATTGCTTTCCAGACTAACCTGCTTGCACTCAATGCTGCAGTGGAGGCGGCACGCGCAGGTGAGCAAGGTCGAGGTTTTGCCGTTGTAGCGGGTGAAGTACGAAATCTCGCACAAAGAAGTGCCGGTGCAGCTAAAGAGATCAAAATTCTGATTCGCGATTCGGGTATGAAGGTGGATGATGGCACCAAACTAGTCAACCAGTCGGGTGAGACACTGACAGAAATTGTTGAATCTGTCGAAAAAGTTAACTCGATGATTGCAGAAATTGCCAATTCATCGATAGAGCAATCTACAGGTATTGAGCAGGTGAATACGGCGGTCACTCAGATGGATGAAATGACCCAACAGAATGCGGCATTAGTGGAAGAGTCTTCCGCTGCCAGTGAGGCAATGGCAGATCTAGCCAACGGCATGGCACAGCTCATGGAATTTTTTACCTTGGCACAACATGCCGGGGAACAGATGGCGACCATGCAATATCAAACCGCCGATCCAAAAAAGCATCGTTCTCAACCACCGAAAGAAGTTTCTCGCAATGTTGTCACTAACTCCAGAGGTACACCTGAGTCAGCACAAAATTTCAGCCAAGACGGTGAATGGGAAGAATTCTAATTTATGTGCAACCATGCTTATTCGCTGACAGTCTCCTAGGCCCGATATCAACTTCACAGTGTTGACGGTGACATCGAGTCCAGGAATACTCAGCCGGCTGCAATTTCAATAACAATAGACGACTTATTCACAGCGTGATGAATTCGAAATGAAAAATATCAATGTTCTTATAGTTGATGACTCTGCCGTTATCCGTTCCGTATTAACTGAAATTCTCGATTCGGACCCACAAGTCAGTGTTATTGGTACCGCTCCTGACGCGTATATTGCCAGAAACAAGATTAAGAAATTGAATCCGGATGTCATCACGCTTGACATTGAAATGCCAAAAATGAATGGCCTTACCTTTTTGAAAAATATCATGCGTTTACGGCCAATGCCCGTTGTAATGATATCCACGGTCACTGAAGTGGGGGCTCTGGCCACCTTGCAAGCGTTGGAAATTGGCGCAGTAGATTATGTCTCAAAGTCTAAACTTACGATGGGTAATTCCTTGTTTGACCAAGCTGAAGAAATTATTAACAAAGTTAAGGTGGCAGCACAAGCCAATGTAAAGCCGCTTGAAAATATCTGCTTGCATTCGGATACGACTCATATTCGCAACCTTGATAAACTAACATACAAAACCAATTCAGTTTGTGCAATCGGCGCTTCAACAGGCGGCACTGAAGCGATAAAAATCCTACTGATGCACCTGCCCTCTAATATGCCGCCCATTGTGATGGCACAGCATATCCCCAAGGCTTTTAGTGGCTCCTTTGCGGCGCGCCTTGATAGTAGTTGCACAATAACGGTCTATGAAGCGAAGGACGGCCAACCCTTGGAGAGGGGCTGCGCTTATCTAGCTCCCGGAGACGAGCATTTGTCGATTGTTAAGGGAACGAATTCTTTTCTTTGTTGTTTGTCAAAATCAGAGCCCGTGAACCGACACAGGCCCTCCGTAGATATTTTGTTTGACTCGGTAGCTAAGGTCGTGGGCAAGAAGTCTGCCGGTGTTATATTGACAGGCATGGGGCGTGATGGGGCAAAGGGCCTGCTAAATATGAAAGCTTGTGGTGCTGCAACCTTTGCTCAGGATGCCGAAAGCAGTGTGGTCTGGGGTATGCCGGGAGCAGCGGTAGAACTCGATGCAGCCGATAAAATCCTGCCTATCAATCGTATCCCCCGTGAAGTTATCAAGGCGATGAGTTTGTGATTCTTGTGTTGAGAAATAATTTTTCTTGTAAACTGAATGGTACATTCAGTAGCAACCCACAGAGGGCTAAAAAAGCTCAATACTCCCCCCCGATATTTTTTCTTCAATATTTTCTGAGTAACGGGTCTCGGCAGCGATCAAAGTTTCAGAGTGCTTCGCTAACTTTCGGACCTTGACCTTGCCGGTATCCAGGAAGAAATACAATTTACGGGCGTAAATATCACCGATATCCATCGCCTCAATAGCAAAACCTTCACGCTCCAGGAAAGCCATCACAAATTCTATATTCTGGTCACCTATTTTGCTATTCATGCTCGCAATAACCTTACCCCCTCCAAACACCTTAATTTCCAGTCGATTTTTCTTTGCCCCCAGTTTGTATATCTCATTTAGCAAATTTTCCATTGCCCAGTCACCATAGCGGGTCGATTCACTAACAACACTGCCAACCCAATTATCCGAACTTCTTGGTTTTTGGGGAAGCATAAAATGATTCATGCCACCAACATGGGTTTTATAATCTCGGATGCAAACGGAAATGCAGGAACCAAGATAAGTTGCAATGACCTCTTTGTTACGGGAGATGTAAAACTCACCGGGGGAGATGCTGGCAACAACCGCCTGCAGCCGATCATCCCATACACGTCTAATATGCTCGAATCCCTTTATCACCGGCGAAAGCGTCTTTGCAGAAGGTCTATTGGCATTAATCATTTTACATTCCATCCGTACTTAACTGGTAGATGGTTTTTCCCTTGGACTTGAACCTGTCAGTAATACCGTGAAGCGATTCCGAGTGGCCTATAAACAAATACCCATTAGGCTTGAGGATATTCGCATAGCGATCAAAGAGTTTGCGTTTTGTTGGTACATCGAAGTAAATCACCACGTTACGGCAAAAAATAGCATCAAACTTGCCTTGCATTGGCCACTCCTCAAGCAGGTTCAACCTTTTGAAATGGACATAACGCCGAATTTTATCCTTGACACTGACACCTCCTTCATCCGTTTTTTCAGTGTCAAAGTTGCCGTGTAGCAGCTGATCATCAAGGTTCGTTAAGCAATCCGTTTCATAAATTCCCTGCGTTGCTTTGGCTAACACCTTTGAATCCAAATCCGTTGCCAAAATCTTGATATCGAAATTTCCCGTCCGTAATCGCAGTGCCCGATCTATGGTCATTGCTATTGAATAGGGCTCCTCACCGCTTGAACAACCTGCAGACCAGATTCGCACACTCGACATATCACCTATATAGCTTTTCAATACATCTTTACAGAACCATTGTTCCAAATATTCAAAATGATGAAGCTCTCTAAAAAAGGCCGTTAAATTGGTGCTAATCGCATTGATAAAGTTACTGACTTCGGGATTATTCCTGTCAATAATCAGTTCACAATATTGGTCAAAGTCACCTAGTTTGAGACTTCGAATACGGCGGGAAAGACGGCCATAAACCATTTCCTGTTTGTGGCCAGTCAGCTTTATTCCAGCATACTCATATGCCAACTGCTTGATTAACCCAAAATTACTTTTTGTCATCGGGAATTCACGAAAATCCTGGGGATTAGATGCAGGCTGTATTTTAGTCATTAGTTGCATCCAACGAGCTACGCTACTAAAAAGCAAAGAAATGTTGGGCATGAGTATTTCATTGTTTACCCCTCTGACAATTGCATGAGCAAAGAAATTCGCCAACTAATTTCCACCACGATACTGCTCTATGGATTCCATAACCTGCTGTAAGTGGATACTTAGCAGATTTATAGGAACAGCACTTGCACTAAGTGGATTGTCAGCCAGTTCATTATCGATATTTCTAGCGGTATCAGAAAGTTGTAACGCACCAATGGAAATTGAAACGCCTATCAGCTTATGGGTCAAGGTCCTGGCAAGTGCTATATCCTCATCACCCAGAGCTCGTCTGATATCATCATCAATGTGTTTGTATTTTACTGAGAATTTCCCTAACACATTTTCGAACAATGCCTCCTTACCACTACAGTTCTTAAGACCACTCACAATATCCAGGCCCGCGAGTTCTTCTGTATTTTGCCCGGATACCGTTTGCTCAGAACAAGCAGTCTCTTCTTTGATAGCAATTAGGGTCGAATTGGCATGAACCGTTTCTGGCGAGTCGTTACCACTGCCTTTGCCAATCCCATCATTCTCTGTACCACTTAATGTTTTGCAAAAACTGGAAAAATATATCGGTTTTTTTAGGTACCGTATTGGATAAGACATGAGTGCATTTGGAATTTGATCACCATTTGTCAAAAAGACAATTTCTAACGAGCCGTGATTCTGTAGATCATGTTTCTTACAAATGTTGACCACATCTACAACTGGAAATGACTCATCAATTAATAGCACATCGAAAGAATTCACTCTATCGTTAGTGATCTCTAGCGATACATTTCTCAAAACCTTAACGTCAAATGTTGTTAATGTGTTGTCAATTGCTTGAAGCGTTTTTTGATCCTGACCAAGCAGCAAAACTTTCTTGTCACTTGCTGGATTCGGTGTGTCCGCCAAGGGCCGTGAAGCCACGCCCAAGGGCAAAGTAACACAGGCATGAGTTCCCTTCCCCTCTTTACTTGTAAGCATAAGGTTGCCCCCCATCAGATGACATAGTTGATCACAAATAGCCAGGCCCAAACTTGAGTGCCCTATGCTGTGTGTGGTGGCCGTGTCTGATTTAACAAAGGGGTCGATCATTTTATCAGCTACTGATTGGGGCATACCAATCCCTGAATCGTCAACCGAAAATTCCAATGTCACCTTCTCTTCCATATATTCAAGCACACGAATTGACAATACAATTTGGCCGCTTTCGGTAAACTTAATTGCGTTACTGAGGAGATTCAGCAAAATCTGAATGATACGCAAAACATCACCGATAAGAAAAGTTGGAGTGCCCGGATGAACGTCAAAAATCAGTTGAATATCCTTTCCATTGTTCTTGAGGCTGTCAATAACGACTGTCAAGTGGGCGAGTAATTCATCTAATGAAAAATCTGCTATTTCAATTTCCATTGAACCGGTTTCAACTTTTGAGAAGTCGAGAATGTCATTAATTACCTTGAATAGAGATTTTGCCGAGTAATTTATCTTCTTAATATAATCGCGTTGTTTGGCGTAAATATCGTTCTGTAGGCACAGGAAGGAAAGGTTAATGATGGCATTCATTGGTGTACGAACTTCATGGCTTATGTTTGCCAGAAACACACTCATCGATTCGTTCGCCGCCGCTGCAATCAACAAGGATTCTTCAGCCTGCTCTTTGGCCAGTTTCAGTTCCTGGGTACGACGTTGAACCACCTTCTTTATCCTGGCGTTGGAGGCCCGCATAACAAGCGTATAGCGATTAATACCGAGCCAGAGAATCATACCGAGTAAAGCAAGACTGACTAACACCGAAACCGATGCGAGCCCAGCCACTTTCAAACCCTGCGCCATAGTGGCTCGCTGAATTACGGCGCGAACTGCCAAAACAGGTTGACCCTCAAGACCCGCAATCAAGCCAACTATCTGTAGCGAATTTTCATCAATTTCCTTTATTGCGCTTTTTCCCACTTGCAGATGATTAAAGAGAGCGTACATCGCATCATTGGTGGTCATACGACTTATCGGGATTGCTCTAAAATCAACGCGCGTCTGTGCAGCCAATTTTTCTAATAGAGTATCACTAAGAAAACGTCCCATTAGCAGGGTACCAACAATCGGCCCTTCTCTCTGACTGGTGAGTATCGGTTTAGACGATATTAAGATGGGGCCAGCACTTGAATCAATTATTCCAGTGAAAGCGCTGTCCACAGAATTATGCCGAAGCAGGATGTCATTGCTGGGCACTGCTGCTTGAGGAAACTCATTGACACTGATTTGCCCCCTCGAAACAGGATCGAAAACCCCACCCCAGACGACCCTACCCTGGATATCGTAGAAAAAAAGCAGATGAATACCACTGCTTCTTTCCAGTGTTTTCCAAACCAGATTTGAATTTATGTACTCCTTGTTGTGATCTTGAACAAAATGGTAAGTATCGTCCCATGTAGCCCAATCGCCCGCCAGCAATTCGATATGTTCCGTTTCCCTTTTAATCGCATCGATAACACGTTGTAATTCGGTTTCGGCCTGTTCCTGCTCAAGCCTTATAAAACTTGGCAATATCACCCAGTGTTGCAGAGCATGATTCACCATTGCAAAGAATAAAATGGCGAAAACAACAGAAATTAACCACCTAAACGGACTCTGTTTCATGATTTTAACCACAACACGCCAAATAACAGCGATCTAGTTCAAACCGATATACCACGGACTGCTTGGAGCACGCATTAGAGCAAGCTTTGTAAATCAGCAACAATATCACCAATACGAACACATACAGCATTTGCCTCATATGTGGATTTGCGTGCCTGATTAAGCGCGTTTGAATAGGAGTTCAGCAACTTGTTTTCTTGCTCCTCTGTCAACAGTAGGAATTGCACTTCATTTTCCATTCGCGAAAACTCTTCTTCCGTGATGGTTGTGAATCTGAGCATACTCTTCTTGAGCGCCTCCTCGGACGAGGCAAGTTCATGACAAACATTTTGCACGGTTTCGATCACCTGAAGACTTGAAGTCAAATTGTATGATGTATCAATGCTCTCTACGCAGGCCGAGGCGATTTTGAGCAACTGTGGTATATGATCTTTCAAGCGCCCAGCGACATTATCATCCACCGGCATGTTCTTAATAAGAACACTGACATTTGTCTCATTGATCTGGACTCGGCCACTGAATTCGAAGATACGACCTTTTTCCTTGAGCATCGCCAGTATCTCTTGCTCTATCGGCGGACAAGAACCATTACAAGACGAAAAAATAGGCTCTTGTTGACCACTGACAAATATTCCAGCCTTCAATCCACCTATCTGTTGCAAGGTCACCAGCACCTGCTCTGCTAGTTGTTGATAATTTCTGGCGCCAAATACACTCACCGCAAACTGGAGGAGGACTCCTAGCTCACCGCTACCGGTGGCCGCCTCCATAAACGCATTCGAGGCTTCCTGGCGCGATTGTTCAAGCTGACTATTTAGCTGCTGCTGCCGTACTATCAGTAACATTTTGGCTAACAATTCCTGCGAATCACAGGGCTTGACAATATAGTCATAGCCACCTGCCGCATATCCCGCCAAGCGTTCCTCGTTGCTAGTTTTGGAGGAAACAAACATCACTGGACATTGCGGCTGAATATCATGTAGGCGTCGACATACTTCCAGACCGTCCAATCCTGGCATATCGACATCAAGTAGCACCAACTCCGCAGGTAATTCTTTGTATCGTTGTAGGCAACTTTCCCCATTGGTGAAACACTCAACATCGTAATCATCTTCAAGGATTCCCTGCATGATCTCTAGAATTATTTCATCATCGTCAGCCACGTAAATTCTTTTTTTGGGCTCTATTCTGTTCATATAAAGATCCACATCCACATTTGTAATGTATCAGGGTCAGCAAAGTTTCCACATCCGCTTTCTATGCAGGATTTAACGGACAATGGACATATTTATCTCACATCTTACGGGCAGTAAAAAACTCGATCAGCTCAGCTATTATTTCCATAAGATCAGCCGGTTCTGCCAATCAGCTCCCAATATCTATCTCATCTCCGTACTGCCAGTTCCACCAATACGACAGGGTGTTATCGGGTATGACGTCAGTATAGCTGCTTATTGCCAGATAAATACATGTTGCTGACTTCAGGATTGACACATAACTCTATCGCAATAGATTGTGCGCTTCGGATTTTAATCCGCGAACTATAAAAATATAATCATATCTCAATACTATTTATGTCTATTTACGTTTATTTATTTCTATTTGTGCTTTATAAGGCGCACGTTAGTGCATTATGCAAGTAATGAAACGGTCGATGCACTGCCGCTACCCAGCTGTGCAATCACGCGAGATACCGCGGGGTTGTGGCCATCGCTCTGTAAGACGTGAGGTGCTTAGGCGACATCCTTCAGCGCCGTCAAAAGTGGATTATTCTACCCTAGAAATAAAATGGCTAATGTATACCGTGCATGAACGCTCAATTACTTAAACCGACTTATCAATCCAGAAATGAAATTTGAGATAATAAAACTATTTCATAGTCGATCTTCCCAATGGGCTGTTGCATCTAATTGATTTAATAAGTTGAATTCAAATTTTTACTTAAGTGATATTTCATAGTCGTCAAGATTAACACCAATGGTAATCGCACCAATGGCGGCACCTCTGTCCTTAACGGGGACGCTAATTTGAATCAGATAGGCTTGAGCGCTATCGTCAAATGTGACCTTCCCAACATGGATCTTCCCCTTGCCGCCATTAAAGGACTCGATAAATTTAGCTTCGTCACCTTGCCAATAGTCTGATGTTATATTTGTCATTGCGACATTCGCTCCCTGCTCACCCATAAGGAAACATTCAAACAGAAAAGGTATTGATGTCTCTAACGATTTTAGCTTCTTTGCCACATCATTTGTCATCAACTCTTTCATAAAATCATCGACACCGATAGTGTTTTTCCACTTGATGTCTTTATCCCGGATTTCAGAAATAGGTATTTTTTTAGCGTTATGAGCCTTGACCGCTGCTACAAATATGGGGTTGTCACCCCATTCAGCCAATTTTGGAATCAATTGATTTAATAAGGCTGGTGCATCTTCAGCATATACATTGATGGTCATAAATGTAAGTAATGCGGCTGACACAAGACTTATGCTCTTGACCATGCTGAGTTCCTTGGGAGAGAAAATTGAGTTTATCTGGATAATAAACTGAGCTTTTCAGGATAGTAAATATATTTATTACTACGTTCATTTGCTCAATTAAATTGATATAACAACACAACTATTTATCAAATACTTATTGAGTATAGAATAGTATATATATTATGCATCTTAAATGTTCGTTTTAGTTTTAATCAAATTAGCTACTAACACTGTGTAATCTATCCCAAAAGCAAAAAACAACTGTTGGACAAATGAATTAACGTTAATTTGACGATGCTTTGAGCGACGATTTAACTTTGATGAGATAGTCAATTAGGAGATATATTTTGTCTGTTGGAAAATTCCGACTGAATACAGCGAAAAACCATACGCATCACTTTGCTATCATAACCCACACTAACCTAACGTTTATAATATGTATGGATTAAGCAGTCAGGGTAACCTAGTAATAATAGTACGGTTATGTCTCAAGCGCTGAATGTCTGAATTTTATAATTTATAGAAATCGGCATTATATATATGGAAAAGTGCTACTTGCGATTTCCAATCACAACCAACGCCTAACCGATCTGAGATACTCCCTGTAGTTATCACCAAACTTGGTTTCCAAATACACCTCCTCAGGGCGAATAGCAATCAAGTAAACAACAAACAGTGAAAGCGGCGCAAAAACAACCAGCCACAAACTGTTTAAACCAAAAGCAAAAGCCAACTGTAGCAGCCCCATCCCGACATACATGGGATTGCGGGTATAACGATAGATACCGACAGTGACAATCTCTGGGGTTGAAGTCCAAGGCTCCGGTTTTTGCCCCGTACGTTTGAAATGCGAAAAACTCATCAATAGAAAAAGAGCCCCAAAAACAGCAAAAAAAACCACAAAGGCTATACGCATTGAAGACTGTTCAACAATTGACAAGGGTAGAATATACCGGTCAAGCAAATAACCCACTAAGACGGCTATCAAGTAGACCAGTGGTGGTGGAAAACGCACATTGGCTTTATCATCATTTTGAGTGTCATTCATACGGATAACTCCTAAGCTGGGGCTTTTACCAAATGCTGAATATAGATGATTCTAGCAAGATTCTATCGAAGTTACTGAAAATGTCTTTGCGCGTCTGCGCCTTTGGTTTCACACTCGAATAATGCCGATAAAACTGCTCACTGGTGTTCTCCATAAAAAGCAGCGTAGCGTTAGTTTTGAATTGTTAGTCCTTTTTATCAATGGTTACCTCAAGAGTTTTTGTATTCCCGGCAAACCACTTTTGCACATACACCGTGCCGAGAACAGGAGCCTTTCCTTCTTCTGAAATTTCTTTGTAGCGTACGCTGTTCTTTGTTTCCTTTTCGTATTCAAATTTTACAAAAGTCTTCACTATCATCTACCCCTATTTATTCCAATACTCATGTTAAAACCGTTCTCTATGATACTAATATAGGCTCATCTCAAGTTAGCTCTGCTTGACTAGCACTTTTAATGTTTCAGGCTGACTGGCACAGCGAAAAGCTTCAACACCCTCCTGCAAAGAAAAGGTTTGCTGGTGTAAGTAATCCACGCATACCCTCTTTTCAAACAGCAACGCCAGTGCCTTATCGAAAGGCCCACATCTGGAGCCTACCAACCGAATTTCATCGACCACAATAGAAGAAGCATCGATGTTGAGGTTTTCCGCATAGGTACTCTTCATTACCAGCGTACCCATCGGCCTTAAGGACTTTCTTGCTAGCTCGAATCCCAGGGGGTGACCGCTGCAATCCACTGCGATATCAAAACTGTGCTGCATGAGGAGCTCCTCGGTCGTTGCGGTGCTAATTCCCATTTTTCCCAAATGATGCAATTTGCTATTGCTTTTGGCCACAACCAATAAGTGAGGCGTGCTAAGAGTCAGGGTTTGTGCAATCAGTTGCCCCAATCTGCCCGCGCCCACGACCACCACTTTGTCTGTCGGTGCGATCGTTATTTGCTGCTGAATCTGCAGGGCCGCAGCCAATGGTTCGACAAAGACCGCCTCTTCATCACTAAGCGCGTCAGGCACTTCGAGAATATTCGACAACGGCAACACGATATATTCAGCGAAGGCACCCTGATAGTCTCTAATACCCAGCACTTTACGATGGCTGCAGTGCTTACGCCGCCCCTCCTGGCAATCTGCACAGTGACCACAGGCTATGTTGATTTCTCCGACCACCCGTTTACCTACCCATGCGTCAGGGCCTTGTTCAACTATGCCGACAAATTCATGCCCCGGTATACCTTGAAATGAGTAATAACCTTTGAGTAATTCCAGATCAGTACTACAGATACCGGTACATTTGACCCTGATAAGCACCTCACCCTCACCTGGACTAGGCACCGAAATATCAGTTCTTAACTGCAATTTTTTGTTCTCAAACCAAAGAGCTTTCATCTGAGTTCCTTTAAGTTGTCGAAATGTTCTTTATTTAACGAACACGGACACCTCAACCATAGCTTACGTTTATTCCAATATTCTTGAAAGGTATTTAGCGTATGAAAACAAGTATCCAGGGCCGAATCTGATAGGACGCAATTTGTTTTACGAACTCAGCAGCCAATCTCTGGGCAGCACCGGTTACCAACACCCAGGGATCGTATTTGCTTAAAAAGGCGATTGAAAAAGCGCTTTGTCGCTTTAGCATATCTGCATACCTGCAGAAAAACATCAACGAGAGCCTGCCCTGTGAACCGTCCGGCATACTTAGGACCAAATTTGTTGCGCCACAATCTAATTGATTCGTAGCTAACGGTGATGCCCTGCTCCGCCAACAAATCTTCTATTTCACGATGGTTAGGGCCGCGGAAAAAATAAATTATCCAATTACGCTTGCTCCCTGCTCCCTCACCTTCGTTGTTCAAATGCTTACATATTCCAATATGCTCCCATTTGAACGCCTCAGTGAGAAAGCATG
>PIVM01000616.1 GCA_003353945.1 Gammaproteobacteria bacterium
GAGCTTAAAGAAAAAAAATAAAGACATGCCACATGCTAACAAGCCGCAGCACGAAGACGTCAAAATGCTTTGGCCAAAAAACGGCCTACACATTTTGTCGCTCGTGTGCGGGGCGTTAGGTGAAAAGTAGACGAAAAGCGCCGCACTAACTAAATTGAGTACCAATAAGGAGTTTGAAATTGAAAAAAACGAGGCTAGCAAGGCTAATAGTAATATCTTGTTTGGCGATATTCTCGGTTGGAGTTAGTGCAGATACTAAAAGGCTTGGGACGTGTCTTGTCGACTCAGTAAATGGAAGAGAGAGGAAGGTTCTTGTTAAATGGATATTTCTTTCTATTACAGCTCACCCCGAACTCGAACAATATACAAAAATAGAAAGTGGTGACAAAGAACGCTCAGATAAAGAAACTGGAGCTTTGATTACCAGATTATTCGTAAAAAATTGTTCAGCAGAAATTAGGGCGGCCAAAAAGGTTGATCCTAAGGCATCGGAAAAGGCATATGAATTTCTATGGCAGGTAGCAATGCAAGAGTTAATGTCTAATCAAAACGTAATGGCCGGCTTTTCGAGTTATCTGAAGTATGCCGATAAAAATGGACTTAATGCTATATTGGCTGATTAGTTCACCTAATAAGTTGTTAGGTGTCCGAGTCGAAGCACGAAATATCAATGTCTAAAGTAGTTGCAGCATATGGAAAAAGTTTCAGAAATGATTTTGGCTGTGACGGGAGACTTGTTGCAAGTTCCTGACAGCCAAGAAGAAATGCAAGCTCATCTTGAGCTAGTAAAAAATGCATGGAACATGTCGTTGTACTCTGAGAAAAAGAGAAAGGGTACGCTCAAAAGATTCATTGAATCTCAAAGGCCTTGTGTTCCAAGTATTGAAGAACTCAAAGGTCTTGAATGGGAGTTCAGGCGTATCATGAAACAAAAAGACTAATTGTTTTCTTCAGTTAAAAAGAAGATAGCGATGGCCGAAGCAATAGAGACAAGCAAAGACAATTATATTATCAGGGCATATTTTACTGATGAAACAGAATGAAATTGAATCACCTAACAATCGGTTACACTCTGACGTTTTAAAGCTTTGGCCTAAAAAGCAGGCCAAAGCTTTAAAACGCAGGTGAACCGGGCGTTCTGTGCCTAAAGAAAAAGGGTTTATCGTGAGCTGCAACAGTCAGCTTGGGTAAGGGCACAATTGAAGTCAGCAATCCAACAGAGTAGTTTTTACCACCTCTCTGGTATAGTAC
>PIVM01000617.1 GCA_003353945.1 Gammaproteobacteria bacterium
CATGGTATGGTTGATGTTGACGTTCTGAGGGCAAGGACGTGTGCGCGCGCATCCCATTCGGGGGTCAAGGACGTATGCGCGCGCATCTCCGGATTTCCGGGATCTGTCAGAATACCAGTACCAGCTTGTGTGGCGGTTTTGAAGGGTTTTCCTGCGATAAAGACCACACTTCCCGAGCCCAGAATGAAGAGACGGTTGGTCCTCCTTCTTCACGCTCGTCTTCCTTAAGAAAACAGTGTTATGGAGCTCGGGAGAGCTCTGGAGAAGGCAAAAAGTTGTTCTCGCAAAGGCCACCAGAGGGCGCGCGCGAACACGGTGGGTTTGGATGGGGTAATTAGTCCAAAATTCAGAGGCAAAACTGCCAAAAAAGAAGACAATACGCCCATCTTGTTTCTTCCCGTGTAAGGGGATTGAAGGGGCATAGGATGCTCCCTTCCCAAACCAAATTTGACGATGTCAAGTTGAGTATATATGTGGCAAAACACCTGTTAGGGATCTGGTCACAACACCCCAGAGAAACCCGTACCAATGTCAGCCTGTAGCCAAAAAGGGAACTGACTTTTGAAAAGCAAAATTACAAGTTCTAACTTGAGTGTATGCTGTGAAGTCGTTTTACCCCAGCCAGCCTCCATAGGCTAGTCTGTCGTCTTACTGGACATGATGCCTGCCCCATCCCTCTGTACCACCAGTCAATGGAATAATAACAGTTAAATCCCAACTATAATCAATATGAGATTCAAGGTAAAGACCCCTATGAAGGCTGGTAACATGCCATGATAGTGACTCAGAAAGAGGAGGTATCTGTCAAAAATAAAAACAAGAAATAACAGCCAAGTCCCAAATTGTATGTAGACTCTGGATCCCAGGCTTTATGGCCAAGAAAGCTGCTAAAAGTGCAATCATTTAAGACAGAAAACAACTGTCACAAACACAGAACATGGCTTGCCAAAGCCAATAAATAAGGAATTGTTAACACTGTAACATAAGTATGCCAATTATAAATACTGTGGATGAAACCAGTCCAGTACCAGAGGCAGATATAGATCTGCATGAAGAAAAACCAGTAATGGCCCTCTCACACCGGTCCGATAGTACCTCCGCACGCGTTCCGAAGGTGTTAACGGAGCCCCCGGTTGGTGTGCGGTTTGGGTGCTGAAGGCTTCGGAGTATACGTTATGGTTACGGTATAGTGACGGAGAAAAGTCTGTCCGAATGGCCTAAAATTTTTGAAAAGTTCAAAAAAATTTTTAC
>PIVM01000618.1 GCA_003353945.1 Gammaproteobacteria bacterium
CTTGCATTCGTCTCGCAACCTTCTCTGCCATGCTTTGGAGCTCCGCATATGAGATAATCCGCTTCAGCCCCCCGTACTCAATCAGGGCTATTGCATTTGGATTTGCCTCGACTTGATCCAGGAAAAACTCGTGCACCAGCCACCCAGGCTTAGGACAAGGTGCAGATGTTTTGTTCCACTCCACTAACTGCCTCTGTTGCTCAGCTTGGGTGAGCATGGGTAGGTCCCACACTACCTTATGCGGGTAGACTACTGCCATCTCCAGCAGGTTCTTGAAACATTCGAAGATCATGACTGCAGTACTTCGATCAAAGAGCTTTGGGTTAAAAAGCATAAAGCCCTTCATACCATCTTTCCGCAGTAGCTCAGAGTCCGAAACACGGAGTAGATGTAATTTCAGATCCAGATTTTCTAAAGGCCGCTGGTTTCCCATCATTTTTGCCACTGTGACATTATCACCACTGCTCAGCGCTTCAGCTTGCCACATAGACTCAGGCTCCAAACCACTAACAAAATCAAGGTCAGAAGAATTCAACTGCTTCAGGTCATCACTAAAAATATAGTCAGAATCCATGAAGTTGAGCTCAGCCTGTTGCATGTTGGTAGGATGGTATCACAATCAGCAAAGTCATCAACAAAAAATAACAAACAAATTGGCTTACTTGGAATATAGGATTGCAGTTGGCAATGCGTGGCACTTGAAGGCATTGTACAATACGACTGAAGGGAATGTTAGCATGTTGTAATGCATCGGTCACAATGAGCCGCTGTCGTTCCAGCAGAGTGGAGAAACTTGGATACCCCTTCAGGTCTCCTCGTATCGCTAGCATTTCAATGATGCAGCCCACCATGTCATGCAGCTGCACATTGTCTCGACCAGCATTGGGTGTCCCCACCACCAAATCCTGTACATTGCCTGAAAGGCGACTCAATGTTAGCTGGAAGGTTGCCAAAAGCCCGATAAATACCGTAGAGCGATGCTGAGTGCAGAGGTCCGCTAGTGCAGCCACCAGCTTTCCGGGCAGGAAAATAGGTAAACAAGAACCCTCACGGCTACTGGATGTTTCAGAACGTGGTCGGTCAAAGGGGAGGTTCAGTGGTGTTGGTGTATTGGCCAGCTGCTCCGTCCAATACTCCAGCTGCTGTTCTAAGTGCCCTCCCATTTCAAGGTGCTGCCACTGCCACACAGCATAGTCTGCATACTCTACAGGTAGGTGTGGCAACCCTATCGGCTCCTCAGCACCATCTGC
>PIVM01000619.1 GCA_003353945.1 Gammaproteobacteria bacterium
GAAGTCAGAGCGACGGCCGGGCCGGCGGCCGCTGTGTAGGATAAAGGATCGCTGGAGAGCAGGATACGCGGTTCGAGGGCTTCGAGATGCACCTTTTATGGCTTTTTGGCCCTTCGAAGTTTTTTTCCAGTCGCCTGCGAATTCTTCTGGTCAGACTCATGATGGCCTCCCCATAACCGTCAAAGATTATTTCAAAATAAGGTCAGACGTTGGTCTAATGTAGAGAGTCGAAAGCGCGATCGGCTGAACAGCGGGAATATCTAAAAACCTAGCTACTATGTTATTACGAAACAGTCAAGCAATAATTTTGGAGAATTAAAACAAATTATTATAAATTGCGATTGATCCATTTTTTTCGACAGAAGAGTTAAACCAACTATAGTGGTTCGCACATGACCTGATACTCTATGTTCTATAGTGGCACCGATGCAACACTGTATATAGTATGCAGTTTGGAAGTCAAATTTTAAATTATGATATCACATAGATACAGCTGATTTCCCTGAGTTCTCCAATCAAATTGACAACATAATTAACGGCGTCCCATTATAGATTTCTTTGTCCGGCAAACAGCTTCATTGCGGCATTACGGACCAATATCGATTTGATGTAGTGGGTGAACTTTTGCTGGATTTTTCTTCTATGTGCCATATCCAGCTGAAGATACACCATTGTAGATTGGATGTCTTCATGACCCAATTGGTTTTTGATATCCGATATCGAATAACATTTGGCGAGCATATCCATCGCACATCCGTGACGATTATGCCGAGTAGTTGATATGTTACCGTTTTGAAGCCTTGCTTTACAATGTTATTTTGAACGGTGCGGAATTACCAAAATCATTGATGATAATATCGAACTTGATTTACGCCGAAAAGTTCTCACACATGGCCAGGCACCCGTTGCTATGGCTACCGGCATTCTATTTCAGGTGTTGCAGCTTTACCGGATTTGTAAATTTGCTACCGAGACCACAGTGCTGGATGTGATTTTACCCGGCATTGCCCCGGAGAAATACTTTGATGATCGTTTGGCAGACACACTGGATGCTATTTTTGACTATGGCATTGGCAATTTGGAAATACTTATCACTCAGCACATGATTCAAGAGTTTAACGTCAAAAATAGTATTTGCCATAACGACACAACCAGTGCATCAACCTACGGTAACTGCGATAAAAATAGAACCTCCAACAGTATTGAAATCACTTTTGGCTACAGCAAGAAGCATCGACAAGATTTAAAGC
>PIVM01000082.1 GCA_003353945.1 Gammaproteobacteria bacterium
GCTTCCAGTGAAGCCTGCAATGCAGTAATGCCGTAGGAACCGTAACCGTCATCGTTTGTTACCAGGATGTTCAATGCTGAAGCAGGCATTGCGAGACCGGCAATTGCCGTAGTGAGTATTGCTGCTTTCATGTTGTTGATCATGATGATCTCCTGTTATAGCTATTTTATTTTGATTGTTATTTCTTATCCAAAGTGAGCATTCTTCTTGGGCTTTGTTATCCATACACCGCTAAGTCTCTGCTCTTTGTGAAAGTTCTCACTTGTCCAGCAAGTACTAGGTGATATTGCAAGAAAGAGTTTGCTAGTTATATGAATCCATTCACAGCCCAATAGAATCGCATATACACACTGCATTACAATGCTGACTAAATATGTAGATAATACGTAGATAAAATACGTAGTATTTAATCTGGTGGTTGTAAGAAAGATTATGCTGCTGTACATAATTTCATTCCAAAATGATCATAAAATTCCGTCAGTAAATCACGCAATTGATTGCCGATTTACGCATTCATCAAATGCATAATCTTCGATCGTCCGTGACATATACATTTTCATAATAATGTGCTTAAAATATCGTTATAATATGAGCGCAAAAACGCGCAAAAACGCATAAAAACGTATTTTATTTTTGAAGGATATATTGCATACTGACGCGGAAAGGACGACGTGTTAGAGGTGACTTATGCTTTTACAAAAACAAAAAGCAATCCTTACGAATGTTTTCATTGCACTCCTTTTACTGCTTATTCCAATGGGTTGCGGGGGTGGCGGAAGCTCAGGTCAAAGTGGCGGAGACCTCAGTGACAACGGTGGTGATACGCCTTCTGGTTCTGCCGCAACACGCGGCTACAAGCTGTTTAGCCTAAATTACAGTGATAAGCCGACAATAGGTGAAGCATTGACGATTTCGCTTAGCGTGGATGGAACGGCAAGCGATATCAACTGGCGCCTGAGCGAGCAACCGACAGGCACATCAGACACCTTAAGCGTTACCCAGGATGGGTTAAGCGCTACCCTCTCACCCAGTGCCTACGGTGATTACCGTATTTCAGTCAGCGCCCTTGTGGATGATAGTGAAGCCTCCACCGAAACCAATTTTTCTATTAAAGCAACACTTCCGTTTGATTCATCAAAGGTAGTCAAGGACAACGCCTCCACCCCACTGGATGAAACCATCGGCATTATTGAGAATCAACTCTTTGTCTTTTCTCTGAGCCGCACCGAAGCGCAATTGCGCACCATTCTCTCCGGCTACAGTGAATTTACCGTTATCGGTTACGACGACATGCAGGGTGTGTTGGTGGAATTCGATGAAACCTCCTCCGCTGATGCCATCGAAAGACTCAAACAAGAGACTGGCGTAGACAGTGTCGTATACAGATTGTATGAGGGGGAAAACGCAGATCGTAACTTACGTATACCAAACGATGGCAGCGCATTCAATGATGGCGGTGACAACTGGCACCTGGAAGATATTGGCGCCCCTGAAGCTTGGGATGAAACCACGGGCTCCGAGGAGTTTTTTATCGGCATTAAAGATTCCGGTTTTTATTCACAGCATGAAGACTTGCGCACTCGCTTTGAAGAGGTGCGCGGGATCGGAGACAGCCATGGCACAGCGGTCGCAGGCACTATCGCAGCAAACACCAACAATGCCACGGGCGTCTCCGGCATAAACTGGAAGACAAAATTAATTGCCTCCGTTTTCGGCATCGATGGCATCCTCAATGTGAGAAAAAATGACAAAAAAGTATTACTCATCAATAACTCCTGGCTGATGCCCGCCGCGCCGCGCAGTGATCTTGATTTAATGGACAGTGCGATGGAGCTAGAACGTCGCAGGCAAGCCTTGGCGGCAACACGTAAATATCGCAATGCAGCCCTGGGAAAATACGATGACCGTTTGTTTGTATGGGCGGTGGGTAATGGCCTGCATGCCAGCAACCCCGATAATGATGGAGGTATGCTGGGCAAGTATCAAAACGGTGCGATTCATCTGGATAACAATGGTGCGCTAGCGGATCTGACCAGGCTTGATAATGTTATTATCGTAGCAGCGGTGCTGGCAGATGGGCGTCTCGCCGCCTTCAGTGACTATGGGGAAACGGTGGATATCGCCGCGCCAACAAGGTTTAAAGCGCCCAGAATGGTAAGCAACGGTGTGCATTCATACTACACAGCAATCCAGGATGAATTTGATGATGAGCATTATGGCATCAACGACAAAGAAATAAGTGGTGGTTTTAGCGGCACCTCTGCCGCTGCCCCCGTTGTAACCGGGGCGGCATCGCTGCTATTTTCCATTGACCCTGAATTAACGCCGGCAACCATTAAAAAAGTCCTACTCAAGACGGCCACGCTAGTGGTTACGGAACGTTACACCAAGGTAAACGCTGGGGCTGGGACCGATGATGACAATATCGAAACACTCAGCCACCCGATCCCCATACTTGATCTGTCCGCGGCGGTTGAGTATCTAATAAATGAATATTCGGTCACTGCTAATGCTAGGCCCCCCTACGGCTGGCCGGACGAGAATATATTTTTCTCTGCAGACGTTACCAATGGTGAAGCACCTTTTATCTATAAGTGGGACTTTGGCGATGAGACTAGCAGCGCACTCAAATCCGATTCGCATAGTTATGCCAAGCCAGGCATATACACAGTCACACTAACCGTTACCGACGCCTTGGACCGGATCGAGAGCGACACAATCCAGGTTCGTATTCAGGGCAAGAATACCGATGACTATGTAGTCTGGTATATGGACAATGTGCGCTGCTGGGATGCGCCGCGCGTCTACGCAAGCCACCGTGACACCTTCAACCGGGAAGAAGATACCTGCGACATTCCCGGTGGTGGTAGAAACTGCGATATCAAGGTGGAGAAAGTTAAATTGCAGGGCGACTTTACTACATTGGAGGGTGCCCAGTCCTGGTTCTGCGGTCAGATCACGACGGAATGGTTCCACTATTGGTGTAATAATCGAGGATCAAGGGTCGAGATTGGCGGTGGCGCCCTGTATACATTACAGATCCCCTGTGAGCTGACAGATGTGCCATATAAGTACCCATAGACGTTGGTCCGCTTAATAAATAAAGGGTGTGTGCGCCGCGATTAATTCCCATATGTCGTGGCGCAATTAATAGCGTAAGATTCAAAATTGCAATCATATGTGCAATGGCACTCATTCGAGACGGCTATGGCACCCATTCGAGACAGCCATAAATTGATGTAAAGAGCCTATCTGAACGCCAGCCCTAGCAAACACTAAACATTTCTGCGGATTGTTGAATCGAATCCACCACTTCGCTGAGCTTTTGTGTGGCTTGTGTCGTCTGGCTAGTCTGCAACTGCACATCGACAGAGGCCCTATGGATAGACTCGATATGACTGTTTAACTCTTTTGCTGCCTCTGTTTGTTTATCGACTGCCGCTGCAATTTTTAAATTCATCATACTAACTTCAGCCATTTTCATCGTCATGTCGCGGAGCAGCATGGAAGCATTGCTTGCGCTCTGAACACCCTCATTACCATGCTCGCTGGAAGCACGAACAGCATCAGCCACATTTTTAATGACGTCATGAAAATTACTTAAGTTACTCCGCACTGATTCGGTTTGTTCACGGGTTCGTTGTGCCAAAGTTCTGACTTCATCCGCTACAACCGCAAACCCCCTACCATGCTCACCTGCTCTGGCAGCTTCTATGGCAGCATTTAGAGCCAACAGGTTTGTTTGATCCGCTACGCCCTGTATTCCATCAAGAACGGTACTGATATCAGTACTGGTCCCTTCCAGCTCTTCAATGGCTCCCACCGCTTGATGCATTGCATTATGCACTGTCTCAATTGAGTTCTGTATTGCACAGCTCATTTGAGTACTATCGGTTAAATGTTCATTGACTCCCTCCACATAACTTGCCGTGCTAACGGCACTTTGTTCCACCTGATTAATCGCCTTGTTCATCATCTCCATCGCTGTGGCTGAGGCTTCCACACGCTCATGCTGTGCCTTGGTGGCTTTATGTACAAGATCACTCACAGTAACCATCTCTTCCGTTACATTGGAGACATTGCTCGCTGATTCATGAATACGTTTTACTGCGACTCTCAGATTGCCGCTGAGCAACTGAAAAGCATATGCCAAGATTTCCAGTTCGTTACCTTTATTGAGTATACTCTGCAACTTAGTTTCATCTTTTAGCATTGCACGGATGTCATGAGTCAGTTTTTTTAGAGGCGACGTAATGGTATGCGAAATCAATATAACAACCACGACTGCAATAATGGCAATTGTAATATTCAGCACAACTGACAATAATTGAATCGTGGAGATATTGCTGTTTAACACCTCTTCCAACTCTGCTTTCATAACAAAAAATGCTGTTTCCGCCTCATCAGATGCCTCCAGTATTGCAGCACGAAGACCCTCATAGGGTGTCAATCCAATTTTCTTTTCCAGATCAGAAATCGTTGTAAGGGTGGTCTTATAGGTCAGAAGATATTCTGACGTCATCGAATCACTACTTAGTCCTTGCTGAAAGCCATCAATTATTTTATGAAGATTCTCAAGTGCATTAACATCACGGGTAAGCAGAAAGCGATTCTCCAGTTTTCGTATTTTCAAATAAGTACTGTAGCGATCAGACTCTCTACTTATTCCATTCTCGAGATTTTCTGACACTTGCAGCAATTCCATATAGGTGCCGCTATCATAATCACTGCCCAATAATTCCTGGTAGTTAGCCAGCTCAACAAAAATATCGTAGTAACGCTTTAATGCATCTAACAGGGCCTGCTTTTCCTCTAGCGCCTTGTATTCTTTTTCAAAATCATCGGAAAACTCCTGGAAAAGTTCTGTGGTAATTTCCAGGTTACCTTCAAAAGTATCGATATAACTGCGATCTTTAGTAAGAAAATAGTCTCTTTCATTTTGACGCATTGTTAGCAAGGTATAACTAATATTATTGAGGTCGATTAAAAATGTCTGCATTCTCTGAACATAACGCATTGACCAGCCACTCATGATAGCCGTGCTAGACAGGCCCGCGACCAGTATTCCAATAATTAGAAGGTGGCGCCATTTTATGGGCCAATTTCGAAAAAATAACAGCTTATTAAATAGGGGCAATAGTGCAAGAAAGGAGGTATTTCTCATAAGTCACCAATCCTTAGTGAATTTTTCATCCCATAACAATTAGTATAGGAATAAAACTCTTGCAAGGAAAAGCCAACATACTATAGGAATTGTATATTTTCTCTAACAATTACACATTTTCTATTCAATTTTCTAATAAAAAAAGACTTTGTCAGCCTACAAATATTTCAATTACCAAAGTGTGTTTTATACTAATAGCATTTAAGCAAAGTGGTGAGCGGCGGCTTACTGCGGTCCTATCAAATATGCTGAAATGCTTGGCGAATGCGCGTCCCCTCGGCATTGTTGAAAAGCGGAGCGATTACTCTAAGCAATGATGCCCATAAAAAAATTTGCGGTTGCGAAAAAGGAGGAATTATAGGAAAACCGATCAGTGATTTGATAAGTTCTGAATATGAAAAGAAAGAACAGCAAACGGATTGTCGAAAACTCGATTTCTCTTATTTACATTTTTAATGCAGAAAAAAACGTTGTTGATTCAAATCAGGCAGGATTGGATCTGCTGGAATATTCCAGAGATGAACTGATGAAAATGAATATCTCGGATGCAAAGCATTTTGATCGACATTTCCAAACGCAAGCAATTGGAATGCCTAACGAACTTCAACATGTGCTTCTCAATCTCTACATCAATGCCAGCCAGTCCATGCCGGCAGGAGACAGCAAAGGTGTAGAGTATGGGAAGAATTAACTGTAAAAGTCTTTATCTAAACACTTGTTAGGCTTAGGGCGCCGTGCCATTAGATCTCGTTTTCATTCTTAAAGAAGACCGTGAGTTCCGGATCGAGGCGCAGGATGGTCTTGCGAGCCTCAAGCAATAGTTGCTCCTGGTTTTCTTCTGCAAATCGGTACTCTGGAAAAGGCCAATTTGTGAGTTCCAGCGCGTCATTCTCCCGAATAAGTGTCCGCCAAGCTGGAGCCTCGATAGCAATGGTATCAACGTGCCTGTCGACAGATCTGGTCAAATCACCTCGACGCACGATATTATCTCTCGTTCGGCTTTGGAGGTCTTCCCAATCTGACATTTCCAATAGGCCATGCGGGGAAGGGTTTAGAATCAACACTCGAGTCCTTCCCATCAATTGACAGATCTCTGGAAGACTGAAAAGAGCTGGCAGAACTGGAGCGTAAAGTTCTGCTTTCGCAACCTGATCCTCAAGATCTTGAAGAATCAGAAATTGCCATTCGCCACGAACGGTGAAGAAGAGCACTTTGGTTTTTGCAAACCACTCCATCTTTTCTGTTCCACAGGGAATTTGCTGTGCCGAATCACCGAATCCTTGAAGAATGCCGCACAGTTCATCTCGCAGCTTCGGCGGTGCGTACAGCGGGTCGTCCAAATTTATCCGAGGGCCATCCCTGCGAAGGCGATACGGGTCGAGAGTGGCCGCATCGTCCCTGATTAATTGCGCGAGAGGTCCTTTGCCGGCTCCTCCCGGTCCCACGATAATCAATGTGTGCTCAAGCATGATCTATTCCTATACCAGCGCCTGTTGTGTGTCGAATACTAATTCCACCCTTAGAAATCGTGATTCTTACGGCGGAACTAGCGAATCGCACATGACACCTCATAAGCACCGAATATCAATCTTCTGTGATCGCAGTGGACTGTTCCATCGCTTTGCTTAAACCGAAATCCTCTAAAATGGTATACAGGCAAGGCACCACAAATAACACCAGGAGGGTAGAGGATAAAATGCCGAACACGATGCTGGTGGCTAGCGGAATGATAATTTGCGCCTGTAGACTTGTTTCAAACAACAAGGGTGTGAGCCCTGCGATGGTTGTCAGTGATGTTAGCAGTACCGCTCGGTAGCGGTCATGGCTGGCCTTGGCTGCAGCCTCGTGTACATTAAAACCCTCGCGTACCCGTCGTTTTACAAATTCCACTAACAGGATGGAATCATTGACCACAATCCCGGACAGCGAGACAAAACCCAACATGGAGGGCAGGGTAATCTCAAGGCCCATAATCAGGTGTCCCCAGATGACACCGATCAGCGCCAGTGGAATGGTGACAATGACCACGAGTGGCTCAAGGTAGGAACGGAATTGAAAACTCAGCAGCACGAACACACCAAAAAGTCCCAGGATAAATGCAGTGCGCATGGAATTCTGGGTGACTTTGCCACGCTTTATTTCGCCTTCAAGGCCGATACTGATATCAGGGTATTGCTGCTTAAATGATGTTAAGAACTGTTTCCGTACATCGCCAATCACGGCATTGGTGTTGTTAATATTGGCATCGATATCGCCATAAACTGTGACGACACGTTGGTTATTGATTCGTTGTATGCGTGAATAGCTACGGCTAGGGCTAATCTCTGCCACCGTGGACAGAGGGAATACATTACCACTGACCGGATGAATAATTGGGAAATCGTCAAAGTCCGCCAGGCTGTCGCGGGAGGTTTCATCGAGAATGACACTCACCTCATACGTTTCCAGATCAACGCTGGTCTCAACCACCTTGCTGCCCTGATAGGCTGAGCGCAGTTGATCGGCGATAGTGCGTGCATCCAATCCCAGGGCGAATGCGCCTCCTTTCATGTGCAGGGTAAATTCCGGTTTGCCCGGGCGCAAGTCATCCATCAGGTTGTTGACGCCAGGGTAACCTGCCAGCCATTGCTGCAGTTCGTGGCTGGCTTTCGACAGGCGATCAAGGTCATCGCCCAGCAATCGGATTTCGATGGCGCGACCGGCTGGGCCAATGGTGGGTTCTTTCAAGGAAATATTCAATGCCTCGGGAATGGTGCCGGTTTTTTCCCGCCACAGAGCTGTGAGCTCGTTCATTGAGGTCGTGCGCTGGTCTGCGGTCAGCAGGTCCGCTGTTATGGTCGCCAGATGGGCGCCGGTTTCAAAGGCATCGGCATTTTGATTGTGGGTGACGGTGATTGCCCGAATTAGTTCTTCATTATTCCGTTGGGAAAGTTCAGCGTCGGTCTCCTCCAACGCGTTAACGATTTGCGCCACGACCAGTTCGGTTTGTTTAAGTGAAGTACCCGCTGGCATCAGGATGCGAGCCTGAAGGACATCGCCTTCCAGCGTTGGAAAGGGCGCGAATTTGACTACGCCGCTGATCAGCAGCGCTATGGTGAAGACAAAAAATCCGAGTACGCCGCCAATAAATGCGTAACGCCGCTGTATCAATTGTGCAACCCACTGATCCATTTTCAGCCTGGATTGTTCAAAACGTCTATCGATTTTCTGTCGCAGACCAATGCCGAATTTATCGGTGTTGCTCGACAGCGAATGGTATAGGTGGTGGGGCAGAATAAAAAATGCCTCGAACAGGGAGACGGCGATCACTGAGATCAACACCATGGGCACCACCTTTAACACCTGACCGATATGACCTTCAAGAAAAATCAAGCCGGTGAATATGCACAGTGTGGTGAGAAAGGAACTGATCACGCCACGGGTGACAATCCTGGTTCCGTTAATGGCCGCTTCCAGTGGCTTATGACCGTGGCGTATCTGGGAGCCAATGCTTTCGCTGATCACGATGGCATCGTCCATCAATATGCCTAAAGCCAGCAGCAACGCGACCATGGACAGCATATTGATGCTGATTCCCATATTGGCCAGAACAAACGCGCTGGCAAGAAAAGATACCGGCAATCCCATCACCACCCAGAAAGCGTAGCGGGTACCGAAGAACATCCACATCACGATAAACACCAGTAGTAAGCCTTGCCAGGCATTTCTGAGCAGCATCTGGATGCGATCTTTAACAATACTGGTGAAATCCTGTGATAGGTGAAATTCGATGCCCGGTGGCAGCCGTGCTTGTTGTTTTTCGATTAAGTCCTGCACACTGTTGAGCACATTCAGGCTGTCGTCGCGCTTGTTTTTTTTCACCTTTAACAACGCTGCAGGTTTGCCGTTGTAGAAGACCTTGTTCTCCTCCTGCTCAAAGGTGTCGATGACGGTAGCGATGTCCCCCAGCTGTACCTCATTACCCTGAGCACCTCTCAACACTACCAACTGTTCCAATTCGCGCACCGAGCGGCGTTCGTCACTAAAGCGGATCTGGTAGTCACGGTAATCGGTAGTGACATCGCCCAAGGGCATATCGAGATTTTGCGCAGCCACCAGTTTGGCGATCTCCTGCAGACTGAGGCCGTATTGACGCAGATTGTGTTGTGGTACCTGGATTTGGAATTGACGTTTGGAAAATCCCTGAATTTCCACCAACGGAATACCACCGTGTTGCAGCATGCGTTGTTTGAGATCCTCGGCCAGCGTTTTCAATGCTGGACGTGGAATATTGGCGGTGACGGCAACGGTGACCACTTCGTTGGTGCGGCCAAATTCCTCCACCGTCGGCAGCTCCACTGCTTCGGGGAAGCTGTCGATGCTGTCGACTGCGCGTTTGATATCATCCTGAAATTTGTTGAAATCACCGTGTTCAAGCATCTTCACGGTCATGACACCGCTGGAGTTAAGCGCCTGACAGCGTTTCTCTTCAATAAAACTGATGCCATCGAAGGCATCTTCAAGTGGTTTACAGATGGATTGTTCTACATCCAGCGGCGTGGCACCTGGGTAAACGGCAGTGACCTGTACTTCAAAACTGTTGATCTCGGGGAAAGTCTCCCGTTTGATATTGGGTAGCGTCAGCAGCCCCATCAATATGAACAACAGCATCATCAGGTTGGAGGCGGTGGGATGGGTGGCAAAGAAATGCACCATGTTAATCCATTTCCTCTGTCCACTGCATCAGCTGCTGTTGCAACGCGGCATCATGCTGTGGTGCCAGCGGCATACCGGGTACCGCCGGAAATAGATCAGAGACGATCAGTTGCTGTCCCTCGCTGATGCCCTGACTAAACAGCGCCAGTTGATCCTGTTGGTGGTCCGGACTAACAGCGATGGTTTGTAGCCTATTGCCATCACCCACGAGGTAGAGCAGTTGTTCATGCAATGCCGAACGCGGTACGGGATAATAATCCTGCTCAATACCGTGCAGATTGACCTCGGTGTACATGCCGGTAATCAAGGGGGGGCGAGTGCCCGGCTCGACGTTCTCATAGGAGTTGATAACGCTAACGATGATACCCAGGGTGCGGGTTTGTGGGTCCAGCGTGTTGCTGATTCTTTCCACCTTGGCCTGCCATACCGAGCCATTATGATTGCCGGCCAGCTTGACCGTGGCAGTCAAACCCAATTTTTGAAACATCTCAGTGCTGTCGTGTCGCATCAGGATGGAGCGCAATAGTTTTTCGTATTTGGCAAAACCTTTGGCGATCACCTGAAAACGGTCCAGCGGGAACTGAGCATTAATCAATACCTTGGAAATGTCCTGAGCGGCAAACAGGGTGTTGCCAGCACTGACAAACTGCCCCTCAACGACATCCATGGCATCGATACGGGCGTTAAACGGTAACAAGATTTCGGTGCGTTCAAGATTGCGTTGCTGAGTTTCAACGGTGGATTGGGCGATGACGATTTTTGCGTCTAACACCTCCTGCTGTGCGGGCAGGATAGAGACTCGATTACTGAGGTTTTGCACTTCCTGCTTGGTTTGCAGTAGTTTGGTGTTTTCACTGTCCAGGGCGGTTTGCGACGCCAGGCCCTGTTTGACCAGCGCGGCCATACGATCGTATTCCTGTTGGGCCAGTTGCAGTTTTTTCTGCGCCAATTGCAGATCCTTTTTGGCGTCCTGCCAATTGAGTTTTAACTCCTTGAGGCTGGCTTGGCTGGAGACCAGATCCGCTTTTGCCTGTTTCAGTGCTAGTTGATAGTCTTTGTCGTCGATACGCACGACCGGGGTATTTGCAGGCAGCATTGCTCCCTTACGCAGTTGAGGATGCACATAGACCACTTTGCCTGCAATCTCGGCTTTAAGGCTCAGTAATACATCCGGTTCTACTACGCCGAAACCTCGGATGCTAGGGCGCACCTTGGCGCGAGTGATATTGATGACCGACACGGGGGTGACGGCGGAGGCTTGCGGGTTGTGTTGCACCTTAGGCTGCAGTTTTATCAACAGTATGGCCAGTGCAATGCCGACCAAGGCCAGTAGGGGCAGGGCGCGTTTTTTTTCAAGTAGCATGGGGCATCCTCAACAGCCTGCTTGTGTGACTGACTAAGCATGGCACAGGTTTTCTAAGTGCAAAGTGCTGACCTCTATCGTCAGCGCAATCAAATTAACAAATCCGATTCAGCTCTATTATCCTAGAAAACTCAGTTGAACCTAGAGCCCCACGAAGTGCTTTGGGTACTGCGAGGGCCTAAGGCACTAAATCTAAGGGTTTTTTCTAAAATTTTGATCGGGGCGGCCATCCGCTCACCGTATGGGTGATACCGTTTTCGTTTAAAATTTCAGGAAAAAACTTCTATCTTCAGCACCTTAGTCCCTCTCGTCGAAGCGTCGAACCGTACGATTCAACTGAGTTTTCTGGGATTATTATGATGGGCAAGCGCTTATTTGCACAATTGTATTTGCTTTTCTTTACAGTATCATCAATACGCTTTCTGCTAATCCTCATTTATCACAAGGAATTCGCGTTGAAAGTGAAGGCCTGCGCTTTAGGGTTGGCGCTTTGTAATGGGTTTTTGGAAAATTTCAATGCTTGGAAACGTGGTAAGAATAGGTATTTTTCTAAAAATGCAAATCCGATAAGCGTTGGTTAAAATATGTTCAGCGAGCCAGATCTTTCTCTTCTTTAGATACTGCTATTATTGACAGTTGCTCGTATCTCTGACGCCGGGCAGCAGCTCCACAAAAGTGTACCCCACTAACTCGCGGGTGCTCACATCAATAACTCTTGCCATCAGTTTGTAGTAAGTCCAGAGGAGTTGGCCAGAGACCATGGGTTCTATGCGATAGTTTTCATTGTTTACTCCAGGAAGATAAATATCAAGGTAGGAATAAATTGCTTTACAGTTGTCTGCAATGTTTTTTTCTATTGTTGACCATAAGGATCTCCGGTTGTGCCAATATTTAAAAGTTAAAGAGATATTGGTGCAAATACCCTGCGTGGATATCGAAAATTCTCAAATAATTTAGCTAAAGCGTAACCCTGCGCATTTCATCATAAAATGCTGGAGTGTTAGAAAAGGAGGGGAAGGTGGTTATTTTTCCCATGTTCAAGCTTATTGAACATGGAAATCTTCAGACCGCTGCTCATCGGCGGACTCGTTAGTTAACATTACTTGGTTCAAGTAATGCCTAAGTTTAAGAGCAGTTCTCGTACTGCTTCATGATTGTTTCAAACACAGTGCGTGCAGCATCGACAGATTGGCAGCCATTCGTGGCGCCTGTTTGTTGTTGCTCTACTGGAGTTGCCGGTGCTTGGCAAGCAGTCACGAGTAGAGTAGCTAACAGTATGATAATCCTTGGTTTTATCACTATTCCGTCCTTCTTATTTTACTGCGCAGCATACAGAACTAGCCGCAAATTATTATAATTGCTTATTTGTTATAGCGTGCAGTTATATCAAATTCCCAGTCACTATACATTTATTATCTGTTTTGCGCAAATATTACGCCGATTTTGTCAGGCAATCCGGGGCAGTGTTTAAACTTACCTTACATCGGAGTGTCCGCTCTCAGAATGTGGTTCCTTTAAAAGTCGAGGAAGAAAAAACCACAGTTTCTAAATTTGGCGCAGGATGATCAATTAGTCCCACTGACAGCGTAATAGAATCTCATATGCACATTTATTTACAATACTGATAAAAGCTATAGATAATACGTAGTTAGAGTAAGTGATATTGTTTTTATTACTCTTTGTGAAACTGTATTTCATCGAAGAATAATATCATTGTTTTTCTATTGTAGTAAGCTTGAAAAGAAAATCGCATATTTCAGATAGTCATCTAAATGGGTGATTCGCCAAATAAACATTGCGCTTAGGGTTGTGACTTGTGTCAGTGTTGTGTTGGGGGATTACTATCTGAAGCCTGTCTCTCATTGGGCTTTGGTTATATTCTGTTCATGTAGTAATGCGCTGAGTTAAAAAATGATCCCTGTTGAGCTTGAACTTTTTTCTGAACGAACAAAAGTGAATTTGGGAATAATGTCTAAATATAAGTGGGAAGCGCATGTCAGTAATGTCTAAAACAAAAAGTCTTGTCTGGATAACTGTATCCTATGTTGTTTGTTTGTTCATTGGTGGATCCAGCCTGTATTTTTTGGATTACGGACCCGTGTTGAATATTTTTATTGCCGATATTATTGCTACGGTAGTGATTTTTATTTTCAGCCGTGTATTTAGAAATTCCAGTTTTTATGATGCCTATTGGACGGTTATCCCACCGTTTATTTTTCTTTACTGGATGGTGGCAGGTGAAACAGATTTTGCAGTGAGGGAGCTTTTGGTCCTGGCACTAGTGCTGTATTGGGCGACGCGCTTAACCCTCAATTGGGCTGTGCATTGGGAAGGTATGCATCATGAAGATTGGCGATATAGTATGCTTCGTGAAAAAGCGCCGAAAATTGCCTTACTCACTGATCTTTTTGGTGTTCATATATTTCCAACGGTGCAAGTTTTTTTGGCTATGCTGCCGATATATGCTGTGGTCGCATATGGCTCTGCAGAGCTTAATTGGCTGGATGCTGTTGCATTTACTGTGACCTTTGTTGCAATTACTATCCAAATGATTGCTGATTTGCAATTGCATGAGTTTATTGAAAAGAAAGAGACTGGAGAAATAATTAACTCGGGATTATGGCGCTGGTCACGGCATCCCAACTACTTTGGTGAGCTGGGTTTTTGGTTTGGTTTGATGTTATTTGGATTAGCGGCTTATCCTGCAGGCTGGTATTGGGAAGTTGTCGGTTTTGTTGCAATGCTATTGATGTTTTTATTTGCCAGTATTCCAATGATGGAAACTCGAAGTTTAGAGAGGCGTCCGGAATATCAGCGTGTTATGGATTCTGTTTCAATGTTGATACCATTGCCGCCTAGAAAGCTATCAGGTTAAAGTTGTTCCCTCTTGGAAAAGTACCGAATCATTTTTTTGTGATAGTTTGTGTGAGCCTGATTGGCCACCAATAAATATGATTGTTGTTTGCTTGGCAGCGGCACCGCGTACAGGATTGAGCAAGTCGTTTTTCTACGATACCAATGAGAATCTAATGATTGCCCTGACAATACGCATCCTGATTTTGACCAGTGTTGTGATCATGGCTGTTTACGTGTTATCACTGGGCAGTGTAAAGCCGCTTAACCTGCAGTTGCCGCCGTTTTGACGCTGGTTGGGATTGCCTCTAGGACTGCTTGCCATTGTTTTGTTTCAGGCTATATTCAGTGCTCTGGGTAAACAATTTAGCACTTCGCTCCACTTGCGAGGAAGGGCATCAACTCATTCAACATGGACCGTATCGCTATGTGCGTCATCCAATGTATGTCGCTTATCAATTACAGTGGTTCAGTCTGGCATTGTTATCTGCCAATTGGTTGATTGGACTAAGCGGACTGTTGGCTTACAGTTATGTGATGATTATATGAACGCAGAAAGAGGAGTGTATGCTGTTGGAGGCTTTTGGGTGTGAGTATAGAGATTATATGGCGCGTACTGGCCGCTATTTGCCGCGTTGGCGCTCCATCATAGGGTGCAAATTATGAGTAAGGAACTGAACGAAGATCAGCTTGCCGAATTGCGCGATGATTTATTGCATTTGCAAGAACAGCTGCGAGAGATGTTAGCGCAGGATGAGGCGAGCAAACCGGTGCAGCTTGATCAGCAATTAGTTGGACGCTTGTCACGTATGGATGCTATCCAACAGCAGGAGATGGCGAAAGCAAATCGCCAGCAGTCTGAGCGGAGGCGGGTTACGATTCGGCGGGCATTGGAATCCATTGCTAAAGATGATTATGGTTTTTGCCACAGTTGTGATGAGCCGATTGGTTATCCTCGTTTAAAAGCGCGTCCCGATACACCTCTGTGTTTGCGGTGTCAGGAAGGGGCAGAGCGGGACCACTGATTTTTATGTTTTATTGGTGTTTTAGTAGTGCAGCAATACGGTCATCCAGTTTAGGGTGGCTGGCAAAAAGTCGGCTGGCCTTATTATTCCAAACCCCGTTGATACCGAATGCGATCATTTCTCCAGGTAATTCTTCTGGTAAGTCGTAATCGGCTTTCAAATGCTCTAAAGCTTGGGTCATGGGCTGTCGTCCTGCCAGGTTGGCGCCAATCTTATCCGCTTTAAACTCCCTGGAACGTGAAAACCACATAACAACAGCTGAAGCCAGAATGCCAAATAGCATTTGGAACAAAATATTTGCCACCCAGTAAGCTACGCCGTAACCGCTTTCATTTTTAAACAGTATCCTGTCAACGGTATGGCCAATAATACGAGCGAAAAACATCACAAAAGTATTTACTAGACCTTGAATCAGTGCCAGGGTGAGCATATCGCCATTGGCTATGTGAGCGATTTCATGCGCTAATACGGCTCGGGTTTCATCTTCTCGAAAGCGTTGTAGCAGGCCAGCACTGACTGCGATCAGAGCCTCGTTTTTGTTCCAGCCAGAGGCAAAGGCATTGGCTTGTTGTGTAGGAAAAATGCCGATTGAAGGGGTGTTAATACCTGCTTGTTGCGCTAATTCTGTCACTGTATCGAGCAACCATTGCTCGCGTGCGCTTGAAGGTTGTTGAATTAGCTGCGTGCGCGTGCCCATTATTGCCAGGGATTTCGACAGCAGTAGGGACGTAAGTGATCCGCAAATACCGAACAACGCACAGAATATTAACATTGCAATGAAATTGGTGTGAATGCCGTAAACTGCCAGCGATTGCTCAATACCGAGCACTTTGATGACGATGCTGACAACAAGCAATACGCCGAGGTTGGTTAATATATACAGAGCAATACGCATCTGTGTTGTTCTCATACAAAGTGTGTTTCAAGTAGGTAAGGGGGGAGCAATATCATTTAGTTAAGTTCTGCGGTTGTATAAATAGCCATTGCACCATTGGAATTGCGTAAAATCGGTGCAATGCGCAAGCTTATTGCACCCTACTATGTCTGAACGAACGGTGGTTTTAGTCTAGCAGTTAACTTATTGCTCCTGCCAGCCGCTTAGATGTTTGGCCGCTTGATAGGCAAAGGTCATTGCCGGACCCAGGGTTGAACCTGGGCCGGGGTAGGTGGGTAAGACGGCTGCGCTGTTATTGCCGCAGGCATATAGCCCTGTGATGGGTTCTTCATCGTGATTTAAAACCTGAGCGTTTTCATTGATCGCCAGTCCGCCTTGGGTGCCGATATCACCCGGCTGCATTTTCATGGCGAAGAAGGGAGGTTTGACGATGGGGCCAAGGCAAGGATTTGGTTGAAACTGTGGATCACCGTAGTAGCGGTCATAGGCCACATCGCCACGATGAAATTGAGGGTCTTTGCCATCGCGGGCGTAACGGTTAAATTGCTCAACCGTTGATTGCAGTCCTTCGGCGTCAATACCCATTTGATTCGCCAGTGCGGGCAGTGTGTCGGCATAACCAGCAAAGCCACTGGATAGAAAGCTTTTGGGTATCATCCAGGTTGGCATCATCAGTGGGTAGATGGCATAGCGTTTTTTAAAATCGACATCAAAGATTCGGTAGGCAGGTACGCAGGGGTTGTCCTCCGTATGTGCTGCAAAGGTTTCTTTGAGAAAGTTCATATAGTTCTGGGATTCATTGCTAAAGCGCTGTCCGCGTCGGTTGACCGTTATTGTGCCGGGCAGCGCTTGCCCCGTCACACCGAGAAACGGGTATTCCATGCCAGGAATGCACAGGGTAGGGCACCACCAGGCGTTATCCATCAAGCGGGTTTTTGCGCCAATGCGCATCCCCGCCTGGATGGCGTCACCTGTATTGGTTTTTATGCCAGCGCTCCAGGCAGTATTGGTCGGTTTTGGCAGGTATTGCTCCCGCATGGTTTGATTTTGTTCGAAACCACCTGCTGCCAGCATGACGCCTTTGTTTGCACGAACGCGTGTAGTCTTGCCTGCCGATTCGATAACAGCACCAACAATCGTGTTGTTTTCAATGACCAGCTCTTTAAGTGACGTGTTTAGCCTGAGTGGGATGTGGCGTGCCTGTAGTGCAAGCATAAGACGGATAATGCCTGCCATGCCCAAGGTGGCGCGGCGAGATTGTTTATGCGTCCACATCCAGGGAATGTTGAGGTAATGCGCCAAAATGCGTTTGCCGCCTAATAATGCCCAGTCCTTTACATCGCCGATCAGTAATTGCTGCGCTTCAACCTGGGTAAGGCCAATGCGTTCAAACATGTACACCGAGCTTTGCACTGCATGACGGTGCAGTGGGCCAATGGCGTCGATATTAATGGGTGCCGGTTCGAGTGATCTGTGTCCTTCTCTGGCGCCGGGACGGTCAGTGTAGTAATCCGGATATTTAGACAAAGACTCATAACGTACCGGAGTGCGTTGGTGAAGGAAGTCGAGCATTTTGGGGCCATTGATCAGATAAGTATCGATCATGGATTCTTCTGCAATGTCTTCAGGAATGGTGGACATCAGGTATTGTTTGGCATCGTCAAAGGAGTCTTCAGCGCCACATTCTTTGGCATAACGGCTACAGGGTATCCACACACCTCCGCCTGACATGGCGCTGGTGCCACCAAATTGGGCGCATTTCTCTATGACCAGGACCTTGCTTATGCCCATGTCATAGCTGCAAACTGCCGACGTTAAGGCACCGTTACCGGAACCGACTATTAGTAGATCGGTGTTAATATCCCAGACTGAACTCATACCCATAGACAACTTGGTGATAAATATCCTGCGGTAAGCTAACGGGGTATAGGAAGAGCGTCAAGACGAAAAGGATTAATGTCTTGTTAATAATTGCTGTAATAAAAGAAATTTATTCAGGTTGCAGCTCTATGTTGCTTATATCGCTGCTACATCCCAATTACATCCCAACTACATCCCAACTACATCCCAACTACATCCCAACTACGAGCAGAATAGGTCGATCCGCTTTTACGCAGTAACGGCTTCAGCCACTTCGCTTTTTTCCAGCAAAGCATGAAGCTCCATAAACTGTTGAGTTAATTTATGGCTTGGCGAATGATAAATCAGAGGTCGCTGATCTCGGTGGGACTCTTTCATTTTCACTGAGCTTGATAGGTAGCTGTGTAATACCGGCAACTGTTCGGCTTCCAGTTCGGCGATCAGTTCCCTGGGCAAATTCGCTTGGCTGTTGAACTGGTTAACCACAATGCCTTCAACCTGTAAATCGGGGTTGTGATCTTCCTTTAATTCAATCAGATTATTCAGTAGGTTATAAAGGGCCTGTTTTGAAAAGCTGTCACAATCGAAGGGAATAAGGGTTGAGTTGGCAGCGATCAGCGCTGATTTGCTATAAAAATTCAGGTTGGGTGGTGTGTCGATGTAAATGCGGTCAAATTCATCAGACAAGCTGTCAAGAGCATCGCGGAGTTTATAGATTTTGTAACGGCTTTCCAGCTCCTTTTCCATATGTTCCAGCGAGGGACTGGAGGGCATAAGAAAAAGATTATCAAACTCAGTTTCCCAGACAAAAGCATCTGCGGATTTGCGAGCGGCAAACCAACCAACAGTGGTTTGTTTATATAATTCGGCGATGGTGTCATCAAGGCCAGGGGTTTCATAGGTATTCAAGCCCAAGTAAAGGCTGGCATTGCCCTGCACATCCAGATCAACCACGAGAGTTTTGTAGCCCTGATTGGCACTGATGGCAGCCAGGTTGCATGCAATACTGGATTTCCCTACTCCGCCTTTTTGATTAAAAATCACGCGCCGCATAGCTTCCCTCCCAAATAATTGATGGTCCGATGCTTATGTTGTCGGGCAACAGTGTAAGAAAATGTAGCTCGCAGGTCGAGCGAAATTGTTGTCAGGTACCATAGATTTGTTAATTAATCGATGGATGTGTTGACTGTGACGAATGCTAATGCGGCGAGAGGCCCATGTGTCTTTAGCATGGACAGTTGCTTATCGTTTCTTACAAAAAAACTGCCGGCAAAAGCCAGGCCGTTGAATGAGATACCTTCAAACTGCTCTTTGCTTCGTTGAACAAAAACCATCCAGTCTCGTGTAAGTAATAGGTTATAGGGTATTGTCGCCAGCCCCATTTCAGTATTGTACATGTTCAATTGTTGGCAAATATGGCAATAATGCGTGAGAAGCAGGTGAGCGGTGGTTTCAATATTCTCCTGAGCGCAGCAGTTTAGGCGGACTTGCCAGTGGGGGTAGGGGCCGCACTGGAAGTGGCAACGGTTGTAATCAAGCTGCTCGATAGCTAATGCCCTTTCTATAGGCAAATCAACCATCTTGGGTACGAGCGTTCTGGGAATCAGTTGCAGGTGTTTGTGCTGCTGCGATGCTCCGGCTGTGCGCCCGCCATTATAAAAAACCAGTCCATCCATTTGCTGTAGAGCAGTGCTGATGGCTGTGAAATCATCCAGGGTCAACAGGGTATCCTGTGATTCATATCGTCGGGTAACCATCAGTACATGATTATCCACCACATTAAATTTATTGAGTAGGCAGACATGCGTGTCGGAGAGGTTGCAGACGAACATCGCCGGTTCATAAGGTAAGAAAGGATTGTCGCTATTGGACTGTTTTTTGCTGCTTGCAGCTTGTTGCTTACGAGCAATATTGTGGCTACTGCGAATAATAAAGGGGATGCCCTGTTCCTCCACAATTTCATACTCGGTGTCGATTGACAATAGGTCGCCGCTTGCCAAGGCTGTTTTAGTGCGTGTTGCAATTAATTTGGCCAGCGATTTGAATGCATCTGGCATGGACTCCTCCGGCTTTAAAATGCGAAATAAATGTCAGAATATCAATCAGCTATTGTAATTCAATAATTGCATTAAGATTACGGCCCGTCATCTTGTTTTGCTAAAAAGAGTAGTGTCAGATGGCAATCTTTTGCTGTCATTATCTATATGCAAAGATCTTCCATGCAATTTTTTTTCAGGCAGAAAATAATATAGGTTATTAGTGACGTTTACTTGCAATAAAAACAAAATTGAGCAAATGTTGAGTTGAGTGTTTATTGGGCAGCTGCGTGCGATGTCTATTGGGTGTTAGGTGTATGGTGCTGTAAGTTGTAAGGTTTGGAGCGCGCGTTGTCATGTGTTTTGTTGTGAACACTCAGGGGGTAGAGATGTTAATTTCACATAGGATTAGATGTAAAGTTGGAGTACATGATTGGAAAGGATGGGCCTATTTTGAAAAGAGCCCGTGTCGACGGCAGAGGCAGTGCGCCCAATGCAGTAAGACACAATGGGATGAATTTCACTGTTGGGGTAATAGAAGCTTTACTGAAGAAGAGCTTGCTCGACTAGGGTATTCTTCATCCGATAGCTCATATCAGGTAAAAATCCAAACGTATGGTTTTTGCAAAAGATGTGGTAAAAGAAGTGAACACAGGAAAGGTATCTATACAGCCTGAGTTTTCTGAACGTCTCATTGTCACGCTAGTGAATGCCTGTCAGAGCCCTTCGATAATTTCCCCAAAAAATCTATCGATTTCCTAACAGCATTCGAATTGCACTGCTAGAGCAATCAGTTCTTGTGCCCGCGACGAAGATAATTAACCACTATATATCAACTTACAAAAAGTGAACATCAGGGATTATTTCCGCGGCCCTAACATCAAACTAACATGATTAATCGATAAATCTATTTTAGATCGTTCAAGCATAACTACGTATGGCTCGTCGTTATCAGAAGATCGATGTGAGTCAAAAAAAGAAAACATCGACAAGGATATAGCGAATTTGTGCTAGTATGTTGACAGTGTTCCCGTTATTAATCTTCACTAAATGAGCGATTCCTATCGCATATTTGCTTAGCTTCAGGTTATGGATGTCATGCCTGTCAAGTCAAACTGAGTTTGTATGGATAAATCGCATCGTGTATCATCGCAACGCTTGGCAGCAAGCTGCTATGTAGTATAATCAACCGGGAAGTAGGGTTTTTTGCGGGTTATCCCCAATGGCACTTACTTAAGGCGCTCTTTCCCGTGCAACGTCATCCTGGTCTTGCCTCAGACTCGCAAGTAACGACGGTATTGTGTAATTTAGGCTTAAGTAAGTGCCATTCGGGTTATCCCCGTATTGGATATTTCGCAGTTCAACCTAAATCAAACATGCCTCATGGGGTTTGATACCCAGTGGGGTGATATGGAGTTCTGTTTGGATAACAATATGAAAGGTATTAGACAGAAGGTGAACATTTGCAAACCGTAGTTAAGAAGTGGCTTCGTGATAAAGATTTTGGATTTCTCGAAAATGGAGATGGCCCGGATATCATGGTGCGTAAGACTGATCTGGTTAACTGTCAGTTTTTAAAGGTGGGCGTAACCGTTGAGTTTGAGTGTCACTGTGGCAAGCGGGGCTTGATCGCAAAAAAGGTTAAGCTGTCAAATAAATCTAAGCAAAACAATGAGCAAGGTCGAAACAGGGGTAATAAGCAAAACCCTTTTGGTGTTATGACGTAGTATCATTCAAGAATAGTATCATTCAAGAATAGTATCATTCAAGAGTAGATATGAATCACGAGAGTAAATAGGTCTGGCGGTGATTATTCTTTGGCCAGATCTTTTAAAGAGAATGATAGCCGAACACGGATTTCTGGGGTTTCTAACTATCAATCTTGGCTTTTATTAGTTCGTGGTTAATATCTCCTCCATAGTGGATATCTTCGGCCTTTGCATCATCATCATTTAAAAGTGTCGGCACGGTACCTTGCTGTAATGCGACATTTTTCCTTAGTGTTTCTAATTCATCCTCACTGTATGAATACGACATTTCTGCGCTGAGAATGCGCTCCATTGTTTGAATTTCTTTCAGTTTTTTTGTCTCTTCCGCGACGCCGTCGCCCTCAAGCGTGACGATGATCGTCTTGGTATTATCACTAAAATGCACATCACAGAGAGATGATTGTTCTAAGCTTTCGAGAACTTCGTTGAAGTGCTTTGGAAGCACATTAAACAATGAGAGCCAACGACGTGTAAAAATACGTCAATGCAAATACTTGAATAACATCATACCCAATGCACTCGCTGCGCTCATGGGGCAAGCTTTTGAGCAAGATCACCGCTTCATCAAACG
>PIVM01000620.1 GCA_003353945.1 Gammaproteobacteria bacterium
TAAGATTTCGGGATCTGTCCATGTCATTACACCATCATCATCAGACACTGGAACATAACCAGAAGCTGCCCCTTCTCTCATACGGATTAAGCCATCCACATCAAGTTTATTAGTCGGTGCACTTGTACCGATACCCACATCGGCGGCATCACCAAGTACCAAGCTACTATCCTGACTCACAGTTGCATTTGCCCCTATTGCAGTGGCGTTTGTTAGTGCGTCTATTAATACATCAGCATTGTATCCGATGGCAGTATTATTATCGCCTGTCTTGTTGTCCTCAAGCGCAGTGTATCCGATGGCGGTATTATAGCTTCCAGATAGGTTTCCATGTGCTGCCCTATTACCAAGAGCAACGTTATAACTTCCAGTACTATCGCTAAATAGCGCAAGAGAACCAACAGCGACATTCCAACCTCCTGTACCTCCTGTGCCTCCTTCTGTGCCCACGAGCGCCTTATAACCTATGGCAACACTATTAGTACCTGTAGTGTTGTTAAGGAGTGCGTGTGTGCCATAAGCTGTATTTGCAGCCCCTACATTGTTAAAGAGTGCCTTATAACCTGTGGCGGTATTATAATTACCTTCAGTATTTTTGTTGAGGGTCTGATAACCTATGGCAGTATTACCAATCCCCGTAGTATTGTTACCTAATGCACCTAAGCCTATTCCAACGCCGTTATTATCATGATCGACAGGGTTATCATTCTTTCCTGCGTTAAGGCCTATAAATACGCTGTTTCCTGTGTTATATACCTCCAAACGTCCGTTGTCCATACGAAAATATTCAGTGCCTCCCATATCAAAGCGGATAATGTCGTCATCGGTAGTTTCTTCTACTTGTATTTTAGTATCTCCATCTGTATCGGCAAGAACTCGGGCTGTATCAGAATATATAGCGTGATTCGCGGAATCTGCCCATAGTGCATATTGAGCCGTATCAGCATGGATGGCATGGTTTACGGAATCTGCCCATAGTGCGTATTGAGCCGTATCAGCATGGATGGCATGGTTTACGGAATCTGCCCATAGCGCATATTGAGCCGTATCAGCATAGATGGCATGATTTACGGAATCTGCCCATAGCGCATATTGAGCCGTATCAGCATAGATGGCGTGGTTTACGGAATCTGCCCATAGCGCATATTGAGCCGTATCGGACTGGATGGCGTGGTTTACGGAATCTGCCCATAGCGCATATTGAGCCGTATCAGCATAGATGGCATGATTTACGGAATCTGCCCATAGC
>PIVM01000621.1 GCA_003353945.1 Gammaproteobacteria bacterium
CAAGTTCATGTTTTTGTTCCAGTTTATAACGGATGGCTGCATTCAAATGTGTCTACTGTTGTGCAACATTTGAAAGGTTTGACACGTCAATCATGGGGAGTGGCCATTAAAAATATCAAAGAGACAGCTTAATGAAACCACAGGTGACTTCGAACTAGCCAAGATAAACTACTCCATCGTCCCAAAGACCGTAATGGACAACGGGTACATCATTGTCCCAATAAACACCACAAATTTTTATAACTGGTAGGCCTACTTTGTTTACATCACGAAATGAGTGCACTACAGCAGAAGAACGCACTGGATTACATCCGAGAGGTGACGCCACATCATCTAATTTATCAGATGCAACGATTACTGGAACATCGTGCGTTGAAGATGCGCCGAACCCAATGTGCGCAATGGCTAGGGCTGCGCAACTGAGCAACTGCGCACGTCCAAGCTGCGGAAAAAACCCAGAAAAATGCCAAACTCTGAAAATGTGAAATACCATACACATAAAACTACCAGACTCGAAAAATGACACCAATAAAGCTACCATCAGACCGAAAGTGATACCCCCAAAAGCTATCAGAGATCGTGAAAATCTGCATTGGCCAAATGTACAGCCCCCACCCTGGGCAATCAATAGTAAAATGTGTACAAAATCCGTTCTAATATTTGAAAGCTAAACACAATGTGCGCAATGGCTACGGCTGCGCAACTGAGCAATTGCGCACGTCTGTGCTGCGGAAAAAACCCAGAAAAATGCGTAATGTGCGCAATCGCTACGGCTGCGCACCTGAGCAACTGCGCACGTCCGTGCTGCGCAGATAAATTCAGAAAAGTGCGGAATGTGCGCAATCGATATGGCTGCGCACCTGTGCACATCTGTGCTACGCAGAGAAATTCTGAAAAATTCGTAATATGTGCAATCGCTGCGCAACTGAACAACTGCGCACGGCGCGGTCCTTGCTGCACAAAACAATCCAGAAAAATGCGTACATCCCCGCATCCCCCTGCCCCATGTCACCCCTGACCGATAGATTTCTTAAATACTGTGTGGATGAAACCATTTTGGACCTGACTCATCTTGGTCCACCACTCCAGCCAATCAGCGTTTGATCGACATTGTCATATGCACTGTTTAAGCAAGATTAATAACATATGAATTGACAACGTCTAAGAATAAGACCGTTTGTACGATAATTTCTGTCTCATTGAACATTATAAGAACCATAATTCAGTTAGATGCCAAATCATTGATT
>PIVM01000219.1 GCA_003353945.1 Gammaproteobacteria bacterium
AGTCGCCCTACGGGCTCCTTCTTGACCTCCAATCTGGGGGCGAAAAACACGGCTACGACTTGCCTCATCTCTCACATAATTGTGAATTATTGAGGCGACAACTATCCTGACACAGGGGGCCAATAAGCTTCGATAACCTTGGCAAAATCATACCCCCCTACAAGCTCGGTCAATGCTGATAGGCGGTCATGTATGACTGATGAAACTGATTGGCCGCTATGATCAGCTTCTTGTCTTGCAATAGTAATAAAACGCTCTACAACACTTGTCAGCGCATTACCTTCGGGCTTATTGCGTGTTGCAAAATTTCGCATGAGTTCAGAATAGAGATATCTTGCCTGACCGCCAGAAGCATGAATCCGACGGTCCGGTGATAAATCGGCAGTTATTGTTACCAATTTCATTTCTAATGCTATTGACCTAATTACACTGAGGAAAAATGTTTTCCCTGATCCATATTCACCAATGATCAATCTAAAAGCAGAGCCGCCAGAGGTTATTCTCTCAATGTCCTGATATAACGCCTTAACCTCATTAACGCGCCCAACCTGGATATGTTGTATTCCAACTCTTGGGGCTACTCCAGCTTTTAGTGACTGGATGATAGAATCTCGCTCTTTTGGTCTGATTCGTTTGGTTGTCATAATTAAATCTATCCGTTTCCTAAAGTGCTCTTATCTCTTCAACCAGCTCCAGATCGATAAAGACGGTACTTCCATCCTCAATGAGCGGCGCGTCTACTGTATCGAAAGCCCAATCATTAATAACTTCAAATGCGCCATCAACCATCAAGTTTAGCTCTTCACAAATAGCCCTTACTTCATCTAAGGACCATTCTCCCTTGCAAATGAGTTTCTCATATAAGCCCAGGTGTTTAGTGTCGAGCCCTATGATATTGCTCTCTGATACGTGGCTCGTTTGAACTATTTCTTCTGGCTCATTAATGACATTTTCATCTACAAAAATAGATTCTAAAACGGCCTTAACGCCCTGCGTTTCTTCCTCGTGGACTTTAAGCAGGTCGCGATTTAACGAGAATTCAGAAGTAGCAGGCTCGTTGACACTTGCCTTAGGTGGAGAAGCTCCTACTGTTTGAGGGCTAGTCGGTTTGCTAGAAGTGAGATGGTGTATATCGCTTGAGACCATTGATTTTTCAAGACCAAGCGAAGTATAGAGTTTTTCAAGCTGCTTAATTTCGGAAGGGTCAATTTTTCCATCAGCCAATGCCACTGTTACAAGTATATGACTGACAGCAGCCCTTTCCCTACTACTGATCGTTTCTAGACGAGCCTTGAGTCCATTCATATTGACTTTTGTATTGAGGCGCCAATATAAATACGCTCTAAGAGAAAGTTTCTCAATGTTCGATAATTGATGTTCGTGCTCAATCAAATTTTCTAAAACGAGTTCTTCGGCTTCATCAACGTGGCCATCGATTGCAGCCACCATAGCTCCTAAGCGAAGTATCGTACCAACCTGATTAAACGTATGGGATGCTGAAAAGTTTTCCCCATGCCCGCCAGGAAAAAGAACTAAGTTACCATTTAGCTCTGGCTTTGCATGATGGAAACGAATATCTGGAGCCATGCCAAAACCTGCTTTTTCAACAAGGTTCGCTAACATTTCAGCTTCTTTCTTATTAATCTTCAATGGTGACTGTTCGCCAAAGTGTTCTAATAAGGATTGAACTGAAACAACCCCCTTTAGGCTATCAACTTTGGAAGCTATCCACTCCCTCAATTGATCAAATTGTTGATGGTCTAACTCCTGTGCTAATTCATTCGGCAAAAATGCTACAGCTGCTAACGAATCTCTGGAATTTTCTGGTTTTCCGACATAACGACTATATGACTCAAGCTCATCTGTACATGACTCAGCAATATCCATCAATTTCTTAACAGGGGTTTTGAGGCGGCTGACATCAGGAAGGTCTAATTGGATACTTTGGTAACCCCGTAGTGATGGGCTTGCTGGGTGGTAGTCCAGTTGTAATTTTGTTTTATTCGGGCTGATAACAAGCCCTGCTTTGAATTTCTGCTGGTAACGGATTCTAAACAGTTGATCAAATTCGTTCTCACACCGGCGAGCAGGCGTCCGCAAACTAAATTCTGGGTGGCTTTTAACCCATGCTAATGCAAGTTCGGCTGTTATCGGCTCCCCATCAAGGGTTCGTTTAGCCAGCAGATACTTGAACACGGAAGTAAAATTCTTTTTAGCAACGAGCAAAGATCCATCTACTTCTTCACTCTCATGATCTAAAACCCAAACGTGTGACAGTAAACTCGTTACATAACCATTGAATGATCGATTATTACCGTAAATGCTTTTTAAACGATTAAGTTCGCCTATTAATGCTTCCCTCTCCTCTCGAGGAATATCTGCATATTTGCCATCTATGAGCAATCTTCGCTCAATGCCGTAGAAGTACAGGAATACATAACCAATGTAACAATTGGGATCACAGCGGTCACTAGCCAACCAATCTATGTATGCCGCCCGGCTTCTCGGGCTAATATTGCCATAACTTGGCCAATATCCCATTTCCTCACCATCATAGTCTGGAGATTTACCGTTGATCTTGAGGGTTGGGTCGATTAAAGAAGCCTCTGTATTGTAGCCGTCAATACTTTTTAACCTACCACCTACATAGACAAAACCACCGGTAATTTCATAGTTACCAATCTTTTCTAATTGACCTGGTTTTATCCATTTACCTGGGTTCTTATTTTTTGATTTGTGTTCGTCGGAATACCTTGAAGATGTAGAAACTGTGATGCGAAATTCAGCTAAGCTTGATTCGTCATCTTCCACGAAGTCTGCCTCTTTATTTTTTTTCTTAATAACCGTGTACAGGATTACTACCATAACAAAAACAAATAACCACTCCATACGTACCCCTTCCGCCTTTGAATTTCTTTTATTGTTCAATCCAGATTCAAGCGGCGATATATGAACTAGGCCATAATTCGCGCCGCAAGATTATTAATTAACGTTAGCTTTCCTTTATTTTTTCATTTATTCAATAGCTTCTAATGGCTGTTAGTTGATCAGGTAGGGTCAGTATCAATTCACAGCTGTTTTAATAGTGTGGATTTTTCTCCGCGTTTTGTGACCATCCCGCCCATTTTTATTAAGTGCCTCTGCAGGCCCAGTGATTACTGGGCTACAGAGGAGCCAAATAATCACCCAGCACCAACAAACGGCCTAGCTGATCATTTACAGTACTATATCTGCACTATTTCAGGTTCTGATGCAAATAATAATGTACTTCATGGAACGGTTTACGTTATATCTACAAATAGAACAGAAAGATTTTCGCCAGTGCATTTTGCATGATAAAGGGGATTAACTAACCTATAATTTAGAAGCTCACCGATGAAAAATCGTTGTTGGAGAATGAGACATGGCAAACGGGAAAATACTAAGGCAACTGATTAAAGCGGGAACAGTTGGTGATTCTGCAGCTTTTCGCCGTGTTTCAGAAGCCATTATTGATAATGAGCGTCAGAAGCAGCATCACTTGCTTGCTAATGATCTAGAACAAATTCTGTACGGCGAGCATCTGAAGTTAGCGCCCAATAATCTAAACCGCCTGACTCCAGGCGCTCCGGTAGACAAAGAGAGAGGGTTACCTCTACTTGATATTAAACAACCACAGCGCTCTCTTGAAGAAATTATCCTGCCTGAACTGAGTAATATGGCTGTTGAGGAGCTAGTTGAGGAGCATCGTCGTAGTGACGTTCTTCAGAGCTTTGGCATGAAAGCATCCAGCAAAGTTATGTTCTATGGCCCGCCAGGGTGTGGAAAAACACTTGCTGCCGAGGTTATTGCATTTGAATTGGACCAACCGTTAGCCATAGTTCGACTAGATGCATTGGTATCATCTTTTTTGGGTGAAACGGCTGCAAATCTGCGGAAGGTGTTTGATTTTATCGCCGAACACCCAATGGTGGTTTTATTCGATGAGTTCGATGCCATTGGTAAAGAGCGTGGTGATAGCGGTGAGCATGGAGAACTGCGTCGAGTTGTAAATGCAGTTTTACAAATGATGGATGCTTACCAGGGGCGTAGTCTGATATTGGCTGCAACTAACCATGAACAGATTCTGGATTCTGCCATCTGGCGACGCTTTGATGAGACAATTGAGTTTCCATTGCCCGGCACTGAGGAACTCACTCAACTCCTCTCGCTAAAGCTACGGGGTATTCGTCGACAGTTTGAGCTGGACGATAATGACCTGCTTGTTACTTTTGCCAATATCAGTGGTTCTGATATTGAGCGAATTGTCCGCCGGGCTATTAAGCGAATGATCCTACGTAGCCAGGAATTTCTCACTATTAAAGATTTGAAAACTGCTCATGCAAGAGAAAGTCAGCGTAAACCACAATAATAAGGATGATAGATGCCAGATGATAGCTATAGACATCTTGTTATAGAAAGAGAGCTGCGAAGGAACGACAGACGCACACGTAAAATAAATATCCCACACCCTGATCGAGGTGACCTACGAGCTCATGGGCAGCGGTTATTTGGCAGTCTTGATAGAACAATCCAGCTGGCGCGCCAACAGGTAGCGGCCGCTCCTGGTAGTTTCGTCCTTAAACTGAACTATACCGGTAATCTGGATTTTGCTCATCTCCAAAAACACGGTATTGAGTTTGTAAGCCAGGAAGGACGGCAGATGTGCGTAGTCTTCGGCAGCGAGCAAGGGTTAGCTATATTTGCCGACCATCTTCAGCGCTTAGGATTAGAAGACGCAGATCTTACCTACAAACAAATACTAGAAGCACTTGATGGTATCGATAACTGGTCTGCTGAAGACCGAAAAAGCTGGGCAGTTCAGCATATAGGTTTCCCAAATACCGAGACTTTCAAACTTGATGTAGAGCTTTGGCCAGTTAAAGTCGTGCACCATCCAGATCGCATATGAGTGCGATCACACTATCTGATGGAGCTCTAATCAAGCTAACTGATGGAGACATCCATCGCAGCACAGTCTAATTTACCCTCCACAAGCTTGCGCTGCCCAGCGGCGTTAAGCGTTC
>PIVM01000622.1 GCA_003353945.1 Gammaproteobacteria bacterium
CATATGCTAACCAGACACTTCAATCAGTGGCCAGTTTATGCATTATTGATTATTGGCAAACCAACGCAAGATTAAAATGACTAGGCCTACATCGATTAACAATATGGACAAGGGGCGGGTACAATTAATGGCTATATTCTGAACAGATTTCAAATTTTGGAGGCCAACGTAAAATCAAATGCTTTCTATCATACTGGTATCAGCACACTCTGGACGACTTGCGGTCATCTCGTGCTGCCATCTGTTGGCAGCTTGCCCAACCATCAGATCCCTAAATTCGCCGCCATTGGCCTGCCTCCATACCCATTTCCTAGTGTTTAGCGAAACCGGCGATGTCGACCCGTTCTAGCAAAATACACCCCTGTCGCGTGTCGTTTCCGGATGTACCTCTTCATTTGTGTTCCAATATCTCACAAGTTTTTATACAGCTACTGAAATGGTTTATTTATTGATATATTCGCCTTTGTTTTTGGGCTGAAACGCCGAGGTTTTCCCCTATGCGTTTTGCACAGGCAGCCTTCACTCGGAACATCACATTGGACGAGGCAGTCGGAGTGAACGTTTTCTCAACGTCACAGGTCACCCACCAAGTCTAACGGTGCCATCCTTCGTGATGTGTTTATATACGAGTATATAATCGTCCACCGCCGCTGGGCGCTTAGTGTTGGACCATAGACAATGGAATGGAGTTATTATTAAATGCCCGGTCGCCGGTGTACTATGCGCCAAGGTCACCCATGCGATGGTCCGCCTCTTCACGCCTAGCGTATAAAAATATGTGGCGCTAGCGTCAATGGGTTTCGCGCTAGCGCCAAAAAACTTCCCCATGCGCAATGGTCCCCCCTCCGTTGTACTATGTAGGCAAAACACCAGTCATGTCAACATTTCTATGCTTTTGCTGGTTAGATGCGATGAGTAAATGTACGCCTATTATATAATAAATTGGTGAGTTTTTCATTAAATATGCACGCCGGGCATATCAGTTCGAACCGACGTCATAATACTGGTATTAGGAGGCCGAATGGCGTATTTCATGCCGCTGAGGGCGGTATGAAATACGCCTTTTTAACTTTGGTTTTAGTCAATCCATTCCTTTTTATATGCTTGCGACCGTATGTCGACAGTCATATGCTAACCAGACACTTCAATCAGTGGCCAGTTTATGCATTATTGATTATTGGCAAACCAACGCAAGATTAAAATGACTAGGCCTACATCGATTAACAATATGGACAAGGGGCGGG
>PIVM01000623.1 GCA_003353945.1 Gammaproteobacteria bacterium
TTCCTGACTATACGTAACATAATTTTGATCGTAGATATGATATACTTCGGTCATTAACGTTCTGTTTTTTCTAAAAAAGAAAAAGGAGACGAACATGACCGATGAGATTTCCACTCAACAAAACTTCTTGTTTAGTGATCAACCACTACCTGGTATCTATGAGGGAAACACTCCACCTCAAGATTGCCTTTTTCCTCAAACACAATTCAAACAATCCAGTCCAAAACGGCAGGTTCTTTTTAGGTGCTGTTCTCGTTTAGCTGCAAGCGGATTATCGGGTGCCGATATTGCAGTTGAATACCTCTACGGTAAGTACATCAAAAACCTGTCTGTTCACACAATTAGGCAATCCGGCCATGTTGTTCTCTCTTTCTTACGTTTTCTTTCCAATGACAATACAGATATTTACACACTGACTCGTCAAAACATTTGCTTTTTTGTAGAATATCAACAGGATCGTGGTTTAAAAACACTGTCTGTTATTGGTTACCTCAGAGCACTCTATGCCTTTATCACTTTTCTTGCCGAACAGGAAATTCTGCCACACACAATTATGCAGAACAAAATCCGGATTAAACAACCAGACTCCTTACCACGTGCGATTTCATCTGAAGATATTCAGATTCTTATTGAAACGATCTCTAATGTCAGAGATCGTGCTTTGATTCTTCTTTTACTCCGTACAGGCATGAGAATAGGCGAGCTACTGAACGTCAAAGTCAATGATATCAGCTTCTCAGAACGAAAGATCCTGATATACCTTGGAGAAAAGAACTATCAGGGACGGGCTGTTTACTACAGTGAAGATGCCGATCTTGCCATTCAGAGTTGGATGGAGATAAGAAACCAAGGCTCAGAATACCTCTTCGCCGGTAGAAAAGGAAATCACCTTAGCTATAGCACTGCGTGGGGCGTAATGCGCACAATTCTAAAGAATGCAGGTCTTAGTCACAAAAGCTACAGTCTACACAGTTTACGACATACCTTTGCTACAGATATGCTCAACGCCGGCATGCCCTTGGAGGTCTTGCAGCAGCTCCTCGGTCATCAGGAAATAGAGATGACAATACTATATACCAGGATAGCGGATAGAACTCGAGAGCATGAATATTTCAAAGCAATGGATACCATCGAACACGGGAGACACCATGAACCTCACCGCATCAATGATCAATTACAGAAGGTATTTGAAGAGAAAAAACTTATCCGCTCACACGGTAAAAAATTATCTAAATAGGTTGAA
>PIVM01000624.1 GCA_003353945.1 Gammaproteobacteria bacterium
CAAAGCCAGAGATATTAGCCGACGGGTATGGTTGTGATTACGTTGTTTTGTACTGCGAGAGCGAGTACGACCGAGGAGCCGGATGCGGGAAAACCGCACGTCCGGATCTGTATGGGGGGCTCTGAGAAATCGGGGTTCCTACCATGACTGTCACCTTTACTGTTTTCATATCTTGGAAATGTGGAAGATCAATGTCGCTTCTGTGGTATAAATTGTCGCATGAATAATTCAAATTCGTCTGCGATAAGTAGAACCTTAGAGTCTCCTTACCATAAATTTTACGCTCTCGAGGGTGTTGACAAATTAACATTTCAAAATCAGCCTGAGGCCTGAGGCCTGAGGCCTGAAATCTGACCATTCAAAATGCCGTTGCATTTTCCCAAGACACAAAGGCTCTCAGTCTAAGCCACCGATAGTGCTTAGCTGAAACCAAGTGACGTCCAAGGTTAAACAAATTGTATACGGCCGCGTGTACACCCACGAAGCGTTGCGCCTGCTTCATTGACTTGAGCCGACGCATGCCCCGCGCTCTCACCCGCGTTGACTGATGAGAAAGTTCGGAGCGGTTATTTGCATACTGTGATGAATCGTGAATAGCATCAGGAAACAATTCTCTATGGGCGACGCCATAGCTTCGCAATTTGTCCGTCACTATTTTTCTCGGTTCACCTCGATTGTTCTTGATAAGGCGTTTGAAAAAGCGTTTTGCTGCCTTAGCATCTCTGCGTACTTGCAGAAAAACATCAACGACATCACCGTCTTGGTCTACTGCTCGCCACAAGTACTGCTGCTTGCCGTCGATCTTAACGAATACCTCATCAATGTAGAACGTATCACCGAAACCTTGGTGCTTTCGCCTTAACCGTCTGGCATACTTAGGGCCAAATTTGTTGCACCACAATCTAATTGATTCGTAACTTACGGTGATGCCACGCTCCGCCAACAAATCTTCTATGTCACGATGACTCAAATTAAATCGATGATAGAGCCACACTGCATGTTGAATGATAACGGGCGGAAAACGATAGCGTTTGTAGAGATTCGCTGCCTTTTTCATCCGTTCATTATGGACCCGCAGTGGTTAATTTGACAGTACCCTCCGGAGTGCTGAACCAGACTTTAATATAGTTTTTGTTTTTCTCAAATTCTCTTGTTCTTCGTGGTTTGACTAATCTAAAGTTATACATGAAAAAGATTTTATCTCCTGTCGCAACCACTCCCCCCATTCATCAATCCCCTGCC
>PIVM01000625.1 GCA_003353945.1 Gammaproteobacteria bacterium
TGCTTTCTCACCGAGGCGTTCAAATGGGAGCATATTGGAATATGTAAGCATTTGAACAACGAAGGTGAGGGAGCAGGGAGCAAGCGTAATTGGAAAATTTATTTTTTCCGCGGCCCTTAAAGGGGTTGTATCAAATTAAATTCGTTACGCCCCCTTTCATTTCCTAACGTGGAAAGTGATTAGAGCAGCGGCAGTATAAGTATGTGGGATTTTTATGCATCAGTTAGCTGCGTTTTCAAGGTTCATAGCTAGAGTCAGCACGTCGTACATCGAGCATAGCCCTGAGTGCATCAGAATGAAACTCCCGTCGATAAAGCACCAGAACCACCACCGCGGTCAGTAGCATAAAGAGATAGGGATTAATGAACCAGCTCAATGTGGCCTGGGCAAAATAAAAAGCACGCAATCCCAGGTTGTACTGGCTTCCTGCCAGTGAGAATACCCTGGCGGCACCATCAACAAAAGCCCCCTGCTTGTCTGCATCAGCTTTTTCCTGTGGTAGTGGAGCGCTTCCCAGCAGTACTGAGCAGAAACCTACCTGGCGTAGTGCCCAGGAGAACTTAAAAAAGGCATAAATAAAAATCAGAATCAGGGCCAGTAACTTAAGTTCCCAGACCATTGATGATGTTTGTGTGGCATAAGGCAGTGTGGAAATAATCGCAATGGCACGATCGGTTGATGCCAACACCGTCAGCAAACCTGCCACCACTAACATGGAGCTGGATGCAAAGAACGTTAGGGTGCGTTCCATATTGGCAATAATCGTAGTATCGGGGACGCGGTTTTCACGCTTGAGTACATTGCGCATCCACTCCATTCGAAAGTGGTGCAGCTCACCCGCCAGGCAATTGACTGTTCGTCCCTTGCGAATCGCATAAACGGTGTAACCGACCCAGCAGCCAATAAACCAGCAGAGTGCAATGACATCGATTAGGTAAAGTTCGTTGTGGAGTTCGTTCACTATCGTTATGTAACCGGACAGTCCATCCGTATTACCCTATTCCTGTGATGAAAAATGCCCCGGTATGTTAAACAAATCCTTTGGGTATGGCAAAACAAGATGATCGTCGGCAGGGTTAATCCTAAAAAACTCAGTTGAACTAGCGGTGAACAGTGTAAAAATGGCCTAACCCGAGGAATTACAAAGATAATTGCCATGCCAGTTGACAAAAAAATGCTGCACCCAGAGGGTGAGACCGCCCAGGCGCAAGATAGCACAATAAACAATCAGCTTGCC
>PIVM01000626.1 GCA_003353945.1 Gammaproteobacteria bacterium
ACAGCTGTTCCTGTTGTAACAGAAGTTAAGGTATTACCCAGGTGAATTTGGGAAGCCATTTTTCATGCGAATTGCATTGCGTGTAAAGGTGCATGAATCTCTACACACAGGGGGTGCCATACCTTCAAATGATAGAATGTTGTGTGTATCCAATCCATCTCCATGATCCGGGGTTCAAACCCCTAGTGCCCTTGTACCAGCAAAAGATAGTCCATGTCACATGTATGTATATCTGTAGGCCCTTTCATAGTCCTCCTCCTTCCAGCCATGCCTGGCTGAAATTGGGCCGCATTGACATGGTTTAAAAAGGGCTTCAATTGGAATCTGCCAATCCTTTACCCTGTTCGGACGTGCAATCCGTGGCGACTCGTGTTACCCCGTGCCAGTCCGGACGCGTAAGTAGGGCAGCTCGGGTCGAGGCGAGAACCTTGACCTTGATCAATTGTTCGATCATGTCGAACAAGTGCTTCGCAAACCATGCGAACTTGTTTACAATCGGTTTTGGGCTAAAATACAAAGATCGAACCTTGTATGCAAGACAGATCGTAAATTAAACAATTTTAATTGAAAAATAAATAGCGTGAAGTATGTTTGAAGCATATTTTTACTCGAAAAGCCCCTATGCGCAAATCGCTGGGATGCGCAAACGCTAAATTGGCATAACTGATCAATATTTACTTACGAATCGCCCGTCACTTACCGTATACAAGTGTCGCGATAATTGATACAGCTCCGCTGGGCTCTGCTCGCAATATAGTGGCTAATCCACGTCGATACAGTCGATAATTCCTTCCCCGACTGTCATCTGATAATCGCCGACTCCCATCTTTTCCCACAATTCAAAGCGTTACCCTGAGCTGCTCTGCTCGCCGAGGAGAGTAATGCGGGGAAGGCCAGTTCAGCACATTTACCTCATTCAGAAACATTTCTTACCTACGTCACTTCCGACACGCCTGTTTTGCACACGAAACTCGGGGAAGTTGCCCGTGCGGACGAGCCAATCTAACGCGACTCGACTCGATCAGGAAACAGTCCGAACGGACTATTTGTAAACAACTTTTATGGGTCAGCTAAATGGGCCAATGAGCCATTGTCTGAAAGGGCCTAAGCCAATTCACAAGGCCAAAAGTAGATCAAGGTCGCTCACCAGGGTGGAGTTCATAGACATCTATAAATACCAAACCCCCAATGGTGGCTACCGATGGGCTAACCAATTTTGCATACAAAAGTGGCT
>PIVM01000083.1 GCA_003353945.1 Gammaproteobacteria bacterium
TCTGGCTGTCAATGGAAAAAACTGCCCATAGACAAAGATGAAAACGGCAAAGCAGAAGCACACTACACAACTGTTTATCGTGCGTTCAGGCGATGGGAATCTGATGGCTGCTTTGATGCCATTTTTGATGGGGCGGTGTTACGCCTGAGTCACGATGGTCTTTTCGATGTTTCGGTGATGCATGGCGATGGCACCACAACAGCTGCCAAAAAGGGAGGTGACAATATCGGTTTTAACGGCCACAAAAAAATCAAAGGCGACAAAGTCGTGGCGTTTTGCGATCGCAACTGCAATGTTATATGTCCTTTTGTTTCCGCTGCCGGTAATATGAATGAATCGCCGTTACTACGAGAGGCTCTCCCTGAACTCATGAAGCTAGCGGAGCTTGATATACAGGGCCGCGTCATCAGTTTGGACGGTGTTTACGATTGCAGAGTCAATCGCAAAGCCATCTTTAATCGTGGTATGACCCCCAACATCAATCTAAATCCTCGCAGCAGAAAACAAACTAAGCGTGGCCGCAAGCCATTGTTTGATTCGGCTATCTTCGAGGAACGGTTCAACACTATTGAACGTGTATTTGCTTGGGAAGATAAATTTCGGCATCTGCTGATTCGATTTGAGCGTATCAGTCGATTGCACTATGCGTTTAAAACGCTGGCCTACACCCTGATTAATCTTAGGCATTACTGCAAGCCCTAATTTTCAAAAAGTGTCGAGGGTTTATTTTGGCTAGTGTTATACGCTAGGGTTCCGTACACCTTCGTTTTGCAAATATGATGAGGTAGGCACCAAATCACTAGCTCTGATACGCGCTTATTGCTTAACTCAGCGCATTATTACAGCAAGCTATCAAATTTATGGAAGTGCTTACCACTGAAACCCGCAACCAGTAGGAGGTGAAGTGCAGCCCCAGTTATGCAATTGGCGATACAGGTCCTGCTGGCGGTATTGTGTTTTATATCACAGATGGTGGTTTACACGGCCTGGAGGCTGCGCCATTTGATCAGCACGTTGGGAGCGGTGCCGCATGGGGATGTATGAATACTACCATTAACGGAGCCGATGGGGCTGCTATTGGAACCGGAGCGCAAAATACCGCAGACATCTTGGCGGGTTGCAAAGAAACGGGGATCGCGGCCGAAATTGCTACCGAATATAGTGGAGGCGGCTTCACTGGGTGGTTCCTACCATCTTATGACGAGTTGAATGCATTACACACGGCGTTAAATGTTGATGGTTTTCTACCATTGGATCAGTACTGGAGTTCTACCGGGAGGAACACCATTTCTTTCGCTATGATTCTCAACATCACGTCGCCAACGTTTAAGTATGGCAACAGGACTTCGCTTCAAGGAGTACGGCCAGTTCGTGCTTTTTAAGCATTCAGCCCTTTAACTGTTTTGTTTTTCCGCGAAGCGGCCGAAACTTTTATGGCACTGTATTACGACTTACCAGTGTGCCGGGACACATATCAGTTGATCCTGAGAATCTTTGAATGCAGTAGTTCGGCAGGTTTGTCAGGATTTGAGTGAGCAGATGCCAGTTAAGAAAAATCGGTAAAAGAGAATGATGGGGACTGTGGTTTGTTTGCAGCCCTCCACCAACCCTAGCCAGCCTGCGGTGACAATAATTTTCAATCATAACGGAACCTTCTGGTTCCGTTTTATTTTACTCATGAAGCTTGTCAATGGCGTTGCCCAAAACTCGGCCCATCAGCTCGATCTGTCTTTCAAATAAGCTATTGTATTCAGCGTCCGCTCTTGCCATTGTTGTAATGGTATTTTTATTTTCTGATACAAGTTGCTTTGTAGCAAAACCGGCACACCAATAAACCAAATTTCCCCGCGATAAGTAAAACCCCAGGGACTGCTTTCTCTAAGTTTTACGCACTCGAGTGCATCGCCAACCAATTCAGTCGGATAAAAAATCGTTTTACCAGATCATATTGCTCGGTTATTTCGACCCTCAGCTCACACTAGTCTCGATATAGAGACATTGCCGAATGCTTGATATGATCAGTCAGGAATGTCCGGTTTTCGCCCCACAACAGATACTCTCTAATCAGACAGAAACGGCAAATTAGTGCACTTTGCAGTCGAAAGCTAAGCTTGTAACTCATAGGCAACTTTCATTGTTTTGCACAAGTTAGACGACCAGGATTTTGCTGATCAACCAGCACACTCGACTACAGTAGTGATTCTGTCGGTGCAATTGCCTAACGATAGTTTCCAACCCGATTCCAGACATTCCCCTATAGACTCACAAACAACAAAACACAAACAGCAAAGCAACACACAACTTCCTATTGTTCCTTATAGCACCAGCCCATTATACGGCTGCCAAAAACGGCGTAAGGTTCAAATAGTAGTGCCACGGTGTTATCTGTTTGAGTTATAACAGTTTCCCCGTTTATCCAGTGATAATTTTTCACTCAATTGAGCTAAACTGATTGATACACCGATTGTTAATTGATGGATTATTAAGAAGAGAAATAACAGCGTGGCATACAACCGCATTTTGTTAATTCTATTAGGGATTCTATTACTTCCCCTCACCAGCTTGGCTCAAGCTGACGCCATTATGGTGCCAGCAGATATCACCTCGATCCGTATCTCAGACAAATTGAAATACTTTCCAGAAGACTCAAGCAAACCGCCCTTAAGTATTGAGGAAGCCAGAGCAATTCCCAGTGATGAATGGACACAATTAACACACAACCCCAGTTTTAAGGGCTCACTGAATTGCTGTTACTGGTTCACCGCCACGCTCAAGTTTGCGACAGACTTTAGGGGTTTTATCGAAATAGATCGTCCCTTAATCGATGATATGGCAGTTTATTTGATTGCAGAGGAAGCGCCAACAGAAGCAAAACACTACCAGCTGGGAGACATGTATCCTTTTTCAACTCGCCCAGTTAAACACAATAATATGGTGGTGCCGGTAGAGGCTCAAGCGGGTAGCGCTCTTAAACTTTATCTTCGTGAAGCCAGTACTGTTACACCTATTCATCAGTTCGAAGCCACCTTGTGGCCTGAAGATGAGTTTTTGCCACACACCCTTCGCATGCAGATTATTCTTGGCCTGTACCTCGGTGCATTCATACTCGCCATCGTTTACAACCTGTTTATTTTCTTTTCGGTACGCGAATCAGCTTATCTGTTTTATGTCCTGCATGCCTTGTTTCTTTCCTTGGCGGTGTTTACTGTATTGGGTTACAGTTTTCAGTATTTCTGGCCCAACAATCCAGAATGGAATAGCCAATCACTGGGGCTCTACGCGCCGGTCAACCGTATTTTTGCGTTCCTTTTCTGCCTGCAGTTTTTACGTTTGAAAGAGAGACTGCCCTGGCTGGCAAGACTGATACAACTCGTTATTTTGATCGATGTAGTGGTAATACTTGGCTATCCCTTTGGCCTTTACTCCAAACTGTATATATTAATGACGATACCCTCATTTCTTGGTTATCCTCTGGCCTGGATCGCAGGAGCAATACTCTGGTGGCGTGGTGTCAAGGAGGCGCGTTTTTATACCGTCGCTTGGTTGACATATATCGTAACCATGATTATTTACATTTACAGTGTTATCGGTGGGTTGAACTATAGCCCCAACTATCTATTTGCCACTATGGCAGCACAGCTTGCCGAAATTGTTTTGCTGTCGCTTGCCTTGGCCGATCGTCTCAATATCGCCCGCGAAAACGCCGTTGAACTCCTTAAAACTCGCACCCAGCTAATGCAAACCGAGATGGAAAAAGCGGAGACTTTACGCAAGGCTGAAGCCGCCGAACTGGCCAGTCGGTCCAAAAGTGCTTTCCTTGCCAATATGAGTCACGAAATTCGCACACCGATGAATGCCATTCTCGGTTATTCACAATTGATGCAGCACGACAGTTCGCTACCGACTTCGGTACAATGCAATCTGGACACCATTAATCGCAGCGGCGAACACCTGCTTGCTTTGATCAACGATGTATTGGAATTGTCCAAGATTGAGGCCGGGCGCATCATTCTTCACCCCGAAGATTTTGATATCTATGCCATCCTAAACGATATGGAGATGATGTTTCGTATACGTTGTCAGGAGAAAGACCTGCGGCTCTTAATCGAACACAGCGAAGCGCTTCCCCAATACTTGTTAGCCGACCGAGACAAGATCAATCAGATCATCATTAACCTGCTAGGTAATGCTGTTAAGTTCACTGATGAGGGTGGCATCAGTTTGCGTGTTACCGCGACGCCTCTCACTGATGATCAACGTATTAAACTGATTATTGACGTTGAAGACAGTGGCTGTGGTATTGAAACCGATGAGTATGACAAAGTATTTGGCAGTTTTGAGCAAACCCAGAGTGGTTTGCGCTCAGGTCAAGGGACGGGCCTTGGTTTATCGATCTGTCGCGAGTATGCACGCTTAATGGAAGGCGATGTGACCTTTGCCAGCACACTGGAGCAGGGAAGCACCTTTCGCGCAGAACTGGTCTGCGAAGCGGGTGATATTACTGAGATCAGTATTCCGGATAGTTCTCGCAAGGTGACGGGGCTCAAAGAGGGAACACCTGGCTACAAAATATTGATTGTTGATGATAGCGATACCAATCGTGATCTATTAAAACAACTACTCTCACCCATGGGTTTCGATCTGGAGGAAGCGAGCAACGGTGAAGAAGCCCTGCAGTGCTTTGAACAGTGGCATCCCGATTTGATGCTAATGGATAGCCGCATGCCGGTGATGAGTGGTACTGAAGCCATATCAAAAATACGCAAGAGCAGTGGCGGCGCCGATATCCCCATTATCGCCATCAGCGCCAGTGCTTTTGAAGAAGATAAAAAGCGCATCCTTAGTGAGGGAGCCAACGAGTTTATTCGCAAGCCCTTTAAAGTGAATGAGGTGTGGGAGAAAATCGGTAAGTTACTAAAGCTGGAGTACTGCTACGAACAATTAACAACAGATAGTACGTCCCCCATAGCAAGCAAGAGCGAGCTGGCTCAAACCATTTCCGAGTTGCCAGATGAACTGAAAGAGCAGTTGCATAAAGCGGTGGTAATAGGTGATATGTCTACAATCAGAAAGCTGACAGAAAAATTGAGCAGTAGTGAAGACGATGGTCGTAAGGTCTTGGCATCGACCTTGATCCATCATGCAGATAATTACAATCTTGACGTGATGATTGAACTACTGGGAGTGTCGTAGCGAACGTTTACAATCCTAGCGACACCAGACCGCATTGGACGATTCTCAAATGTCATTTGGGTTAGTAATGGAAACAAAATCGTTGGGATATGATTCAAATATTGAACCCACCTTGGCTATCGTTAAGAAGCATCATATTTCATGAGATTGTATGACACCTTGTGGCACAAAGTGCCCGATTGATTTACTGATATGGCAGTTTGGTAGCCAAATTTTCGTTCAAATAAACTATTAGACTGAACGGCCGCTCTTTCGAACGGTTTAATCGTTTTTTTTTGTCTCTTAAAATTGGCCGCTTTGTAACATCAGCAGGCACATGGAAAAATAAAAAACCTAGCAATAAGCAAATCCTGAAGGGCCTCATCCTATATATAGATGCTATTCATGAGTTCTGGACATAAAAAATAAAAATCATTTTACTTGTCAGTCAGCTCATCTCGACATTGCCTAATAGTTGACATGCCTAGTCAGTAATGGCTGGAAATTTCTCTAAATAAACTGATGCGAATATTACACCGAGTGTATTATGTTCTGGTTTGCGGACATTCAGTTGTGTGTCCAATACAAAGAGCATTTAAAAGAATTGAATTGGAACTTTGTGCAAGCAACAGCCGATCGTGGCCCAAAGCTCACAACGTCTGCTCTAATGATTTTTTGAATATAAAATAGATTGTGTTTCCGTTCATATCGAAAACCAACTGTTGTCAATAGCCGACCTTCAACCGAAAAGACAAGCGCATTAACGCCTTGGGGTAAGGGTAATGCGCTATTCCATTATGGTGGATTGGCCCAATTGGATGGTCCTAATTATAAAGATGCGCCTATCTAATGATACCGCTGACATCCAACAGTATATTACTGAAGGCAGCAATGAGCGCCAAATCCAAAAGGTGGCAGTAGCGAACTACCGACAGCATATCGGTAACCCTGAATGCGGGAGACGCATTGCAGGGTAATGGCCATCGGCGTTATGGACTCTACGATGGTACAAATGATACCACGCATGATGGCAGTGCTTATCTCAATCTCGGTATTCAATGGCAGATAGATCAGAATACTATGGTGCGCCTGGATGGTTACAACTTACTTGAACTTTTTGACCAAGAATGGAGTAAGCGTAACTTCATCGCTTTTAATGCTGGCAGCTACCAGATTGAAGCTGCCTCTTTGGGTTTGCGTTTTGATTACACACTTTATTAGAAAATAATCAGCCAAGTCAGACGGTATTGTTCTTTTCTTGGAATTCATAGTTAGAGCAAATGGATATATGCCCAAACTCAGTAAAATATACATCCGGCAGGTTTAGAGACTCAGGTGTTCTAATTTGTGAGCAGTGTGCTAAGAGTTATCAATACTGACAACAGTCATTCCGGAGCACAAAAATATACACATGTGTGGGACGGCGTAGCGCACCAAAGAGCCGCACGAGCCAATACCAACTGTTTTAGCCTTAAATAAGGCGGGGTAAAAATAGGTGAATCCTATGGAATGAAAACTAATAGGGTTCACCGTTAATAATGGTTGCTTTCTAAAAACATATTTTTGAAATACTCCTGAAAAGACTGCCTGCTAACAGGCATTTTAATGAGCTACAATCTCGATGCTATAATGACAGGTTGTACGCGCTTGCTGATGCTATCGATGAGTACAGTTGGCAGAAATTTTTTAAACCACCAGCTTATTTTGGCGGATCGCGTGACTCGGTAACGGGGTCGTGGATTTTTTGCCGATAGTGCTGAGCAGACAATTTTGGCAACGTAAGAGGCTGGCAACGAGCCCTTGGTTGTGGAGGTCGGCGCACTGAGCCGGTTCATGTGTTCTGTGTAATCCAATCGCGTATGGCTGCAATCTATCACCTCCGTGAGATAGGACAATGCGTTGTGACGAAAGCGAGCCTCAATAGGGCCTGGCTCAATCAAGGTGACGGAAACGTTGGTGCCCACAAGCTCTATCCGTAGGGCATCACATAAAGCTTCCAGGGCGAATTTGCTGGCTGAATAGGGACCTCTGAAAGGCAGCGTGTAATACCCCATCACAGAACTGTTGAAGATAAGCCGAGCACGATCCTTGACCATTAATGCTGGCAGCAACCGGTTAGTAAAATCAACTTGGCCAACGACGTTGACCTGGAGTTGTTCTCTGAAGTGTTCAGGCGTCACATCCTCAACGGCACACTGTAAACCGAATCCTGCATTGTTAAAAATGCCGTAAAGCAGATCGCCGTATTGATCGATTATCGTATTGGCACAATCTTGAATAGACTGGTCGTCTCGCAGATCCAGTGTGAGCGCATGAACGCCCAATGTTTTCAGCTGCTCAATATCGTTGGGATTTCTCACGGTGGCTACAACTTGCCAGCCGTCTTCTAGCAAAGCCTTTACCGTTGCGAGCCCTATGCCAGACGATGCACCCGTTACCACTACGACTTTTTGTTCATTTGTTTGTTGTTTCATCTGTTTTGTGTGTGCTTATCAGAGTTCTAAAAATACCATAAGTAAATCAGACCGATTTTACAACGTCCTGCTTACTATCAGCGGTTTGTTCTTTTCGCCGAGAAGCAATAATCATCAGTGATGCAAGATTCAAAAGTAAAGATGAACAGATAGATGTTAAGTTTTACACCATTGACGATTCCACTCACTATTTTTCAGAAACCTTCTGAATAAATTTACATTGTTTTTTTAATAAGCAATTGAACTTTGCCTCATAGGCTCGTTAGTATTTCGGCGAAACTGATAATCATGGTGGCAGGAATACGTAGCGTTATATGACGAGGCCTCTCTATTCAAGAAACTGTTAGGGTTTTCATCAGAAATAATACAGCGGCTTATCTGAATCAAACTGCTTTACAACAAGCAAAAATTTCGCTCTTGCAATCGCAATGCGATAAACGCGAAAGCAGACTCAAGATTGGCAGCAGCCTCTGTCGTCAAACCCTCTGCAATCTGCTCAAATTCATAACCGCGAATCCCTAATAGATAAGCATCGCAACTGGCTTGAAACAGCTCTTGGCCCAAGTGCAGTACCGCTTGAGGGGGTACACTGTGTGTGGAAAAATGCGTTGGTGTACTGGGTGATAATTGCCGAAAATAAAACGGCTGTTCACTGTCGATTGCTGCATCGGCAAAAATGGCTACATCATAGTTGGCAATATCCCAGGCGTGCTCAACATTCAACTGATAATCCTCGTCAATCACTACAGAAGGCAGTTCAAGCTGTTTTAAACGATTGGCTAATGCCGGTCCCAGCCCATCATCGCGACGACCCGGGTTGCCGTAACCGATTAGCAAAACGCGTGACAATGCTGTCATTTGATGTGTTGACTGTTGCGATCAAGCAAAGCCCCGTCGGCGTCGTACAATTCAACTTCAAGTGGCATCTGACCCAGTGCATGGGTGGCACAGGAGAGACAGGGGTCATAAGCACGAATGACCACTTCGACATGGTTTAGCATGGCTTCAGTAATTTTTGTTTGAAAGGAAAGGTATTGTTTCGCCACTTTGGTTACGGCTCGATTCATGGCCTCATTGTTATGAGTGGTGGAAACGATTAGATTGCAGAATGTGACTTGATCATTTTTGTCCACGCGGTAATGGTGAATCAGTGTGCCGCGAGGTGCTTCAATGACGCCGACACCTTCCTCCTGACGTTCGCCTTTTACGACAAGATCTTCGCCTTGCAGGTCGGGATCTAAAAGTAGCTCGCGAATTTTTTCTACGCAGTGCAGCAGTTCAATCATACGTGCCCAGTGGTTTGCAAGACTGGTGGGGTTGGGTTTGCCTTCGGTAACAGCTTTCAATTCTTGATGTGCTATTGCGGCTTCAGGCGTATCAATAAAACCGGCGTTATTCAAACGTGCCAGAGGGCCCACACGATACCAGCCATCCAAACGCCCCAGTTTTTTGATAAATGGAAATTTCATATAGGACCATGACCGAACATCCTCCACCAACAATTCGTGGTAGTGCTGGTAATCGATTTGATCAAATATGGCTCGGCCTTGGCTGTTGATCGCCCGTAAATTGCCGTGATACAAATCCAGCGCGCCGTCCTCACGCACCAGCGAAAGATAATTTGAGGGAAACGAGCCGAAACTTTGCACCAGCGACAGGTTGTCAACAGAGTAATTTTTTGCAACCTGTAATGCCCCCCGCGCCCACTCGGCCATTTGATCAATGTCTTTAAGCAGGGCATCACGCTCTCTAATGCTGAGGTTTTTGTTAATGCCGCCGGGAATGGCACCTGTTCCGTGAATCTTTTTCCCTGCTGTGACTTGAATGACTTCCTGGCCGTACTTGCGCATCATGACTGCTTGTTTGGCAAGTTCCGGGTATTCAGCAATGACACCAAAGATATTGCGTTTTTCTACCGGTGCGTCGAAACCAAATAGTAAGTCTGGAGAGCAAAGGTGAAAAAAATGCAGCACATGACTTTGCATAATCTGGCCATAGTGCATTAGGCGACGCATTTTTTCCGCCGTTGGTGTCAGATGTTTTGCACCAACGATCACGTCCATTGCTTTGGCTGCTGCCAGATGATGGCTGACGGGGCAAATACCACAAAGGCGTTGGACAATAACCGGCACTTCCCACAGTAGTCGACCCTGAATAAACCGTTCAAAACCGCGGAACTCAACAATATGCAGCCTGGCTTCATCGACGTTGTTGTCTTCATCCAGATGGATGGTTACTTTTCCGTGGCCTTCAACACGTGTGACCGGGTCAATTTCCACAATTCTGCTTTTTGCCATAAACTAATTCCAATAGCCTGTCGGAGGGAAGCTTGTTAGTCGTATTTAATCAGTTCTAGGGGTAGATTTTCAGGGCGACCCTCTATCAGTGAGGTCAGCGTTTGCCATAGCATATCGCCAGAAGGTGGGCAGCCTGGGATCTGATAATCAATCTTGACCACTTCACTACAACTATAAACCCGATCCAGAATGAGCGGTAATGCGGGATCGTTGGGTATTTGATGGTTGTCATTTTGAATATACGGGCTGTCGATATACGCTTCGTAAAGACATTCTTTCAGCGGGTCGTCAGAATGCATAATAGCATTACGCATGACGGGCAAACCGCCCATGATGGCGCATTGTCCAACAGCCACAAGAACATCACATTTGCGGCGAAATTCCTGCAGGGTATGCACGTTTTCTTCGTTGCAGCAGCCACCCTCAATCAATCCCACATCACAGCGGCGCGTTATTTTTTTGATGTCGTTGATCGGTGAGCGATCGAATTCCACCTGTTCGATTAACGCCAGGATGCGCTCATCAATATCCAGCAAGGACATATGACAACCAAAGCAACCGGCCAGGGACGTGGTTGCCAGACGTTTTTTTGGACTATCGGACATTATTAATTCCCCGGTTGCTTTTTATCAGTACCGATTATGGATTGATCATATTTGCGTGCGCCGATTGGCGTCTTGAAACCTTCGCCTTTACGAATAATACAACCGACGGGGCAAACATCAGGCGAAATTGCATAATCCTCGATACTGACATTTGTTTTGGATAATTTGCTACCGTTAACACCGACCTGTTTTTCGATGCCGCGCCCCACATAACCAAATACGTGTTTGCCATCGATGTCTTTTGATGCTCTGATGCAACGCCCGCAGCGAATACAGCGATTGGTATCCAGGGCAATATCGGGATGGCTGGCGTCCAGTGGCCTGACTGGCTGTAAATAAGGAAACTTTGACGCTTGAGTGATGCCCAGGCGATAAGCCATCGCTTGCAATTCGCAGTTGCCACTGGCTTCACAGATCGGACAAAGGTGATTGCCTTCATGAAATAACATGCGCACTAAATCACGGCGGTAATTCCTTAATTCCCGAGTTTCATTCTCCACCTCTAAGCCTTCCTCAATCGGTTGGGTGCAACTGGCGGTGGACCTGCCATTGGCCTTGACGGTACATACACGGCAACTGCCCTGAGGATGCAAACCTTCCACATCACAAAGTCGCGGTATATAAATACCGGCCTGATCAGCTGCATCCATGATGGATTGCCCGGCACGGCCTTCGATGGTCTGACCATCTATCGTAAATGTAATTGTGGTTTCCGTTGTCATGAAGAATATCTACCAGATAAAAGCCGTCAGTTATCGTAGGATGTATCGAAAATATGCGATCGCCTTTTCGCCAGATGCCGTGATTCCTCCAACGTTTTTTGTATGTCGAAGCTGGCTCGCATACCGTCGGGATGCTCCTTTAACAGAGCAGAATAGACTAAAGGGAAATTGTCCATACTCGATATGACTGGCTTGGGGGATGTTTGTCCTAAACCGCAACGACTGGTTTGAATAACCGTATTCGACAATTCTCTTAGATAATCCAGATCCATGAGTTCGGCAAAGCCCTTGCGAATTTTGCCAATACGTTCTTTAAGAAACACATTGCCTACACGACACGGGGTGCAATAGCCGCAGCTCTCCGAGATGAAAAAGTCGAGATAATACTCAACGATTTCCAAAATATTGCGATGGCTGCCAAACACAATAATTGCACCACCGGTGGGCAGATCTTCAAAACAGATTTTGCGGCCATACGCGGTTGGATCAATCATCTGGCCACTTGGGCCGCCCACTTGCACTGCTGCCGCCTGTTCTGCACCGGCCAATTTCAGTAACTCGTGAACCGTTGTGCCGTAGGGTAGTTCGTAAACGCCCGGGCGGTCACAATCGCCGCTGATGCTGATCAGCTTAGTGCCAGAACTATCATCTGTGCCGATCGAGTTAAACCATTGGGCGCCACGCTCAATAATGCGAGCTATGCAGGCAAATGTTTCAACATTATTCACTAGGGTAGGGCAATCAAGATAGCCTTTTTCGACTGGATAGGGAGGACGATTCTTCGGTTCTCCCCGCAATCCCTCACAGGAGCTGATCAGTGAACTTTCTTCACCACAAATATAAGCGCCTGCGCCGAGTTGGATACGAATATCAAAATCGAAACCATCGACATTGCCAATATTCTTTCCCAAAAAATTGCTGTCACGTTGAGACTGCAGACATGCTTCAAGATAAGGTTTGAGGTAGGCGTATTCGCCCCTTAGATAGATAATTCCCTGCGTGCTGGCAATCGCTCGGGCAGCTATGGTCATACCTTCGATAACCAATTCTGCTCGCTCAGTTAATAAGACACGATCCTTGAAGGTTCCTGGCTCTCCTTCATCGGCATTGCAGATAACATAGCGCTCAGTTGCCGGCGTGTTTGCAGCCATAGACCATTTTCGACCAGTAGGAAAACCTGCGCCGCCGCAACCACGCAATCCCGATTCAATAACTTGTTCAATAATATCCTGTGGAGATTGGTGCAGTGCTTGTTTAAGGCCTTTTCCAGTGTTGGCATCATCAAAAAGTACTTCACCAAAACGGCGAATATTATTGTTGACCATGGCGCGAATCAATTCATGGGCATTGTTACCATCACCAACACTGTTTAACAGCTCCTGTGGTGGCGTACCGGTTTTCAGCTTTTGAGCAATATCACGAGCACTCTCTGGTGTTAGCGAGGTGATGACTACATCATTGATCAGCGCTGCAGGGGCTTGATCACACATACCGATACAGGCGGCATGGTCGATTGAAAAACGACCATCATCAGAGGTTTGCCCCAGCTTAATACCGAGTTCCTCTTCGAAGATCATTGAAATTTCTTTCATGCCAGCAAAGCGATCAACAATATCATCACATAAGCGAATAGTGATGTCGCCTTTTCGTTCCACAGAGAAAAAGGAATAGAACGTTACCACGCCTTCAACTTCAATACGGCTGCAACCAATTGTATCAGCAATAGTATGCATTGAGGTTTCATCAATGCATCGCAAGCGTTCTTGCACGGCCGTGAGAATGTCTAACATGCGACCTTTATCATTACCATATCGTGTACAGATATCGGTAATTAGATCATGTTGATTGTCAGTGGTCATAAGTTTGCTCAAACGTTACGAAACACAAAGCTATTGCGGTAATATTATTGTTGTGCAATTACCATACAGAGCGCTATGCCCTTTTTTACTGCAATGCTGCCCTTTATTGGAGGGGTGCAGGAAAATGTACAATTTATAAGATAGCTTATTTCCAATTCAAGTAAAGTGCTTGATTTATTATAATCAATTTCTTTCGATCTGAATCTTAAGGCCGCACAAAAAAGAATCACTCCATCTTGCGGGCCTGTGGGATGCCTCTTTATTTCTACGGCCCTTATTTCGCTACTTTTGATGAAATTTGCTAGTTGAAATGAGTTTGTTTATAACTCTAAATCATTGACATTTAGGCCGTATGCGCCATTGGGATGAATATGGCGAATGACATAGGGTCTGCCAAAAAAATCCACGGCACCTTTGGCTAAGTCAGCCACAGTACGCGTGCCTGGTTGCTTATATTGGTCCAACATTAGCAATACCTTGGGCCGTAGTTTGTAACGAGAGTCTGTAGACAAAATCACACCCACCTCACCGTTGCTCATTTCAACGATATTGCCGGGCGGGCATACGCCCATAAGCTGTATAAAATGAATGACGAGTGCAGAATCATAAAAATGGTTGCGCCGTTCAAAAAGAATACGCAAAGTCTCCAGGGAAGAGCGGGGCAGCCCCTGCCGTCCGCCAGTGGTGAGACTGGCATAATCATTGGCAATGGCAATGATTTTGGCAAAGTAGGGGATTTTGTCTGCCGGAATGCCACGCGGAAAACCTTTTCCATCAACACGTTCGTGATGGCAGTATGCAATGTCCACTATCCCGGGGTATACGGAAGCTTTTGACATAAGCAGTTTACGCCCGTAAATAGTATGACGTTGGTATATTGACATTTCTTCTTCTGTTAGAGGGCCATTTTTTTTCAAAATTTCACTAGGAATTTTTACCTTACCGACATCATGTAATAAAGCGCAAACGCCGATATTTTCCATTTCAAATTCTGCCAGTCCAAGATGTTTAGCAAAGGAAATGGACAGTATGCAAACCTGTAGTGAATGGTCTGCTGTTTGTTCGTCACTTTGTTTGATTTTAGAGAGGTACAGCATGGCGCTTTGGTTACGCAGAATACTGTCAACACAGGCCGAAACGGCAGCTTTTGTTTGTTTGATATCGACCGCTTGACCTAGCTTGATAGCATCAAGTTGTCGTTGCATTTCCAATTTGGCGTTGGAAAAGGCTTGATTGGCTTTTGGTAGCTCTTTTTCTGTATTGATCTTGTTAATATAACAACGTTGTTTTTGAGGTGTTTTTCTCTCCTTGGATTGAGGGACGCGTGTTTCCTCTACGATATCGATATATACATATTCGCAGATTTCTTGAAGTGTACGGATATCATCAAGACGCTCCAGCAGGAAGCCCTGAAAGAGAAATGGGGTGTCAACCCAGGGGCGATCCAGTTCGCTGACAAACATACCTAATTCAAGCTCAGATACCGGCACCTTGAATTGATGGAATGATTTGATTGAATCGTTTTTGGGTGGCGTTTTTTTTGCCATATCGTAAAACTATTTCAAGCTGGTTTAAGCATCGTTTGGCGGTTTTGCTGACGAAATTGCTTTTCTGGAAATCCATCATCAAACTGGGTATAGACGGAATCCTCAAAGCTAGCGTTACGATACTTCTTCATTTCGGTTCCCGTTAACCACTGGCCATTTTGGTGGCAAAAACGGAGTTTCTGCATAAAGTAGCCGTTACGAGCAGTGATATAGATGTTATAGCCGAACTCCTCATCCAGTGGAATGCGAAGTTCAGTGGAGGCAAAACTGCGGTCGACGGGCAGGTTGCCCACGTTCAGAAGGATATCAGTAAATTGTTGACGTTCGTATACTGGCAGAGTGCGGTCAACCTGGTTAACTCGGCGTAAATTGATGATGCGAATATCGACATCATAGAGTGGTATATCACCGTGGTGAATAACCACAGGAAACCAAGTTCCACTGTTGTCGGTGTGAGGGTTACATTCGACATAACAGAAACTATTACCACCTGTGATCATTTCAAGCAGATCAAAGTCGTAGCCAAGCATCTTTTTGAGCAGTTGGGCATTTTCTGCCTGCAGCTTGGATAGCTGTCGCCGGTTGACGTCCAGCTCTTTTATCAGAATGTCCAGTTTTTCATGGGTTTCGTTTATCTGGGAGTTAACCGTACCTATAGCACGACTGCCAAGAAAAAGTGCGACAAGTGTGACTAGCGCTAATAGTGAAAAAGCAAATGCGGTATATTCCATACGGTGATAATAAGCCGATAAATGTTGTTCTATTGAGTTTAGCTTAGCTTGAGATTTTGGGGTGATTATGTCAGTGAAAAACAAAGGGGTAGTGTGTTGCTATCTCCTCTTTGATCGCTATTAACTAACTGAAATAAAGAATAATTTGTAATTTGACCGTTTTTGTTGGAGTTATCTTAAGCATATCGTTTGACTGTGGATATCACTGGGCTACGCTTATGTTTAATAGGTGATCAAAACGTGCGTTATTTGATCGTCTAATGCATGTCATTCCAAACTTGTACGAAGGATGATGTGCAAAGTCGTAGATCTCACAGTTGGAACGTATTATCTCGGTCAGAAATTTATCTTTTTTTCGATTCAATTTCGGCATTGAAATGGAGTATGTTTTCAATGACAGAGTCAGCTGAAAATGATGGCCATGTTGTATCGCGAAAATCGAGGCTTCTGCTGATTTTTACGACGGCAATTGGCTTATTGTTTTCGATCAACAGTTTCCTTATAGCAAATCGATGGGAACAAAATCAAATTGAATCGCGATTCCAGGTGGATGCAAAGGAATTTAATGCAAGGTTTGAGCGCTCTATGCTCAGTTATCTCGATAATGTAAGTTCTCTAAAGGCATTTTATGATGCCTCGGCATTTGTAGACAGAAAAGCATTCTATCGTTTTACGCAACCACTGCTTAGTCAGACAAACAGTATTCAGGCGCTAGAATGGATTCCTCGAGTCAGTTTTAGTGAAAAGCAACATTATGTTTCTCTAGCAAAAGCGGACGGATTTGATTCATTTGCTTTCACAGAAAAGACACAGCAAAACACCTTGGTCCCTGTGCAGAAACGAGATACGTATTATCCGGTTTTGTATGTTGAACCTTATCAAGGCAATAAAAAGGCGCTTGGGTTTGATCTGGGTTCAAATCTTGCGAGGCGGAAGACATTAATTGCTGCCCGTGATTCCGGTCAGGCACGGGCGACGCAAAGAATAACGTTGGTTCAAGAGACCGGTCAGCAGATGGGTATATTAGTTGTCTATCCTGTCTACAAGAAAGGTGAGTTACCGGAGATATTGCAACAACGCAGGGCGCAACTAAAGGGCTTTGTACTGTCGGTGATGCGGGTAGGGAATATTCTACAGTCAACGTTTGCCAATGTGGATCGAAAAGGTTTTGAACTGAGTCTCTTTGATAGATCTGCAGACGAAGATAAGCAATTTTTGGGGCATTACTCATCCAGCGAAATGAAAGTAATTAATCTGGAAAATGACGTGCCGCCAGTGTTATTCGATACATTTATGTCAAAGCGACTCAATGTGGGTGGTAGAGAATGGGAGCTGGTTACATATCCTTCGGACGAATTTTACGCAATTAATAGGCATTATTTTGCATGGGCAATAATGTTCGTCGTGTTTTTGCTTACCTTTTGGTTGAGCGCTTATGTTTATTCGTTGCTCCGACGCAGTGTGAAGGCAGAACGCTATACGAAGGAAATATTAGAATCACGAACAGCTCTAGAATATCAGGCCAAGTATGATGCATTAACAAGTTTGATTAATAGGGCCGAGTTTGATTTACGCCTGAACCAGGCTTTACTGAGTGTGAAGGACAAGGGTAGTTCGCATGCATTACTTTATATGGATCTGGATCGATTTAAAGTAGTTAACGACAGTTGCGGACATGCCGTCGGAGATCGTTTGCTAAAAGAAATCACGCAAGTTATTAGAACGGAGGTAAGAGAAAGGGATACCTTCGCTCGTTTGGGCGGCGACGAATTTGCTTTGATTCTGGAGCATTGTGATTTGGAAAATGCTGTGGTTATCGCAAATAAGATTCGGAAGAAAGTAAACGATTATTGCTTTATATGGGAGGCGCGAGTTTTTAATATTGGAATCAGTATAGGCGCGGTGACGATAACTCAGAATTTTGAAAATATTGATCGCATCATGAAGAGCGCTGATATGGCGTGCTATATGGCCAAAGAGCTGGGTAGGGATCAAGTGTATGCACGTAACGATGATGATGATGATGAGTTAAGACAGCACCAGGGTGATATGGATTGGATATCGAGGATCACCATGGGGTTGCAGAACAAGCGTTTAATCTTGTACCAGCAACCCATACTGGCACTAAACAATGAAAGTCATAACACATGGACTGAAATTCTGGTAAGAATGATTGATGAAACGGGAAGGGTTTTACCTCCCGGCGCTTTTCTCCCAGCTGCAGAACGTTATCAAATGATGCCAAATATTGATCGTCATGTAGTTGAAACGGTTTTTGACTTTTATCAGTACAACCCGGATAAGCTGACAAGTCTTGATTGTTGTTTTATTAATCTTTCAGTTCAGACACTAAATGATGCAGAGTTCACAGGCTTTCTATTGAATATGCTTGAACAAAGTAATATACCTTGCCATAAAGTTTGTTTTGAGATTAACGAACAGATTGCAGTGTATGAACCAGAAATTGTGCTGAATTTTATAGCGATTTTCAAAGACAAAGGTTGTCGGTTTTCCATTGATAATGTGGGTTCGAGTACGTGTTCTTTTAACTATATACAAAGAATGCCTGTTGATTTTCTGAAAATTGATGGGGCTTTTGTGAGAGACATTTGTTCCGATCCGATTAAACTAACAATGGTAAAAGCAATGAATGATATAGGCCATACAATGGGAATGCTGACCATTGCCAACTACGTTGAAAACGATTTGATTTTGGCATTGATAAAAGAAGCTCGACTCGATTACGCCCAAGGTTATGGCGTTAATGCGCCGGTTCCTTTTGTGTTGTCGGCAGGGCAATTTACTGATTCTGATTCGAGTAATTTAGATGTGGCGAGCTAGCATTTCTCACAAGACGGCAATTTGAGATGTGTTTTGTGCTCATGGTTAAGTGCATTATGCCTATTTCGCTGGAGTATCTTTTTTCCGCGCTCCTTAGCTTGAGGTTAGTGCTTTCAGTCCTGCAATACTGCGATCGCGTGTATCTATCCAGAGCTGTTCGTAGTCCGAAACGCTAAAATGTTGCGTGAAATTGTCTTTGCCTAGTTGCATCAGTGCGTTTTCATATCGTTTGATAGCTTCTGGTTTTTCTCCATTGACGCGCAGAAAGGAAATGCCTATTACCTCCCATAACAAACTTTGTGCTTGTCGTGCACAGATGTTTTCTGGTAGCCCTGAGCGCGCAATCAGTTGTGCCAGTTTTCCCAAGCGTTTTCTTGGCATGATCTGTTGACTTAATGAACAGCGTTAGTAATTATAGTTAAAAAACAGTGTTCGTAAAATGGAACAACTGAATTTTCCCTGCTAATGAGGTCTGTATGTCCTACCCATCAAAGCAACAGCCAGTGGCTGTCAAAGCCATCAATCGCATTGGCCGTATGCTACAGAACATAGGCCTTAGTGTGCCTTCTCTTGATGCAAGCAAGTTGATGTATCGAGCGGGGAAAAAAACTGGTTTGTCGGATTTTGGAGAAGGCAGCTTTCAACCCGCTTTGGAAAGACTGTTGTTATCGCTGCGCGAGGAAGCCAGCTTATCGCTGATAGGGCGGGTTGCAGTAACGAGTATGCTGTTCGATGAGTTGAGCAACCGCCTGCAACTGGTTGAGTATCGAAAACAGCGAGTCGAAGTGGCGAAGCAGTCAATAGAACGACCGTTGTTTGTATTGGGCTTGCCACGAACAGGCACAACCATACTTTATGAATTATTGGCGCAGGATGCTGCTCACCGTGCACCAATGAGTTGGGAGGTATCGAAACCCATGCCTCCGGCCAAACCTGACAGCTTTCATAAGGACCCGCGTATTGCGGCGGTTGAAAAAAGCATGGCAGAGGTTGAAATGCTGGCGCCTGGATTTAAGGCCATTCACGAAATTGGTGCAGAATTACCCCAGGAGTGCGTGTCCCTGCTGGCCTCCCATTTTATCTCCGACCAGTACGGTGCCACATTTTATGTGCCAGGTTACAGACGTTGGGCACTGGATCAGGATATGACGGCGGCGTATCACTGGCATTACCGATTCTTACAGCATCTACAGGTGGACTATGCAAAGCCTCGCTGGGTATTGAAAACACCGGCGCATTTACCCTATCTGCCGGCAATCTTTGCGCAATACCCGGATGCCTGTATCGTACAAACCCACCGCCATCCGATGGATGTGATGGGCTCTGTCTCCAGTCTAGCCTGTACGCTGCACAGCGCCTTCAGCGATGATATTGATCCGGTGCAAACCGGTTTGTCTGAAGTGGCGCATTTTTCTGCTGTTTTAACTCAGGGTATGCAACAGCGTGATGCTATGCCTGATCGCGAAAGCCGCTTTTTCGATATGCAGTTTGCTGACATTGTGACAGAGCCGATTGTGGCAATTGAAAAAATGTATCATCACTTCGATTTTGAATTTACTGATCAAGCCCGGCAGGCCATGCAGCACTACCTGGATAACAGGCCGAGAGATAAACACGGTAAACATCAATACAGTCTGAATCAATTTGGTTTGAGTCGAGAACAACACGGGCCGTTGTTTGCTGAATACTGCCAGCGCTTCAGTTTGTAAACTCTTATCATAAAAAGTAGCGGAGGAGATTAATCATGGGCTTGATGACAGGTAAATACACGATCGTGACCGGTGGGGGTACCGGCATCGGTTTTGGCATTGCGCGACGATTTGCCGAAGAGGGTGCTGCCAGTGTGATGATCGTTGGGCGGCGTGAAGACGTACTCAGCGACGCAATTGAGCGGCTATTAGTTCATGTTCCGGGAGCGTCAGTTAAGTCAATGGTATGCGATATTACCGATGAAGAGCAGGTAAAGGCGGCAGTGAGTGCCGCCTGTAACGAGCAGGGTGAGCTTGATGCCATGGTCTGTAATGCAGGTACTGGTTTTCCCAACCCAATACTGGAAGCGGATGTCAGTGGTTGGAAAGCGATGTGTGATTTGAATATCATCGGCTCTCTGTTGTGCATCAAACACGCTGCGCAGAAGATGAAAAACAAGGGAGGCAGTATTGTTACTATTTCTTCCGTGGAAGGCGGGCAGATAGGTAAGTGGATGGGTTCCTACAGCACCACCAAGGCAGGTTTGGAAATGCTGACCAAGTGCGCAGCTTATGAGCTTGCTCCCTTCAAGATAAAGGTCAATTCAATTCAACCCGGTTTTATCCCCACAGAAGTATTACAGGAAAGTATGCCTCAGGCCTGGCTGGACCGCTGTGTTGAAGCCACAGCCTTGGGGCGAGCCGGTACGCCAGAAGAAATCGGTGATGCTGCCGTGTATTTTGCCTCCGATATGGGCAAGTGGACAACCGGAGCTGTAATGCCCGTTTGCGGTGGTATGGGATTACCGGTTGGTGCTGATTTTACAGAACTGGTGGAGATGATGTATGGAAAGGACATGATTGATGCGTGTAATAATCAATAACCGCCACAGTTAGCAAAGATACAGGATGAAATCGGTAAAGGTTAATGGTTGCCAATTCCTCGTCGGTGGAGCGAGCCTTCTTGATGCTCCTGTGTTGCTCATTCTAGGATTATTGTTCATGAATGAAATTGATTGTTAGAAAGAATAGCAATTTGTGCGGTTTTGCCTTCTTTTCTATTTGAGAGAGAGGAGGTAGTAACCCGTTTTAGGTGGACATTATTTAAGAGTAAAAGCGCCGGTATTGTGGAATACAGTTTATTTCTGACTTGTTGCTATTAATTTCTCAGCAATCAGCCCGTAAAAAAAATTGCTGCCGGAAGTCTGATAATACCAGCCCAGATGTTCACCACAGCCCTCACAAAAGGCGTATTGCCAATTGTAACCAGGGAACCAGCTAAAAGTCTGTGTTGGATCACCTACAATCATGCAGCCGAGAGCCTGAGCAAAACAACCAATATTGAAGACAAGGCCGTTGGGATTTGTGAAACGGTGATGATGGGAATGTTGCACCTCAATGCGATGCTCAAAATGTGTAATCGGCGTGTGGCATCTGGCGCAGATAATAAAGCGTGTGGGTTGTTCACCACTTTGTTCGTTTAATTGTTCAATCAGTTTCTCGACAGGAACGTCGGCAACCACGGGCAATGAGGCTATGGCGAATGAAGCGACGGCGATGTTGTCGAGATATCGCACGGGTAATATCCTCGGTTAACGTCTTATTATACCCCTTGTCATCGGGTAGAATAGTGGATTATTTGGTGTGATTGATACAGATGTTGGAACCCAACTTAACTCAGGCTGTTGGATAATCCTCATAGGGTGCAGGGTAAAAGAGTATTGGATTTTGGTTCTGGCTCCGGTGTGGCCGCAGTTGCGGCGGCAAAGGCAGGTGCTGCACAGGTGCTAGCCTGTGATATAGATCCTCTGGCACGCCAGGCTGTAGCGGCCAATGCCACGCTGAATAGGGTGGATGTGAACGTGTTCGCTGACTGGTCAAGCATTAGTGAAACACTGGATGTGATTATAGT
>PIVM01000627.1 GCA_003353945.1 Gammaproteobacteria bacterium
CCCACTTGCACGTTGAAATTGGTTAAAGCGTGTAGCATCGCACAGTCACCCCCCCCGCAGGAACTTTGAACGGATTGAAACTCACTCACACCCCCATTTTCGCTTGCGGTGTGCATTGGAACCATTAATATGCTTTTAATACCCCTAATACCACTCGTGATAAGTTGATTTACATTTTGGTTAGGTTCAACGCCACGAATCGTGAAAGAATATACATCATCATATACCACTTTGCGGTTGGAACCAGCCGAGATGTAACTTTGTTCTAAACTTGGATGCATAACGTAGCTCGGCACGTGAAGTTCAATAGAGCGACCAAGAGCAGAAGTAGAAGTCCCAGCATAACCAGCAAGGGTATTGTCTAAACAGGTGTTACCAACCGAAAGGTCTACACGAACAGAACCCGCGGTCGCCTTAATACCTGCTCCAGCGCCAGCACAAGACGCCAACATAAGAGGATTAACACCATTGTAAGACGATTTAGCAAGCGTTTCACCCGTAACAACTGTCCCACTAGTCGCAAGAACCGAAGTCGCTTGATTGAGGTTGAAAATAAAGCGGTATTGGCATCCCTTAGACATAGGCACATTTTGGAAATACGAGTGTAGATGTTTGAGTTTTACAATTGCCATCACTTGCGTTTGGACGACAGGCGATGCGGTTAGCGTACCTTCCGCTTTGGTGATGACTTGCGATTTGTATAGTTGGTCTGCGGCCGATTTGGTTAGAAATACCGATTGAGATACTTCCGCCACAGCGCCTCCTACTTTGGCGTCCGCGTCGTAGTTAATATAACGAAGACGTTCAGCAAATCCTTTGTTTCCTTTTTTACCAACAGCTGATGTAGGAAGATTAATGGTGAGAACATCGTTGTTATTGACAACCATACCGCCTTTACCTGCTACATTGTCATTGGTGTAAGAAGTAGCCGCCATAACGTCATCAGGATAGAACCCAATCGTAGGACCTTGGGTCATAACATCACCCCACGAAAGGGAGGTCATGAGTTTGAAAGCATTGTAGAGTTCGCTAAACGGGGTAGATTGAATGATATTCGTGCCGTTAAGGTCGACACTCATCGAGTGAATTAGGGAGGTGTAAGAATTTTTAAGACCCATAATTTTAGACGAGTCAGTAGCATTACCAAGACCAGCGTTATTGGCATCGGTAGAATTTCCTAAAGTTAGAAGCAGAGGAATGGATAGGTATGCTTCACGATAATCCATAAA
>PIVM01000220.1 GCA_003353945.1 Gammaproteobacteria bacterium
CGTGAGTGGATTGAGGGTTTCGTCGGTCATGGTGCGCGATGAAGATGAAGGCGTGTTTTTGTCGGTCGAACTTGAACGCGCTTCGCCAGCACCGGTGAACCTATTCGTCGAAGGTCCCGACACATATCATTTCGAAGCACCTTGTGAACAACCAGAGAGCGATGCCGCTCGCAGCCGCTATCTGATCCGAGTTTCCGGCGCAAAGAGTGCGGGCAGTTTGAAAGGAGCGGGGCTGGTCTTCACAGCCGTACAGGCAGACTTGCGGCTTGAACAGAGCTGGAGGCTGGATCGGATTTCATACGATACCGGCCGCACGCGAATATGCAAACAATGACAGCTTCTGTCTTATACCAAAGAACGTTGATATTGACTCTTAGGCTTGCGGAAGACCGCTGAAGCTTCAACGCTTGTACACCGGTCTGCAAAACAGATGCCCATACCGGCAGGTATAATTAGGCTCTCAAACAAGGTCCCGATTGCGCAGGCGCAGAAATTCAAGCAAGGGAATCATCGGCAATCCTAAGACCGTGAAATAATCACCGTCGATCTTTTCAAATAAATGAACGCCCAAACCTTCCAGCTTGTATCCGCCGACGGTTTCCAGCACGCTATCTCCTGCAGCAGCAAGATAGGTGCTGAGAAATTCGTCACTAAAATCGCGCATCTTGACCTGCACTGCTTCGTCGAACGACCAGAGAACTTTACCATCCATCGCCAACGCAACGGCAGACACAAGCTCGTGAGATTTGGCCCGCATTTCGATCAGCAAGTTGCGTGCTTCGTCAATTGAAGTTGGTTTGCTGATAATTTTATCTTCAAAAACTAGAATTTGGTCTGCACCAATGGTTAGTTTTCGCGGATGTTTGCCAGATACCAATGTGGCTTTCATCTGCGCCAGGAATTTAGCAAGATCTGCAGGTTGAGAGTTTACCCGTTCTGTCTGAAACGCTCGCTTAGCTTTATCCTCATCAGCCTGGGCCGGTTCAACCTCAATTTTAAGGCCGGCATTTTCAAGCAATACACGCCGAATGGTGCTTTTTGAGGCGAGTAGCAATGGTTCGTGAATCAACATCAGTTCGTATTATCTCTTTCCCGGCGTTGATGGTAGATATTGAGGATCGCGGCTGCGGTCTCCTCAATTGAGCGGCGAGTTACGTCAATCATAGGCCAATTGTGACGATGGCAGAGTTTGCGGGCAAAAGAGATTTCTTCAGAGATTACACGTTTATCAGTGTAAGAGGTTTCACGTTTTTCGTTAAGGCTAAGCAGACGATTTTTGCGAATTTGGAAGATGCGTTCTGCGGTCGCTACCAGTCCGACGATAACAGGTTCTTTTAATTTTTCAACGGATGCTGGAAGCGGTATCTGAGGTATCAGCGGGATATTGGCAGTTTTGATTCCGCGGTTGGCAAGATAAATGCTTGTTGGCGTCTTTGAGGTCCGGCTTATGCCTAAGATGACAACATCGGCCTTTTCAAGGTTCTCTATATGTTGGCCATCGTCATGCATAATTGTGTAGTTCATCGCTTCGATGCGGCGGAAATATTCCGCATCCATTACATGCTGTGCACCGGCCTTAGGCCGTGATTCGGTGTTTAGGTAGATCGCCATAGCATCGATTATCGGGTCTAAGATTGAAATCGCGGGAATATCCAGCGCCTTGCAGCTACTTTCCAGATATGCTTTCAACTCAGGATTAACGATAGTGAACAGAACAATGCCTGGATTAGCTTCCATACTGTGCAGAACACGCTGAAGCTGATATTGGGAACGGACGAGCGAGTAACTATGCTCAATGGGCTGAAAATCGGCATAGTGAGCCGTGACCGCTCTTGCAACGGTGTTCAGGGTTTCGCCGGTAGCGTCGGATATTAAATGCAAGTGGAAAAATTTTTTTTGCACGCTATTCATGACGGCCTGTCTATCATCTGTGGAGAACGTTTTGATAAAATTCTTGTAAAAATACTGTTTAACAAATCGCTGAAAACATCGGTAAGTTATCCACTGAACGATCAGAGTTTGACTAAATTATAGACAGGTCGGGAAAACTAGGTTTTTGGGTATCAACCTGACTATAAACTATGGATAATTAGGGATAACCTGTTATAATATCTGCTATCATATTGTTTTTATTCATAAATTTTATGAAATGAAAATATGCTCTCATTTCTCATTCCATAGTGGAAAACTAACTTTCTATGTATAAGATATGGAAAATTGATAATCCCCGAGATTCACATCACAACAACAACAACACTTATAGATTCTTAATGATTGAAAAGATTAAACACAGCCAGCTATAGCTGCTCAGGATAAAATGAAACGACAAAAACCACTGATAAAAACACTTCTCAAACATGAATCGGATCAGCGGCCGGTTTGGATGATGAGACAGGCTGGCCGCTATCTACCTGAATATCGTAAGATTCGTGGAAAGGCCGGCTCGTTTCTAGATTTGTGTTATTCACCGGAATTGGCTGAGGAGGTAACGCTTCAGCCGTTGCGCCGGTTTGATCTTGATGCAGCGATTTTGTTTGCCGATATATTGTTGATCCCTCATGCTTTAGGACAGAGTGTTTCTTTTCGTGAAGGTGATGGTCCGGTGCTTGATCCTGTCAGGGATGATGCATCTGTTGCTAGGCTAAGCATGACAGATCTTCAAGCGCGCTTGCAGCCAGTATTTGAAACGGTGGATAGACTGTCGAATAGCGTTCCTTCCAATGTTGCGCTGATCGGGTTTTGCGGCGCACCTTGGACGGTCGCAACGTATATGATCGAAGGTGGAACTTCGCGTGATCGTAAAATGGTGCGTAGAGCAGCCTGGGAAGCATTGAATGCACCGGAGAATTGGTTTAATCGGTTGATGGATCTTTTGGTAGAAAGTTCAACGGATTATCTGGTAAATCAAGTTCGCGCAGGTGCCGAGGTGTTGCAGATTTTCGAGACATGGGCATTGGATTTACCAGATGTGTTATTCAGAAAATACTGTATAGATCCGATCCGCCGGATTGTTGAGGGTGTTCGCGAGACTTACCCCGAAATTCCGATAATTGGTTTCCCGCGGGGCGCGGGGTATTTTGCCGGTGCGTTTTGTGAGCAGGTGAAAGTGAACGGGCTGGGTTGTGATTGGGGCGTGGATCTTGGGAGCGTAGATAAAGCGACCAATGGGAAGTATGTATTGCAAGGAAACTTGGACCCGTTATGTCTGTTAGTAGGCGGACGCGGTTTAGTAGATGAAGTGCATAATATAGTTAGAATGTCTGTGCGGGGAAGACATATTTTTAATCTTGGTCATGGGATTTTACCGGAAACGCCGGTTGAAAACGTTGAATTGATGCTACGGTCTCTACGGATGGCTGAGCAGGAAGAATAAGGTGCTTCTCCCTGGTGTTAGATTTATATCTTTTATTTAAATGGTTGCATATAGTCTCGGTAATTTCGTGGATGGTGGGACTATTATACTTGCCTCGTTTGTTTGTATATCATGCAGATTGCGGGTTGGAATCGGTTCAATCAGAAACTTTTAAATTGATGGAACGTCGCCTTTATAAGGTGATTATGAGACCAGCGATGATAGCAAGTTGGTTATTTGGATTGGCGTTGATCTATGTGCGTGATATGGGATGGGATCTTGAAACTTGGCTGATTTTAAAATTGCTACTCTTGTGTGGACTAACCGGATTTCATTTCTATCTAAGCAATTTGGTTACAGCATTTGCTGCAAACCGAGTAAACCAGAGTCCCAAATTTTTCCGGTTTATAAACGAAATTCCAACTGCTGTTATGCTGATAGTGGTGTTGCTTGCAGTTTTTAAACCTTTTTAGCCGATGAAAACTGGAGTGCGACAAGAGGACGGTTTCATTTTTTCAGTTTTGGTGTAATATGAGGCTCCTTCCTATGATCAATCGGAAATCTTGCCTTACTCGGTTTGAGAGAGATTGAGCTCCGGTTTATCTACGCGCTGGTGTCTCAGTATCGTGATCTTTGAATAACAGCTAGCTTGGTTTGCGCCGCAAAGGCGTGGGGTACGAGCTTTCCGATTTCCTCAATTTTTGGACCTTGCAATGACAGACGTTAGTGATAACCAACAGATTAGACTTCGCGATTTAAAGATCAAACCTCCGACAGAACTGCTTGTTCTGGCTGAGACGCTTGAAGTTGAAAATGCAAGCACCATGCGCAAGCAGGAATTGATGTTTGCAATCTTGAAGAATTATGCTGAAAAAGATGTGGAGATTATAGGCGAAGGTGTTGTGGAAGTATTGCAGGACGGTTTTGGATTTCTGCGATCGCCCGATGCGAACTATCTGCCGGGTCCGGACGATATTTATGTCAGTTCAAGTCAGATTCGCCGTTTCAGTTTAAGAACCGGAGATACGGTCGAAGGTGAAATTCGAAGCCCGAAAGACGGGGAACGGTATTTTGCCCTTCTCAAAGTCAATACAATTAATTTTGAGAATCCGGAAAAAACCCGCCACAAAGTTCACTTTGACAATTTAACACCGCTCTATCCTGATGAACGTCTGGAAATGGAGCTCACCGATCCAACTGCTAAGGATAAGAGCGCCCGGGTAATAGATCTGGTGGCGCCGCTGGGCAAGGGCCAGAGAGGCTTGATTGTTGCGCCACCTCGTACAGGTAAAACGGTACTGCTGCAGAACATAGCGCACTCGGTCTCGGCAAATCATCCAGAGTGCTATCTGATCGTACTTCTTATTGACGAGCGGCCGGAGGAAGTTACTGACATGCAGCGCTCGGTGCGGGGCGAAGTGATCAGTTCGACATTCGATGAACCAGCGACCCGTCACGTTCAGGTGGCTGAAATGGTCATAGAAAAGGCTAAGCGACTGGTTGAGCACAACCGGGATGTGGTGATCCTTTTAGACTCAATAACCCGCCTGGGCCGGGCTTATAACACGGTAGTACCCTCATCGGGCAAGGTGCTTACCGGTGGGGTTGACGCCAATGCGATGCAAAGAC
>PIVM01000628.1 GCA_003353945.1 Gammaproteobacteria bacterium
TTGTAGCGATCTATGACATCTGATTCGCTGCGCGGGGGCGCCACCGTGATGACACGGCGAAATGGGGCTACTAGTCGTCCAGAGTGTGCTGATACCAGTATGATCAACAGTGAATAAGCCGTTGGCCTCCAAAATTTGAAATCTGTTCAGAATATAGCCATTAATTGTACCCACCCCTTGTCCATATTGTTAATCGATGTAGGCCTAGTCATCTTAATCTTGTGTTGGTTTGCCAATAATCAATAATGCATAAACTGGCCACTGATTGAAGTGTCTGGTTAGCATATGACTGTCGACATACGGTCACAAGCATATAAAAAGGAATGGATTGACTAAAACCAATGTTAAAAAGGCGTATTTCATACCGCCCTCAGCGGCATGAAATACGCCATTCGGTCTCCTATTAAATACCAGTATTATGACGTCGGTTCGAACTGATATCCCTGATATATATGCCCGGCGTGCATATTTACTGACAAACTGACCAATTTATATTATATAATAGGCGTACATTTACTCATCGCATCTAAGCAACAAAAGCATAGAAATGTTGACATGACTGTTGTTTTGCCTACATAGTACAACGGAGGGGGGGCCATTGCGCATGGGGAAGTTTTTTGGCGCTAGCGCGAAACCCATTGACGCTAGCGCCACATATTTTTATACGCTAGGCTTGAAGAGGCGGACCTTGGCGCATTATAGTACACCGGCGGCCGGGCATTTAATAATAACTCCATTCCATTGTCTATGGTCCAACACTAAGCGGCGAGCGCGATGCACGATTATATACTCGTATATAAACACATCACGAAGGATGACACCGTTAGACTTGGTCGCTGACCTCAACGTTGAAAATACGTTCACTCGGAGCACCTAAAAAGAAAGGCGATTATATCAATAAATAAACCATTTCAGTAGCTGTATGAAAACTTGTGAGATATTGGAACACAAATGAAGAGGTACAGCCGGAAACGACACGCGACAGGGGTGTATTTTGCTAGAACAGGTGGATATCGCCGTTTTGCCTAAACACTAGAAACTGGCTTTGGTGGCAGCGCGATGGCGGTGACGTCAGGTATTTGGTGGTTGGGCAGGCTGCCAACAGATGGCAGCACAAGATGACCGCAAGTCGTCCAGAGTGTGCCGATACCAGTGTGATAGAAAGCACTTGATTTTTATGTTGACCTCCAAAATTTGAAATATGTTCAGAATATAGGCATTAATTGTTC
>PIVM01000221.1 GCA_003353945.1 Gammaproteobacteria bacterium
TGGGCGTAATCTCTCCGAGCTGTAGGCTCTCCGAGCTGGAAGCCGGGCAGGCCATTGCATTAAGCCCGCTCAGAGCCGGAGGCCATGACTTGTTTTGAAAAAATCATGATGAGGTATATCCCTCAATGGGATATTCCGGGTCGCGATAGGGGACATGGGAACACATGGCAGCGAGCCACTCTAAAGCGTCAAAAACCTTCTCTTCTTTGCCATCCTTCGACTGATAGACGACCTTTGATTCCTCAGAAATATAGGACATTCTCTCCTGAGAGAAAGAGGCGCGGACAATATAACGAGCAAGATTCTCCATGGCCTCTTCATCCCCCGGCTGAATCCTGGGTCCGCAGAAAACATTGAACCCGGAATGGCGCCACTTCATCAGCATGTCAACCAGGTCTTCCGTGGTCTTTTCTTTTGCAAGTAGCATCTTGAAGACCTTGTGCCGAAAAATTTCTTCCAGGGCCTTGAGTTCAAAGGAGGGGGCAACTCTGAACATGCCTTCTCCATAAAAGCATCCGTCCGTACCCAGAATATGCAAATGCGGATGGAATCCTAAAAAATCACCAAAGCTCTGAATGGCGATAACGGCCCCTGGTATTGCATTTTGTTCCGGGGTGGTGCCTTGAAAAAAGACCTTAAGTGATTCCCATCCACAGCGACTTAGGTCGGAAAGGAGGCTGCGGTCATAGAGGAAATACCGGCGAAGGATTTTGGGTATGCTGAAGACAAAATGACGATGCGGAACGGCCTTGAGGACTTCTTCGCAAAGCCACTCGCCGAATTCCACCACCCGCTTTTGATGGCATGATGGACAGAAATGGCGGCGTTTACATGAAAAGGCAAGCAAGTACTCGTGGCCACAATCGCCACACCTGACACGTGCAAAACCGTTGTGCAGGATGCCGCAGTCCAGGTAGCGGTAGATGACCCGCATCACATAAGGCCGTAAGAAGCCGTACTTTTTGGGAAAGCGATCATCATAGACCTGTTCAAATCGTTCAAAATGGTCTTCAATGCACTGATAATAAGGTGAATTTTGAGGTTCACGTGGTCGGTAACCAGAGGATGTTTCGGGCATTGACTCGCCTGTTTGATTCATGGATAGGTTAGAGGCTTGGAAGCATGGGGTGGGCCACATTCTACTGACGTTTTGAGAAGGCATAATGAGGTTGTCCCTTGGCTAGCAAGATATATTAGGCAGGTCGTTGATGATCTCTCACAGTAAACGAGGTTGGTGTTGCAATATTTTGCTCGGAAAATCAGCAGGCCCAAATGGGAAGTTAAGCCTTTTATGAATCCAGATGAGATTAGTGCTGATGCAATTACTTCATGCCTTCGGACTACCAACAACACTCTCTCCCTATGGGAATGCTCCACAAGAGAGGATCATATATCAGAAGTTATATTGGCCATTGTAACCTCAATGGATAGAATAGACCGAATTCATATCATATTATTACGCCGGGATGAACTAGAGGCAGATGGGCTCACGTTGATAAGCAATCCCGGCAACACCCCTATTGTCGATCTTCGTGATCGCCATGTGGATGTAGTGAATCTTGAAATGAAAAAGCTTTGCTCAATTGCTAGGAAAAGAGCCACCAATGTGAGAAATGATCAAGACTTTCACCAATTCACACGAGCTCATGTAAAAGAAATGCTTCGTGATACGGTAATGTCGGATCGAGTTGGCATTGATCAATTAAAAGAAAACGTGCAACGTGAACTGATAAATGCATTATAGCCCGGATTATTCATGAACTACTCTGCTGCGACCGCCATCTGCAAGCCATCTCAGGCCGTACTCGCGCTTCGCGTCTCGACATACCGGCAGGTATGCCTGCGTCGCTCTGCTGCGCTCGGCCTGATCTGACCTACATCTGACGGTCTCGCGACGAGCACTCATGAATAATCCGGGATAGAGCATCCCCAATCTCCCCTTATATCCTTACCCTACCAATATTGCATGAGGTAGAACGTTAACGGACGCTTACGCGAATCTCTCTGGAGGTATGATATACCGCCCTGGTCAGTGAGAATCCTCGTCATTGACAACCTTACTGCCTTAGTCCAACCTTAATTCTATTTGATGCCGGTGAACCTGCCCGTGCCGAAAGATATGGCGCCATTCGGGTCAGAGTCGGATTTCCAAAACGGGAAGTTGTGCCTGCCGGCACATGACGGACAAAAGCCGCGCCGCTTACAAGTGAAGGCCAGCAGCATCTTGTGCGGACAGCTGTCACAGTCCAGTCGAAGAAAACCATGTGCCAAGATGCCGCACTGGAGGTAGGCGTAAAATTCGTCCTTGACAAACTGGGGCAAGCCTTTGGCGGTGGGGTCGTCGTCGATAGTGGCCAGAAAGGTTTCGAGATGATCGGCCACCACCTGGTAGAGCACAGTGGTGCTGGGATCGCGCGGTGTGTATGCGGCAGGCGTCATGATGGCCCCCTGTAGGCAGGGTTGAGACAATCGAGGTGACGGAAACAGAGGATTGTCACTCGAGCTATAGTGCACACATGTTCGCTATAGCAGAAAATGACACCGCGTACAGCATGAAAGATGGGCAATGTATGGCAGGCTCGCTGGTTTCCTGGGCTTCGCTGCCCATTTGCCCTTCGTCCTGGTCACGGCGCTATGTTTTGTGTATGGTGTGACCATGAGTGCAGACTCTTTGCCGATTACCGCCGGTACTGTTGCCGAAGCGCAACCCGAACGAGGCGGAACCACCAGCTGCTGCTGCCTGCCGCTTCAAATGCCGGCGGCGTTGCTCAGGCCATGACACCAAATGGCGACAACAGGCGCCAACTATAGGATGTTCAGGGCGCCTAATCTGTAGTTGCACGCTTGTCTGACAACGCAAGGAGTTTGCGCATGGATAGAAGGAGATGTGGGTAGCACAGAACACCTATTACAGAAGAGAAGAAAATGTGTGAATTGCATCAGCAAACTGAGAATCGAGTATACTCCTACTGTGGCGACTTCGCCATCAAAGACCGTGCTTACTCTCAATCATACACAACATCAAAAGTGATCAGAACCGTAGGATCCGAGTCCTCATTGACACCGTGTACCAGTTCGGCGTCCGGGTCCATTGTGGCTTGTCGTGACCAGCTGCCACCTCCGCCACCTCCGCACCTTGTCCTTCCTGGCGTCCCGCCGCCGCCGCCGCCGCCGAAGCCACCACCGCCAGTGGCGAAGCCTCTTGCTGGGTCAGCCCAACCGCCAACACCATGGATCCAAATGGAACTGACGCCCTCAAAGACGCTTTGGTAATCATCTGAATACGGGTCCATCCCACCATAGCCGCCAATTCCGCCTCCGCCGGCACGTAAGGGATGATCGGCTGCATTCCCACCATAGCCGCCAAACCCATCCCCGTCCAAGTTACCGCCCTCCCCTTCGCCTTTATCTACCACGCCGCCACCGCCCGCCGCGCTTACGTCTTTGTCAACGCTCAGAGGGGCCTGCCCGCCGTCATACCCATCGCGTCCATTGTAACAGTAGGTTGCCAAGACACTGCATTTGGTGTTCCACCCGCCACCGGCACCGCCGCTGCCGGCGATTACCATGATACCGACCTCCCTGGGTTTCATTAGATTGTCCACCGATATGTCCTTAAGCTTCTTCTTCGAGACGAGTGACGCAGACCCGGCCCCAAAGGTATCAGCTTTGCCATTCTGACCGACGTAGATATAAAGTAGATCAAGCTCATCCAAGGACACCGCAGTAGACGCGTAGCCCGGAGCCCCCGGTTTGCCAGTGGCTGGCGCACAATTGGTGCAGTAGTTAAAGCTGAGGTGACGCTGCGGGGGTCCTTTGCCGGCATATGCTTCAATCACCGTTTGGGCGTCAGACGGGATATTGCCACCCGAAGGAGCAATCCACACGTTGATTTGGGAAACCACCCCCTGAATGTCAAGGGCTAGTGCAGAACTCTCGAAGTGGCAGGTAATGGAATCCTCAATTGGGTAGGTCCCATTGCCATAGCAGAACGTTGATACGTCGTCTGTGGTCATGGCAGCGTCAAGCAAAGACGATGAGGCCATCTGTTCTAAGTCCGCTGATAGACCTGCGGCGTCTGTGGACACGGCGGCGTCAAACAAAGATGCTGAGACCGTGGAGGAATTAACGGATCTCCGTGCGCCGCGTCCTGGAACGAACCGGACCCTTGAAATGTACCGGACGCGAAGGGTGTGTGGGTGGAACCCCGTAAGTTCCCGATATTCCTCCCGGCCACCTGCCAGGTCGACTTCCAGGAGGTGCTCTTTAATTCCGTCGTGATTCAGATCCCTTATCCGGCGGTGTTGCTGAACCGGGAGACTAACGGCATGGCTCCCTGCAATCAGGTCTATCTGTACCGAGTCTTTCAGCACGCGCCAATTTTTTATTCCCGAGCTTAGAAGTGCCACCTGGAGGTCGTCCAGGTCCCCGGGGTGATGACCTTTCGCGGCTGCATATCCGTTCGGGTCAACCCTCAGCTCTGCTCGGACCTCTGCGTTCTCTCCTGTTTTCTTCCGGTCGTTAGACGCTCTTGGTTTTTTGGCACTGGCAGTTGATGCTATTCCTGCTATACTTACCAAAAACAGCGTTATCACTATCGTTGCGATTGCTTTTGTCTTCATTTTATTACCCTCCTGTCTATTACCCTCTTGTAAATTCAACCTCCTCCATATCCATAATCGATCACCTCATATTCACAGGTAAAATCAGTGAGACATGTGGCGAAGCGATTCACCATATCGTTAAAATCTTTAAATGTAATTTTGTAGCCTTGGAAAATATAAGCAATATTTTCCGGGAATTCAGCGACGGTATTGTCGAGATATTCAGGCAGGCACATCTCATTATATGCGAGATTTAAGGATAAGTAAATGCTTTTTTGCCTTTTGTCAAGAAACAGCTGGACTTTTTTTATAACCCTGAAAAATATACCCCGGCACCCGAAGGCACACAACATTGTGTGCCTTCGGGTGCCGGG
>PIVM01000084.1 GCA_003353945.1 Gammaproteobacteria bacterium
GGCCGTGACCGAGAGTGTGCATTGAGAGTCGAATTCACCGAGCAATATGATCTGGTAAAAAGAATTTTTGTCCGATTGAACTGGTTTCAGACTCTCTCGAACTAACCCAATTTAGAGATTGCGGAAACTGAGATCCTTGATTGTCGAAGGAAATTTGATTTATTCGCGAGTCTATTCATTCAGCAAAAGTGACTTTGGTCTTCTACATTTTTAAGATCTGAAAACAAGAAAGCGGACATTAATGGGACATTTTCTTAATAATATTTTCGTGGCTCAGTAAATACTCATAGCGTTCGCGTAGTTCATCAATACTTGATTCATCATATTCCAGCGCTTCATCTGGATATTTTTTCTTAGCCTTGTTTAAAGCCTTTCGGATTTTCCCGTATTTCCGTAGCCATTTTACTACTTCGTTGTCATACAACTCTTCTTCACGAGATCTTTCTCCAATAATCTCGTTAGCTTTACGTAGGTAGTCGTCAATATCACTCATATTTTCTACACTATTAGTATTGATTGTGCCTATTTAACACACCGCGTTTTCGGGTGCCTAGCGCCTAGCATCACCAGCAGGCAAAGCGTAGCGTGTTTTTTGCAACAATCGAGCGATAGCGAGTGCATAAAAAGGCGCGTAGCTTTGACTGTCTGAGTGAATGCTATTGTTATGTTGCGTGACTAATAATTAGGAAAACTAATCAATTCTTAACATGGGGATTACTGTTGTAGGAAGAGACATGCGTGAACAAGTTGATTGGCAAAATTCCCTCCAGTATGGCCATACATTGAAAGGAGCATTAAATCTACCAAACTCATTCATAGATTCCTCTGAGAGCTCTTCATCACTTACAACGGCGTATTCTGCAACAAACAATGCAGTGATTTCAGAAACTACAAGTTCGTCGGCCTGTTCATTTTCTGAGTTCTCTGGCATTGGCCCCTTTAAATATCTCATTCCTGCAGTTACATGATATCGTATAAAACTTTGGCTTGTGCCATCATTAACGACCTCTTTTATATCAACTGACTCAGTACCGATACGAAATTGACCTACAAGCTCCTGACCAGGAACAAGGGGGTCAAATCCATTATGTAATTTCGTTTCACTACCACCTAAGTAGATCATTTTAATAGCTAACTTTTTTGTGGCTTCTTGTATAGCGTCTTTATTCATGGTTAATTAGTCTTTGTTGACAATGTTTCTGATTCCGTAAAACTATGCCAATCATCATTCGCAGGAATATATTGAGGAGTTACTTTGTTTTGATTTGAGGTTAATACCGTTTCCCCCCAAATTGGTAAAGTAGTTATACCTGAGAATCCATTGCTACCAAATTCTTTTAAATCTTCCGTTCTTGTGTCTCTCTCTAATTCACTTTTTGATAATTTATCAATGTCTAGAATTCGACTACTTACATTTTCGAATGAGAATTTAACGCTAACATCGAAGGCTCGCGCTAACTTCCGAAGAGTTTTTGCTGTCCAAGAATCATAATTTACATCTTCTAGAGCAGATACTCTCTCCTGTTTCATTCCTGCTAACTCAGCAAGTTGTTTTTGGGTTAGGCCACGTTGCTCCCTTAATGCTTTAATTTGCGCAGCAATTTCCATATTTGAGAACTCTTCAAGATATGTGTGCGCATAATCTTTATCTTTAAACTCAGATGCTAATATTTTAACTAACTCTTTCATGTTCTACTCTCCTCTTCGGATCGTTCACAACTTCTGATTTTCTTCTATTAGCTATTTTGTCAGCGTCTTTTGGAACGAGCTTCGACTGCACCTCTTTAGCGCCAAGTAATAATGTGAACTCTTCATCTACAGATATGGGGCCAGTACATAGCATTGGCCGCAGCTGCACATTACCTTTTACCCTAAGCTTCTGTATTCCAGGAGTGGTGGTTCCGGTCAATACATGTGGAAACAAACCTTCACCCGATTTGCTAAGCATATCGAGCTTTACATTTAGCTTAGCCCTATCTTTCTTTTGTAGAGACTGGGTCCAGGCTTCAAATTCATTAACCCCTTTACTGTTAACATAATCATAGAGTTCGAAGGTCATATTGAATACTCTAGCACAGTTCTTTACCTTGGATATAATAAATTTATTATAACGATGCTAATGCATTGTTTTTATTAAGACTATAGTTTGTTTATTGCTCGAGAAAGCAACGCCCGCAACAGCGGAACCAAAAGTTGGGTGGTTTTGTGCAATAATTTGCGAAGCAAATGCACAAAGGCGCACAGCTTTTGGTTTCCGGCTGCTTGCGATTGTTAAACATTTATCACACACCCCATTCTTTTTCTAACCTAGAAATTTCATCTTTAATAGCTATTAATGGTGTAGATAGAGGACTACCAACTGTTATTGTACGCGCTCCCGCATGAAACCTCTTTTTCCCTTCTTTACTTAAATGCGGTTCTAAAGATAAATATGACGGATGAACTCCAAGAATTTGAGAAACCTCATTTTCATATTCTTTGGCTGACTGCACTTCAAGGAGCATTTTTCGCCACACTGCAATGAGTGCTCGCTTCCTTTCCTTTTCTCTAGTTGCCTCTTCTATTTTTACCTTTACATAAGGAGAAATTACGGATGTCAATATACCACCAAGCACAGCGGAAACTGCGGCTATTATAGAAACTAGTACCTTTTCATTAGTTAAAAATTCCATAAGTAACCTTTGTGTTTAACTTTTTATTCAGAGGAATGATTCCGCCTATCCTCATTCCACCTATTTTATTCAACGACGCCAAGTATTCGTTTATTCACCTCAAAAATCAACAGCTTATCGACAAACCATATCAAACGCTCTGTAAATAGATTGAATGCATCCACCTATTTTCTTTCCACCTATTTCTATCCTCTCAACTTTGAGACACTGTATCCATTTGAAATATAACGATTATTTACAACCCATTTCAAGTAAGCCAAGGAATAGGTGGATTCGTTCCACTGAACTAGGCCCAATACGAAATAGTGAGGAGCTAAAAATTCTTTTAATATCGATTGGCAGCGGCACCCCCTACAACAACTGTATGTATCAAAGGGGTAACCGAATGTCGGCTTCCGAGAAGACTTTACACCTTCTGTAAATTTCAAGTCAGACCGCTATTGGTGATTTTCGGATATTGCTGACCGGGTAGGTCAACTATTGGGGCAGCTTCCGCTTTTCGAGAGAAGCTGACGTGGTTTGTAATACAGTTTTTGCTTTAGCCAAAATCGTAACTCTCCAGCTTACCCGCTTCACGTTCAGCTTCAGCTATAATTGCTTGTTTTACAAACTAATACGGCAAATTGGGGTTATCTTCCATGATTTCACCAATTTTTGCCCAGTGCTCAATTTGCTTAGGTAGTGTTCGATTAAGTGCCTTTTGCCATAATAGTAGCTTTATCAATAAGTTCTTGATTCAATCGTATGCTTGTGGTGCTCATCTTAATTTCCTCAGTGGTGCGCACAGGTTATTGTAGCAATGCACCACAATTGAGGCAGGGTGTATCAATGTGCTGTTGTCGGACTGATTTTCTGTTGAAGCGCCAAAACAGCCGTAAAGCTCAGGGCAGAGGCTGAAGAAAAGCTCTTTTTTGGGGTGTTCGTATGATGAAGCAACAAAACATGAGTTGAGCGCAATAAGGTAGGGGTTAGATGTGATTGAAGAGAACGAGTTACATGAATTTGAACTATGATGTGATTTTATTTGACTTGGGTGGTGTTCTTGTTGAGTTAGGTGAGCATCCCTTTCCACCGGAATGGCTAAACGGAAATGCCAGTTTCAAACTAGAGGAATGGTTTAATTCTAGGATTGCTATTGCGTTCGAAAAAGGTGAAATCTCTGCTAAGCAGTTTGCTGATTCCCTTATTCAAGAGTTGGCACTTAACGTTAACACATCTGAATTTCTGGCAGAATTTACAGCGTGGCCTAAGAGGTTGTTTCCGGGAGTAACAGACTTATTGGATGGATTGAAAGATAATCATAAACTGGCGGTTCTGTCTAATTGTAATGAGCTTCATTGGCCTCGCATGTTGGATGAATTTCAGCTTGAAAACTATTTTGATGTTATGTTTTCCTCACACATTATCAATAAAACAAAGCCCGAGAATGAGGCATTTGAATACGTACTCAAGCATCTGGATACTCACGCAAGTAAGGTTTTATTTTTTGATGACAATGCCATTAATATAGAAAAGGCTGACAAACTAGGCATTGACAGTATTCTAGTAAAAGGATTTGGGGAAGTTGAAACATTTATATTTGAAAGCGGTCTGGCAAACACTAAACGCAGCAGCAACTGAAACTCTTCAGGGCGCCGCGTTAGGTTTTAGGCCGCATTAGTTTTTAGAGAGTATCTTCCGTTTTAATTTCTCTGTGATCTATCTGCTAAGTAGGCGCTCGCTTGCCAGTTTTGCTGCGATTTTCACTTGTTCAGGCGCGGTACCACCCGGATGATTGCGTGCTGCCACAGAGCCTTCCAAGGTAAGGATATCGAAGACGTCTGCTGTAATACTGTCGTTGAATTGCTGCAATTCCTCAAGTGTCATGTCGGCCAGGTCCTTTTGGTGTTTGATGCCATAGGCAACAGATTGGCCTACAATTTCGTGGGCATCACGAAAGGCGATGCCTTTTCGCACCAGATAGTCCGCCAGATCCGTGGCGGTGGAAAAACCGCGTCGGGCCGCTTCACGCATGGTATCGGCTTTGACTTCAATTGCTGGCACCATATCGCCATAGGCTTTCAGGCAGTCCTTGATGGTGTCAATGCTGTCAAACAGCGGTTCCTTGTCTTCCTGATTGTCTTTGTTATAAGCCAGCGGTTGTGCCTTCATCAGGGTAAGCAGACCAATTAAATGTCCGATGACGCGACCACTTTTACCGCGTACCAATTCCGGCACGTCGGGGTTTTTCTTTTGGGGCATGATGCTGGAGCCGGTGCAGAAACGATCCGGCAGATCAATAAAGTTAAATTGTGCTGACGTCCAAAGTACCAGTTCTTCGGAAAAACGCGATAGATGTGTCATCACCAGGCTGGCAAAGGCGGTGAATTCAATGGCGAAGTCGCGGTCTGAAACAGAATCCAGGGAATTGGCACTGGCCGCATCAAAACCGAGTAGTTCTGCCGTATAGGCCCGGTCGATCGGATAGGTGGTTCCAGCTAATGCCGCAGCTCCAAGGGGGGAAATATTGACCCGTTTTCGACAATCCATCAGTCTGCCATAGTCACGTTCGAGCATTTCATTCCAGGCCAGCATGTGATGGCCAAAGGTGACGGGTTGCGCGGTTTGTAGATGGGTGAATCCTGGCATGATGGTGGACGCTTCACGTTTGGCCAGTGCAATCACCCCCTCTTGTAGGCGTGTAAGCTCTGTGGCGATGGTATCAATTTCATCACGCAGATAAAGGCGGATATCGGTGGCGACCTGATCGTTACGGCTGCGTCCGGTATGCAGTTTTTTGCCCGTGACACCAATGGATTCTGTCAGCCTGGCTTCGATGTTCATATGTACATCTTCCAGGCTAACGGACCAGGGGAAGTCTCCCCGTTCGATTTCGGTACGGATGTCGTTCAGTCCGTTGCTGATTTGCTGAAGTTCCTCATCGTTGAGAATACCCGCCCTATTCAGCATCTTGGCGTGGGCAAGGGAGCCATTAATATCATGATGATAAAGTCGTTGGTCAAATTGGACAGAAGCGGTGAAACGCTCGACAAACGCATCAGTGGCTTCGCTAAAGCGACCTCCCCAGGGTTTGATAGTGTGCTCTTTATCACTCATTGGCTGCATTGCTCTCTTGTAAGGTCGGTTGGCTGCTAAACTAATTAATCAATAAGATTCAGCATTATATCAATATATCACTAAAATTAACTGCCAGAATCTGGTATCGCCTATGGCCCAACCCGCAGAGTTACCAAATCGTATCGATCAAGAGGATGATTTTTTTCTGCCGGACTTCTGCAATGTTCAGGCATTGTTGCGTCTTGTCATCGTGGCTGAATTGCTCGTATTGGTCTGGGAGCTTGGGCTCGGGGGCTTGCAGTATTTTGACTGGTATCATCTTGGATTAAGTTCCTTTTTTGTGCAGTGGTTGGTGCTACTCAGTGCGGCAATGTTATGTCGATTGCGCCGTCCCTTGGGGCAGCTGCCTTTGGTTTGGGGTGCTGGTATCTGTTATTTGCTGATTTTGCTGTTGACGCTGCTATGCAGTGTGCTTGCTCAAGTGTTGATGAGTTTTGATATCTCTCCGGTGTGGGATGTCTGGCAGATAATCCGTAATGTGTTGATTGGTGCGGTGATGGCTGGAATCGCTCTGCGTTATTTGTTTTTACAACAACAGCTACGCCAGCAACAGCAAGCGGAATTGCGCTCGCGCCTGGAGGCCTTACAGGCAAGGATTAGACCTCACTTTCTGTTTAACAGCATGAATATCATTGCCAGCCTCATTGCTGTAGATCCAGACAAAGCAGAGCGCGTGGTGGAAGACTTGTCCGAGTTATTCCGAGCTAGCTTGAGAGTAAAAAGAACAGAAGTTCTTTTTCAGGACGAATTGGCGCTATGCCAGAAATACACAGGTATCGAGCAACTTCGCCTGGGCGAGCGCCTGCGACTGGAGTGGCAGTTGGGGGCCATCCCGGCGAACGTGAAAATTCCCTCATTAACATTGCAGCCACTGCTTGAGAATGCCATTTATCATGGGATACAGCCACTGCCACAGGGAGGTGTGGTTAAAGTGCAGGGAGTCTATGAAGCAGGTCAGTGCGTTATCACTATTAGCAATCCCATCCCCAGTCCGCAGAATTTCTCGATGGGTCACACGCAGAACGTCTCTAATTCGGGATCACCGACTGAGGGAAATCGAGTGGCGGTTGATAATATTCGCCGTCGCTTGCAAGCATTGTATGGTGACAAGTCGCTGTTACGTTTGCAGGCAGTGGGTGACAGTTATGTCACCACCCTGAGCTATCCAGCTCAAATTGCAGAGGGAGCTTCTAGTGCTTAAGGTCCTGGTCGTGGATGATGAAGCGCTTGCGCGTGAACGTTTAAAGCGCATGATTGAAAAAAACGAGGATTATCAGGTGATTGCAGAAGCTGCGCACGGTGAGCAGGCGCTTGATTGCTGCGCACAGCATCAACCCGATATCGTGCTGATGGATATTCGAATGCCGGGTATGGATGGATTGGCGGCAGCACGGGCAATAGTAGAAATGCCCGAAGCCCCAGCGCTGATATTTTGTACCGCCTATGGCGAGTATGCCCTGGAGGCCTTTGATGTGGCGGCTGTTGGTTATTTGCTAAAACCGGTCAATCAGCAAAAATTACAGACTGCGCTCGATCAGGCGCAACGGCTGAGTAGAGCGCAAATCAATGCGCTGGGCCTCACATCGGATGCGGAAAAGAAAGAGCAAGCACCGGGTGGGCGCCAGCACCTGAGTACCACTCGCCGTGGTGAGGTGGTGTTGATCCCTTTGGACACTATTCAGGCGCTGTATGCCGATCAGAAATATGTCACTGCCTACCATACGGGTGGTGAGGCTTTACTAGAGGAAAGCCTCAAAGGCTTGGAAAGCGAATTTGCAGACCATTTTGTACGCGTGCATCGCAACGCTCTGGTGGCCGTCAAGGCAATTGAAGCGCTGGAGCGTAGTGACGGCGGCTTTGTCCTTAAACTGACGGATTGCGCTTTTAAGCCTCAGGTCAGCCGTCGACACCTCACTTCTATACGCAAGTTTTTGCAATTACTGTAATTCGTTCGTCTGCTACCGTATCATAGGGCCTTTTTTAGAATTCAGGCTGCTCATGAAACAAGTCCTCAGAATTGCTACCCGTAAAAGTCCGCTGGCATTGTGGCAGGCGGAATTTGTGAAATCGAGTCTTTGCGAGGCTCATCAGGGTCTGGATGTAGAATTGCTGACCATGTCCACCAAGGGTGACAAGATCCTCGACAGTCCGTTGGCCAAAGTGGGCGGCAAGGGCTTATTTGTCAAAGAGCTGGAAACAGCCATGCTTGAAGGACGGGCAGATATCGCGGTCCATTCCATGAAAGATGTGCCCATGGAGTTTCCTGATGGTTTAAAGCTGGGCGTTATCTGTGAACGGGAAGATCCCAGTGATGCTTTTGTTTCTAACCAATTTCATTCGATGGATGAGCTTCCCAATGGAAGTCGTGTGGGAACATCCAGTTTACGTCGAAAATGCCAGCTCATGGCCAAACGTCCTGATCTTGAGATTCTTGATTTGCGCGGTAATGTGAATACGAGACTGCGGAAATTGGATGAAGGTGAATACGATGCCATTATTCTGGCTAGCGCTGGATTGATCCGTCTGGAAATGTCAGACCGGATTCGATCCCGCCTTAGTCCAGAACAAAGCTTGCCGGCGGGTGGGCAGGGGGCGGTTGGCATTGAATTGCGTAGCGATGACAAAGAAATCGCGGATTTGATCAGCGTGCTGCACCATCAGCCTACGGCCTATCGAGTTATTGCAGAACGTGCGCTGAATACACGTTTGCAAGGTGGTTGCCAAGTGCCAATAGCTTGTTACGCCTTACTGGAAAATGATCAACTTTGGTTACGTGGTTTGGTGGGGGATCCTGATGGTAGCAGGATGCTATTTGCTGAACTGCGTGGCTCGGTGGAAGATGCAGAACAAATTGGCATTGATGTGGCTGAGGAGCTATTACGGCAGGGAGCCGATGAGATACTGCAGGCAGTGTATCAATAAACCCAGTTTTGATTACATGTTAGTACCCAAAAGCGGGAAACCTGAGAAGATGCCCTCTGCACGCAAATCCTTTCTTGATGGTTGGCGAATACTGGTTACTCGGCCTGAGTCGCAAGCGGGTGAATTGGTTTCTGCGCTGCAGGCATGTGGTGCAGAAACGGCGCTGCTGCCCATGATGCAAATTAAGCCGGTTACTGATCAGGCAGATGCAGATAATGCGACTGCAAAGCTAATTAAAAGTCAAGTTCTTGATCTGGACCAGTATCAACATGTCATCTTTATCAGCACTAATGCAGTAAACTATGGCGTCGCCTGGATAGAACGATATTGGCCGCAATTGCCGGTAGGAATCTGTTGGTATGCCATTGGTGCGGCAACAGCTGCAGCACTTCATTCGCACGGAATTCAAACAGAAATGCATACGCAGATCATGGCCGGCAGCATGAACAGTGAGGCATTATTGTCCCTTCCCGCTTTACAGCAGCTGTCTGGTAGCAAAGCGTTGATATTTCGTGGCTGCGGAGGGCGCGAGACGCTGGCACAAACGTTACGAGAACGTGGAGCCCAAGCCGATTATTGCGAGGTTTATCAGAGGCAGCCCGCGATACACCCTAGAGGCATACTCAAATCATTTATTGCCAATAGAGGTGATCGTTTGCTGATGAGCAGTGTCACCAGTGGTGAGACACTGGAGAATCTGCTAGATACGGCGCGCAAAGACAAGGTTTATGAGCAGTTGCTAGAGTTGCCACTGTTATTACCAGGAAAACGGGTTGCTCAGTTGGCGCGTGAGCACGGGTTTAAACGGGTACTAGTAGCGGAAAATGCAGGTGTAGAAGCGTTCCTGAAGGAACTGGATCGCTTTAACCAAATCAGTTGATTAACAAATAGAGAGATGACTTGTGGAACAGACAAATCCAGAATCCAACGCCCCATCGGTTGATCAGCAACCAACTGGTAGTGCAGCGAGCACAATTCCCACATTGAGCGAACCTTTGGATGCCAAAAAATCTGCCCCCAAAAGGCGTGGGTGGGCGCTGGTTGTTGTTTATTTTTTTATGATTGTGCTGGCATTGGCGGGGGGCGCTGGTGGGTATTATTTGCTGCAGCAGCAGCAAATGAGCCGCATCCAGCAGCAGACTGATCTGCAACGTATGACGGGTGTTATCGAGCAAAAGGATAGGGCGATTGAACAGCTGCATGTCGAGCTGCGCCAGATTGCTCTAACGGAGGATCAAAAACAACAGCGCTTGATGTCCCGGCTTGAACAGATGCAAAAACTGCAGACATCACAGCAAAGTAGACTACAGGCGCTTTCCGCTTCTGATAAAAGTGATTGGTTGCTGGCGGAAGTGGAGTATTTGCTACGCCTTGCCAATCAACGTCTGTTGATGGGTGAGGACTTGGCGGGTGCCGATTCCTTATTGACGACTGCTGACAAAATCATCAGGGAACTGGATGATATGGGTTTGTTTGCGTTACGCCAGGCTATTGCCAGTGATCTAGTGGCAGTAAGGGCAGTCGATCATGTGGACGTGCAGGGCGCTTATGCCCGCATAAGTGCACTGGTTGCCCAAGTTGATAAGTTGCCTCTCTTTACTCCTCCGGATATGGGTGAAAAACGCCAAGAGCAGCACCGTTCAGATGTTCAATCTGATGAAGCATCGTGGTACGGACAAGCCAAATTTCAACTCAAGGCAGCATGGCGTAAGTTTTCAGCAGCGCTGGGGATTCATTATCGCGATTATCAAGTCGAACCTCTGTTATCGTCGGAGCAGCATTTTTATTTGCGCCAGAATATGCGCTTAATGCTTGAGCAGGCCAGGTCGGCCTTGCTTACTGGCAGGCAGGCAATTTATCAGAACAGCTTGCAACGGGCGCGTGAGTGGTTGGCAAAATATTTTCAATTGGCCGGGCAACCCGCGCAAGCTGCGATCACTGAGCTGGATCAATTGTTAAAATTGGATATCATGACGGAAGTGCCTGATATTTCAGAATCTTTGCGTGTGCTGAAAGTGTACGAGAATGATCGTCTCGGCAAGGTGCAGCGAGCGGCCAAAACGGCGGAATCTACCAAGGATGCGCGATTAGAGTCGGAACGACCCAGTTTAGCCGTTGATGAGAAGGGTGCCCTGTGATGCGTACACTGTTTGTTTTAATTCTCATTGCCATGTTGATGGCGTTGACCATCGCGACTGTAGTTGAAAAGGATGCGGGTTATGTGCTGATTGCCTATGATCAGCAGGCTATTGAAATGAGTCTGGCTGCTGGAATTGTAATAGTTGTGATGTTGTTTGCTACGTCCTACGTTTTGCTGCGTCTTATATCACACATGCTGGCACCGGGTGGAACGTTTAGTCGCTGGCTGCGTGGTCAACAACAATCGCGTACACAGCGTCAAACGACAGCGGGCTTGTTGGCTTTTGTCGAAGGTAATTGGGAGAAATCGCGGAAGGTGCTAGCAAAATCTGCGTCTCGTTCTCCAGCACCTGTCGTTAATTACTTGATTGCTGCTCGTGCTAGCCAGGCAATGGGTGCGAAAGAAGAGAGTCAGACGTTTTTACGCAAGGCTGAACAGCATGTCGATGGTAATCATATTGCATTAGGTATTACGCAGGCGGAGTTGCAGTTACAGAATGGCCAGTATGAGGAGTCATTAGCAACGCTAACGAGATTACAGAAAAATGAACCAAAAAATCCGGTCATATTAAAGTTGTTATTGCAGGCCTATAAAGAAGTCAAGGATTGGGAGAAGCTACAAGCGTTACTGCCAGCGCTGCGCAAGACGAAAGGAGTTTTTCTGGAAAATTTTGATCAGCTTCAGGAAGAAGTTTATTGCAGTCTTTTATCGCAAGTGGCTCAGCAGGGTGGTGAAAATGCATCAGGCAGGCTACTGAGTATTTGGCAGAATCTCCCCAGTGAAATTTATAAGGACGTGCGGGCTGTTGAGGCGTATGCGCAGGCATTATTGTCTGTTAATGCAATTGCAGAGGCAGAGGGAATATTACGGTTTACGCTGCAACGTAGTTGGGATGATAAATTGGTCAGCCTGTACGGTAAGGCATGTTCCCAAGAGCCAGATAAGCAATTGTTGTTGGCTGAGGGTTGGTTGAAATCCAGGCCGAATAATGCTGATCTGCTTCTTTGTCTGGGTCGTCTTTCGTTGGCAAATCAGTTATGGGGCAAGGCAAGAGAATATTTTGAAAGTAGCCTTAAACTGGAGAAAAAGCTTGAAACCTATGCGGAACTTGGACGCCTACTGGCCCATCTAGGTGAGCATGAGAAAAGCACTGAATGCTATCAGCAGGGGCTGCTGCTCAGCACTCATGGTTTGCCGGCATTGCCGCAACCGAAGACAAGTGTTGCTATTGCTGGCGTGTAAGAAAGGGTTAGGGCCGCGAAAAAAAAGAATTATCCCATCTTCTGCGTTGTATCAAGCGTTACATAGGCCCACTATGCTCCCCTTGATACGCCTGGAAGCTGGGCCAAAATCCTCCGCAATCTTAGGATAATTCTTTCTTTCCGCGGCCCTTAGACCGGCTTTCGAAATAACGCATGACTGTAACGGCCGATGAGTTGATAAGGCGGTTGTTGACAGTAGTGTTTTTCAATCGCCAGTATTGTTTCGTAGTCAGAGGCATGAGATTGTTCTGCAGGCATCCAGTCATATAACACTCGAATGCCACTGAGTTGTAGTTGCTCGTATTTCCATTGCTCAAACCAGTTGAGCACGTCATGAGGATATTGGGCGTTGGGAGGGCTTAAACCTTTTCGTCGCGGACTTTTCCGGTGTTTGTTCGGCAACAAGATATCGATATTACCCACCATTGCATTTTTTAGAACGAGTGCGTGGCGGTTATAAAAAAGCAAGGAAACCTTGCCGCCGGGTTTTAATAGAGAAAGCGTTTTTTCAAGCACTGTTTTTGGTTCAGCAAGCCACTCCAGCAACGCATGACATAAGATGACATCAAAGCAAGGTGCTTTGTTTTTACTGTATGACTGTATTGAGTTGTGATGCCAGTCAATTAAGGATGGGTCGAAACCGCTTGTTCGTATCCGTTGTTTTGCTCGACGTTGCATGTCGGCGGAAATATCGACATAGGTAATACTATGGCCTTTGATGGCAAACAGTTGTGTCATTTGTCCAAGGCCGCCAGCTGCGTCCAGAATGTTTAGTCCGGAGGTTTGAAAAAGTTCCGGTAAATATTGCTGCAACTGCCATTCAACTAAATCCTGGCGCAAATGGCCCTTGGTGGAGTTGGCGATACGTTGCTCAAACCGTTCCACTAGTCCGTCGAAATTGCGATCATTATGCTTATTTGTCATTGTGATGCAGAAAATAGGCTGATTAGAGAATAAGAGGTGAGAAAATTAGTAACAAAATGGTAATCCAAACACTGTAGTTGCTTGGAATAATTGCTATTCTTAATAAGAGTAGTATATATCGAAATAATGTAGGCTTCGCTTTATTTGTTGGATATGTAAGGCATGGTTAGCCAAGAAAACAAAAAATAGTGAGCTGAACGCACAGGGGGTGTCATATTCTAATTCTAATCAGAGCATTTGCCATATTTATTATTTGCCTGTTATCAGTTGTTGTTCGAGCTGAGCAGAGTGATGAATTTATTTCCGGTCTTCAGGCTTTCCAGTCTAAGGACTATGAGCAGGCTAAAAAGATCTGGACGACGTTGGCTGAGCAAGGTAACAGCAGTGCCCAGTATAACCTTGCTGTCATGTATGATCATGGAAAAGGCGTAGAGCCGCATTTAGATACGGCATTGAAATGGTACAGGGAAGCGGCGATAAACGGCCATGATGGTGCTCAGTTTAACCTGGGCGTATTGTACGAAAGTGGGGAAGGTGTACCCCAGGATTATGCATTGTCGCAGCAGTGGTACAAAATGGCGGCCGATGCGGGCAATCCCAATGCACAGCTTAATCTGGCGCTGTTATATGAGCAGGGTAAACTTAAGGATGAAGATAAAAGCAATGTCGCTCGGTTTTATGAGCAAGCTGCCGAATCAGGAATAGCTGAGGCGCAATTAAAGCTAGGCTTTTTTTATTTGAAAGGTATCGGTGTCGAAAAAAGCAATAAATTGGCTTTTAAGTGGATTAAAAAATCTGCGCAACAAAACAATGCAACGGCGCAGTATTTGATTGGAGTTATGTTGTTGAAAGGGATCGGTTCAGAAAAAAATCAAGACCAAGCGATCCTTTGGGCAAAAAAATCAGCGGCGCAAGGTAATAAAAAGGCTGAGGGTTTACTAAAGAAGTTAACGCCCAGTTAAAAGGGGGTTGTGCCCCTTTTAATCGATCCCCAATTTATCCCAGAGCGCATCAATACGCTGTTTGACTTTCTCATCCATTGTAATGGGTTTGCCCCATTGACGTTGGGTTTCTCCGGGCCATTTGTTTGTGGCATCAAATCCGATTTTAGAGCCCAGACCCGATACGGGTGAGGCGAAATCGAGGTAATCAATTGGAGTATTATCAATAATGGTGCAATCTCGGGCCGGATCCATTCGGGTCGTCATCGCCCAGATAACATCATTCCAGTCCCTTGCATTGACGTCGTCATCGCTGACAATGACAAATTTTGTGTACATGAATTGCCGTAAAAAAGACCATACGCCCAACATGACACGCTTGGCGTGTCCGGGGTATTGTTTTTTGATGGTAACGACAGCAATCCGGTAAGAGCAACCTTCGGGTGGCAAGTAAAAATCAACGATTTCTGGAAATTGTTTTTGTAATAAAGGCACAAAAACTTCATTAAGGGCGACCCCGAGAATGGCCGGTTCATCTGGTGGGCGGCCGGTGTAAGTGCTGTGGTAGATCGGATCAGTGCGATGAGTGAGTGTGTCGACAGTAAATACTGGGAAGCGGTCAACCTCATTGTAATAACCCGTATGGTCTCCGAAGGGACCTTCATCTGCGTATTCCTCGGGTTCGATATACCCTTCCAGAATAATTTCGGCACTGGCCGGGACTTCCAAGTCATTGCTGATGCAGCGTGTGAGTTCAGTTTTGTCGCCGCGTAAAAGACCGGCGAAAGCGTATTCTGACAGTGTATCGGGTACCGGTGTCACAGCGCCGAGAATAGTGGCTGGGTCGGCCCCCAGCGCGACGCTAACAGGAAAGCGTTCGCCAGGATGCTTTTGCTGCCATTCTTGAAAATCGAGTGCCCCACCACGATGGCTCAACCAGCGCATGATCAATTTGTTTTTACCAATCAACTGCTGGCGGTAGATGCCGAGATTTTGTCTTTCCTTATTAGGTCCGCGGGTGATAACCAGTGGCCAGGTCATTAGTGGGCCGGCATCTCCTGGCCAGCAGGTCTGGATGGGGAGTTGGTATAAATCGACTTCTTCGTTGCGTAATACATGCTGCTGACAGAGCGCTTTTTTAACGAGCTTGGATCCCATGTTCAGCACTTGCTTGAGTACTGGCATTTTGTCCCAGGCATCGCGCAGTCCCTTGGGTGGATCTGGTTGGCGCAGATAAGCAAGCAGCTCGCCTATCTCCCGTAGATTGGCGGCATTATCTGCTCCCATACCCAAGGCTACGCGTTTTTCAGTACCAAACAGATTGCCCAATACCGGGATAGAGTAACCCTTGGGATTTTCAAATAGTAAGGCCGGCCCGCCTTTCTTTAAGGTGCGATCACATATTTCAGTGATCTCCAGTTTGGGGTCAACTTCCTGTTTGATTCGTACCAGCTCGCCCTGTTTTTCCAGGAACTGCAGAAATTCACGAAGATCTGAATAGCGCATAGGATATGGGTGTTAGCAGTAAGTAAGGTCTCGGTCCCAAAGTGTGATTTGAGCCCTTATTTCCTCTTCATTGAAAGGAAAAAATCATTATTGGTTTTGGTGTCTTTTAGTTTGTCTATCAGAAACTCTGTCGCCGGCGTGTCTTCCATAGAGTGCAACAATTTGCGCAAAATCCACATGCGTTGCAATTCATCCTCATTGGTCAGCAGGTCTTCGCGACGAGTGCCGGAGCGTCGTACGTTGATGGCAGGATAAACGCGTTTTTCCGAAATTTTCCGGTCCAGATGCAGTTCCATATTACCCGTGCCTTTAAATTCCTCGTAAATAACTTCATCCATTTTTGACCCGGTATCGACCAATGCTGTAGCGATGATGGTTAAGCTGCCGCCTTCTTCAATGTTTCGTGCAGCGCCAAAGAAGCGTTTGGGTCGCTCTAGCGCATGGGCATCAACACCGCCAGTAAGAACCTTGCCCGAAGATGGTACAATCGTATTGTAGGCGCGTGCCAGGCGCGTGATAGAATCGAGCAGAATGACAACGTCCTTTTTATGTTCTACCAGCCGTTTTGCCTTTTCAATAACCATTTCAGCGACCTGTACATGCCGTGAAGGTGGTTCGTCAAAGGTAGAAGCAACGACTTCAGCGCGTACTGTGCGCTGCATTTCGGTCACTTCCTCGGGTCGCTCATCAATAAGTAATACAATTGCATAGCATTCAGGGTTATTTCGGATAATGCTCTGCGCGGTATTTTGCAGCATTAAGGTCTTGCCAGCTTTGGGAGGCGAGACGATCAAGCCGCGTTGGCCTTTACCAATGGGTGAGACCAAATCGATAATGCGCCCAGTGAGGTCTTCTGTTGAGCCATTGCCCTTTTCGAGCACCATTCGTTCCTGGGGGAAGAGGGGTGTTAGATTTTCAAACAGTATTTTGTTTTTCGAACTTTCGGGCTTGTCTAAATTTATCTCGTTAACTTTTAACAAGGCAAAATAGCGTTCACTGTCTTTTGGGGGGCGAATTTTGCCGGAAATGCTGTCACCGGTTCGCAGGTTAAAACGCCGGATTTGGCTCGGTGATACATAAATATCGTCTGGACCTGCGAGATAGGAGCAATCGGCCGAACGCAGAAAACCGAAGCCATCCTGCAGTATTTCCAGAACACCGTCGCCGTAGATGTCCTCGCCACTTTTGGCGTGTCGTTTGAGGATGGTAAAAATAATGTCCTGCTTGCGGGAGCGGCCCAGATTGTCCAGCCCCACTTCTTCGGCAATTTTAAGTAATTCACTAATTGGTTTGGTTTTTAAGTCGGTAAGATTCATAGGGATTGTAAAGAGATTATGTGATTGAATAATAAGGCTTTATGCAACAAGCTGCAGAGGTAGGCCTGTCAGTTTTGTTATTTGGAATGTACAGCAGCCTGAAAGGGTTGAGAACTGCGGGAATTGAACAGCGTACAATTTACCATTTAAATATAGAGGGCGTCCAGCATTTCGTCCACATATTTTTTATCTGGTCGGTTTTGAAGAATACCCGGCAGGTACAGCCGAGTATTCATCGGTCTTCAGACGGTTGTATCGATAAATTCTTTTAGCTGTATTTCAGATAGCGCGCCAACTTTGGTTGCTTCGGCATTACCCGCTTTAAAAATCATCAATGTAGGAATGCCACGGATACCAAATTTGGCTGGGGTATCTTTATTGGCATCAACATCCATTTTGCATATTTTGATTTTGCCTTCATATTCGTCAGCGAGTTTGTCAAGTACGGGGGCCACCATCTTGCACGGACCGCACCATTCCGCCCAATAATCGATCAATACTGGGAGGTCTGATTGCAATACTTCTTCTTCAAATGTGGCATCGGTCACGTGAACGATACTGTCGCTCATTTTAAATCTCCGGGTTTATTTATGTAACATGGTTCATCTTAGCACTCAACGATGCAGATGAAAAAGCGCCGTTTTGCCCAACGAGTTACATCAGTGGCTTGTCAGTACTAGAACTGAGTAAAAAACGCGCTGTTATGGCGGCGTGTTCTAACATGATGTGATCGGTTTTGTTGGTGGAAACGGTGTAATCGACTAACATAATGGAGAATTTTCCTGCGATTTCAAGAGGGAGTTGACTGATTTGCTAGAAAGACCGGAGAAAAAGCACTGTTTAGCAGCTATTGACTTAGGTTCGAACAGCTTTCATATGCTGGTAGCACAGATATTGGCGAAACAGGACTGCTATAGCCTGAAGCCACTTTTGCGTTATGGGAAAAAGGTGCAGCTGGCAGCAAATATGGAAAATGGTGCTTTATGTTCTTTAGCTATCCAAAGAGGTCTGCGTTGCCTGGCTGAATTTTCATCGCACCTTGATGGTTTGCCAAGCACAAGCGTATCGGTGGTTGGTACCAATGCTTTGCGCTCAGCCCATAATTCCCAGCTATTTACAGAACCAGCCGAGCAGATTTTAGGATATCCTATTGATGTGATTAGTGGTGATCGCGAGGCGCGGCTGGTGTATCAGGGGGTTGCTCATGAAGCGAAGCACCCTGGTTGCAGGCAGTTGGTGATTGATATCGGCGGTGGCAGTACTGAAGTGGTTATTGGCGAAGATCGCAATGTTCTACAGGCGGAAAGTTTGCCAATGGGGTGCGTGCTTTTTCAAGAACGTTTTTTTCAGGATGGTCGCCTGGATGAAGCGCGTTTTAATGCTGCGGTGTTGGCAGCGACCGTGATCCTGCAAAGGCATGAGGTTCGGGGCTGGCAATATGTAACTGGTTCATCCGGTACGATACAGGCGGTTGAAGAAGTTTTAGTGGCACTTGATATTTGTGATAATGGCATTCATCGTGCGGACCTGTACAAGTTGAAACAACTACTGTTGCATTTTACCCATATAGATCAGATTCGTTTTGAAGGATTAGGCGAGCAACGTCGTTCAGTCTTCGCTTCTGGGCTGGCAATAGTGATTGCTTTATTTGATGCGCTACAACTTGACTATATGGAAGTCAGTGCAGCGGCTTTGCGTGAAGGAGTACTCCATGATTTATTATCGGAAAAAAACTGGATGTTGCCGAGCAGGTGAAGCGGGCCGTGTAAGCGGCGTTTAATTAAACTAGGAGGCTGTCCGAGAATAGCGATCGTAGCGAGGGCAAGGCTGATTGGCCGCAGTAGATCAGTCTATTCTCGGACAGCCTCCTGGTTCAACACATGAAGTGAGGGATTCAAAATGACAAATGTAGCAGTGGTTTTATCCGGTTGTGGTGTCTTTGACGGCGCTGAAATTTATGAGACTGTACTAACCTTGTTGAATTTGGAGACGCAGGGTGTTAGTTACCAATGCTTTGCGCCAGATGTCGAGCAAATGCACGTCATCAATCATTTAACGGGAGAAGAGTCTTCCGGTGAAACTCGTAACGTGCTTGTTGAGGCAGCCCGCATTGCCCGGGGCAATGTCAAGAATGTCACCGAAGCAGACGTCAATGAGTTTGATGCGCTGATTGTTCCAGGAGGGTTTGGTGCTGCAAAAAACCTATCAAATTTTGCGGTCAAAGGTGCTGAATGCCAGGTGCAGCCCGATTTTCTTCGTTTTGCACAGGCAATGCATGCAGCCGGCAAGCCCATCGGTTTGATATGCATTGCGCCGGCTATGTCGAGCCTTATATTTGGTGAAGGTGTGGAATGCACTATTGGCAATGATGCGCAAACGGCAGCTGTGATCGAGAGTATGGGTGCCAAACATATGGAATGCCCGGTAGAGAAATGCCACGTTGACCGGCGGAATAAGCTTGTGACTACGCCAGCGTATATGCTGGCCGGTCGAATCACAGAAGCGGCTGAAGGCATAAACCGCTTGGTGGATGAAGTGTTGGCTATGACTTAGAGTCTGTCCAATTTTCTAAAAAAACAAGGTGTGCGCGCTGATCTTATGATGTCTTGAATTATAGATCGGCGCTATCGTCGTTCAGCGTCTTTTCCAAGTCCTCGAGTGACTGCTGCAAATCGAGCCATTGCTCTTCAGTGATTTGCAGCCGTGTTTTTGTTTCTGCTTGTTGTCTTAGCAATCGCTGTAAGTTGTCTTTTTCCTCGCTAGAATATAACTCGTTATTCCCCAGGTGAATTTCCAAATCTGCAAGCTGCTTTTGCAAATCGTCAATCTGTGATTCGGCCGAGCGAATTTTTCGTTTCAGAGGGGTCATGTGTTGACGGCGCTGTGCAGATTGTTGTCTTTGTCGCTTTTTATCTTGTTGCGGTTCCCTATTTGTGTCTATTTCGCTGCTTTCGGTTGCCTGCTGTAATAACCAGCGCTGATAATCTTCGAGGTCTCCATCAAAATTTTCGAGAGTCCTGTAGTGTTGAGCGGATTTGATTAATAGTAACTCATCGACTGTATTACGCAGCAGGTGTCGATCATGAGATACCAATACGATCGCCCCTTCAAAACTCTGTAATGCAACGGTGAGTGCTAAGCGCATTTCCAAGTCCAGGTGGTTGGTAGGTTCGTCCAATAACAACAGGTTGGGCTTTTGCCAGGCTACTATGGCTAATGCCAGACGTGCCTTTTCTCCGCCTGAAAAATGGGTGATCTCCGACAAAGCTTGTTCACCATGAAAATTGAATCCACCTAGGAAATTCCGTATTTGCTGCTCGGTTGCCTGGGGCGTCAAACGCTGCAAATGAAGCAGGGGGCTGGCCTTAAGGTCAAGTGCTTCAAGTTGGTGCTGGGCAAAATATCCCATGCGTAAGTGTTCGCCGCAGGTCCTTTTCCCATTAAGTAGCGGCTGCTCACCTAGCAGAGTCTTAATCAAGGTCGATTTGCCCGCACCGTTGGCGCCTAGCAGTGCTATTCGCGATCCCGGGTGCAGATTGAGATTGACCTGATCCAGAATCGGGTGATCGTAACCCAGTGAGGCATCACTGAGTGTTAATAATGGATCTGAAAAACGTTCTGGCGCGGGAAAACAAAAGTGGAAGGGCGAATCCACGTGGGCAGGTGCGATTTGTTCCATGCGCTGCAGTTCCTTTAAGCGGCTCTGTGCCTGGCGGGCCTTGGTCGCTTTTGCTCGGAACCGATTTACGAAAAGGTGAATTTCTTCAACGCGTCGCTGTTGTTTGGCGTAGTTAGCCTGTTGTTGGGCCAGTTTTTCACGACGTTGTATTTCGAAAGCGGAGTAATTACCGCGATAGAGATGGAGTTGTTTATGTTCAATATGCACGATGCTGGAAACAATATTGTCGAGAAAATCCCTGTCGTGGGAAATCAATAACAATGTGCCTTGATAGCGGCGCAACCACTGCTCTAGCCATAAGGTGGCATCCAGATCGAGATGGTTTGTCGGTTCGTCCAGCAACAATAAATCGGCTGGTGACATCAGCGCTTGTGCCAAATTGAGTCGAATACGCCATCCCCCAGAGAATGTGCTGACTTTCTGATGAAAGACAGACTGATCAAAACCTAGGCCATGCAAAAGTTGTTCTGCGCGATAAGTGGCATTGTAGCCGTCGATAGCATCCAATTGCGCATGCAGTTCAGCGAGCTGAGTATGATCTTCGGCCTGTTCTGCCGTAGTGATAGCTTGTTCCAGTGTGCGCAGAGTTTGATGTCCATCGAGTACATGGTCAATTGCGCTGCGCATGCTGAGCGATACCTGCTGCGCCATATGCGCTATGGAAAGTTTGGGTGGAAGATCTAGCTGTCCCTGATCTATTTCTAGTTCACCCAGCAATAGCTGGAACAGGCTGGATTTACCACTGCCGTTGGCTCCGGTGATACCTACACTTTGTCCCTGATGGAGAGTCAGATTGGTATTTTCGAGTAAAATTCGGGTGCCGCGTTGCAAAGAAACGGCGTTAAAATTGATCATGTCTAGTTTGTTTACCACTCTGCGAGCTGGTTTAAAGGGTAGGTGTTGCAATGGTCAGCGAGAATTTCTTCATCCTTATTATTGTGAATACTGCACCTTCATCACCATAAACCTAAGGTATTCGTTCCCTTTGAATTATAAAGCGATCAACAGAATTAGGCGATGATGACCTCATTATTTAGTCTGTTATCGAACAATTTTCTGGCCGGCAGCCGTTATCTATGGGTTTATCACAACATGCTATCCTTGTTAGGTGGCAGACGAATCTATTGCAGCGTCTCATTGAATTGATGCTACCTTTTCGCAATTTAACATATTGGCCCAAGCGTGGGGGTGGAAGAAACCCATCAAATCAATTTTCCATCAGGGTACGCACCTGCTGCTATGGT
>PIVM01000629.1 GCA_003353945.1 Gammaproteobacteria bacterium
GCTATTTCTTCTCCAGCATCAAATACCTGTTTAGCTGCTTCAACATTTCTAAGAGCTTTCTCAACTTCAGCTTCTAAAGCCATATTATCAGGTGCTTCATTCCAAGCTTCAATAGCATCTTCGTAAGCTTCATCAGCTTCCTCTAACGTCATAGGTGCTTTAGGTCCAGCTTTAGTTGCTGTTTTAGGCTTAATGCCTTCTTTAGCTCTAAGTTCGTTAATTTCTTGCTTAACCTCCTCCTTCATTAAATCTAACTCTGCAGCATCCATACTTCCCTCCATAAAGCCAATAGCTTCTTGGCGATCAATTAAGTTCTGCATTTTTTTACTCATAGATTGCTTTACAGCACTTTCTTTTGAGTCTATTTCTTTTTTTGTAATTAGCTTGCCTTTAGCTCCTTCCTTTATAGTTTTCTTTTGTCCTTTAGTAAGTTTACCTTTGCTTATAGATCTGTTATAATCTTTTATAAAGTTTATTACGTCTTGATCAGTATCAAATTTAGCTTTAACCCCAATAACACTTAGCATTCTTCTAGCTATTTCTTTAAGGTTAGCTATAATTCCTGGATTATTTTTAATGTCAAATTCTTTATCAAGCATAGCCTCGCTAAGTACCACTAACTTTTCTTCAAAAAAGTCTGCTTCTGTAATTTCATTTGCCTCAAGTGCATCTCGATAAACCTTTATCCTATTCTCATATTTTTTTGCGCTACCGGTTAAATTAGGGCTCTTTAGTATATTATCTATGGAGTTAGACAATTCTTTAAAACTAGCGGCTTTATCAGTGGAATTAAACATAGTTTTCAGAGCATAATGCAAAAATTCGTGTGCTCCGGTATTAATTACATTGTCTTCAAGGGCTACATCTTTGTTAATGACTATTTGGCTTTTTCCTGCGTCATCAGTGTATATAAAGCCGTAGCCAGTAGACTCATAGGTTTTATTTTTTACATTAGACATAATATCAGCAGCCTCTTTATTGCTTACTTCAGATATTTTTACGTTTTTAAATTCTTCAGCTACTTTTTCAACATTTTTTAAAGCTGTTTTTGTTTTACCTTTAACAATTAAATTTTGCAACTTTTCATCAGCTAAATCTAGCTCTTCACCAACTTCCTTTGCTAAACTTTTATTTATTTTTTTATCAATACTGCTAAACTGTTTATCTAAAGCAAAAACATTTTCAGCAGCATCAACTAGCTCATTGGACATAAACTCTGGTTTAAT
>PIVM01000085.1 GCA_003353945.1 Gammaproteobacteria bacterium
CGTTAGAATATGATTAAAGCTCACTGCCTCTATCCAGTTAGCACCGTCATAGGAATAGTATTGTGTCCACTGAAAGCCGACCCGCACTACGCGCATATACAAAGGGGCACCATCGCTGATCACTGTTTTCACCTGCTGGGTCGGACTCAGATTGCTAATGGTTCCTGAAAACACCCGGGTTGATCCACCCGTCTTATCCGCGTAAAAATCAAAACGGATAAAGTTACTGGTATCCTGCTCGATCAAAATACCCTGACTTTGATAACGACCGGTCAGCTGAGTGGAAAACTTGGCGACAACATCAAAGTCCGCATTGCTACAAGACTGCATCACCCGGGCAGACTGATTGCCATTTCTCCAGATCGAGTGCGCTACCCCACCCGGCACTGCTAGCGAGAGTTGCGTACCGCTCACGCTAACCGTTGTATCACCCACTGGGTCTGTCACTGTCCACAATGAGGCATTGAGGGCTGCGCCATTAAAATCATCACTCTCTAAACCCGAGGGATTACCTGCACTGGTGACGGTCACCGAAACGGTAGCCGTGGATGATTCCATATCATCATCGGTCAGCGTATAGGTAAAGCTATCGCTGCCAACGAAACCACTGGCGGGAACATAGTGGAAAGTGCCGTTACCATTATCGCTAACGACGCCTCCATTGACGCTCGTTCCATCAAAGCCACTGATCACGGCGTTATCTACCAAGGTATCATTGTTCAGAACGTTGATCGTATCGACCGGTGTATCAACCATGGTGGTTGCCGCATCGGGATCATCTACGGCTAAAGGCGGAATACCTGCACCGGTGACTGTCACCGATACAGTAGCCGTGGATGATTCCATATCATCATCGGTCAGCGTATAGGTAAAGCTATCGCTGCCAACGAAACCACTGGCGGGAACATAGTGGAAAGTGCCGTTACCATTATCGCTAACGGCGCCTCCATTAACGCTTGTTCCATCAAAGCCACTGATCACGGCGTTATCAACCAAGGTATCATTGACCAGAACGTTGATCGTATCGACCGGCGTATCAACCAGGGTAGTTGCTGCATCTGGATCATCTACGGCTATCGGTGGAATACCTGCACCGGTGACTGTCACCGATACAGTAGCCGTGGATGATTCCATATCATCATCGGTCAGCGTATAGGTAAAGCTATCGATGCCAACGAAACCACTGGCGGGAACATAGTGGAAAGTTCCGTTACCATTATCGCTAACGGCGCCTCCATTAACGCTTGTTCCATCAAAGCCACTGATCACTGCGTTATCAACCAAGGTATCATTGACCAGAACGTTGATCGTATCGACCGGCGTATCAACCAGGGTGGTTGCTGCATCTGGATCATCTACGGCTATCGGTGGTGTCACTACTTGCACATCCTGTACAGTAAAATCATCTATCAGTACCGTATACGCACCACTGTTCACATCGTGGTTAGCAGCAAAGACACCGACTGACGTTAGCGTCAGAACATGATTGAAGCTCACCGCCTCTATCCAGTTAGCACCGTCATAGGAATAGTATTGTGTCCACTGATTGGCGACCCGCACTACGCGCATATACAGAGGGGCACCATCGCTGATCACCGTTTTCACCTGCTGGGTCGGACTCAGATTGCTAATGGTTCCTGCAAACACCCGGGTTGATCCACTCGTCTTATCCGCGTAAAAATCAAAACGGATAAAGTTACTATTGTCCTGCTCGATCAAAATACCCTGACTTTGATAACGACCAGTCAGTTGAGTGGAAAACTTGGCGACAACATCAAAATCCGCATTGCTGCAAAACTGCATCACCCGGGCAGACTGATTGCCATTACTCCAGATCGAGTGCGCTACCCCACCCGGCACTGCTAGCGCGAGTTGCGTACCACTCATGCTAAGGGTTGTATCACCCACTGGGTCTGTCACTGTCCACAATGAGGTATCGAGGACTGCGCCATTAAAATCATCACTGTCTAAACCTGAGGGGTTGCCTGCACTGGTGACTGTCACTGTAACGGTAGCTGTGGATGATTCCATATCATCATCGGTCAGCGTATAAGTAAAACTATCTTCGCCTACAAATCCGCTCATAGGTGTATAGAGGAATGTACCATCACCATTGTTGCCGACCGTACCGCCATTGACACTAATAGTATCAAAGCTACTGATCACCGCATGGTCTACCAGTGTGTCATTATCCAGGACATTTAAGGTGTTAACTGCCGTGTTCTCTGGCGTTATTGCAGCACCGGGATCATCGACTGCAAGTGGAACTGTCAAATTTGATAACGGCGTTATTATTACATTTCCAAATTTTGCCAGAATATTATGGGCGACCAGCAGAACGGAACCGTTTGCAAGAGAAGCACTTGTTATTGGCTCTTGGCCTACCAAATCCCACTCGCCGGGTTCAGGCAATCCTTCTTGCCACATTTTGAAGCTATAAGTATGTCCGATTCCCGTAAAGGTTTCTGCTCGCATCTTTAAATTGTGCGGAACGCCAAAAGGCAGATCTCGATTTGTATCAATGCCTAATTCCTGAAATTGACTGCCATCTAAAACAAGCCTTCCTTCATTGAGATTGCTGCGGTTAAACTTATATGATCCAGCAGCGCCGATAGGATAATAACCGATTGTTGGTTGAACCGTACCGCTGCCCCAGTCCCAATGTCCCTGCCAACGCGTTGCTAAAAACACTGCAGGTCTACCTCTACAGTCATTTATGTTATTTACACATACAGGATCAATACCGCTAATCGTTACCGTCGTAGTGACTTCATAATTTTCCCAACCTATATCACCAACGGCAATCGTTCTATCATAACCCGGTTCAACGACACTTACGCCAGTCATATCAAAACTCCATAACCCATCTACTACCTGCACGACATCCTGAATATTGCTTACAGCTGACCAGTCAACTGCATATGGTAGGGTCTGCATATTACCGCTTGAGTAATTAATAATAACTGTATTAGTGGTTTGCTCACTCAGCAAATTAACAGCCGTTATATCAACAAGGTTCTGACCTTCAACCAAAGCATCAAAAGATATTTCAACATTAAAATCTCCAATACCAACTAAGCGCCTGGGGTTGCTTGGCATTGGGCCAATTGAAAGAGGTTGATCTACCGAACCATTAAGGGAAAACGAAAGAGACTGAATGCCATCAGGATCAAAAACATTACCAAGAATATTAACCTGCCTCTGAGGCTCTGCGGTGTTTCCAAAATATTGAGTTTCGCCATACCAGATATCAAATACAGTGGCAGCCAATACCGTACTCGGAAAATAAATGAATAATATGGCAATTATGGCGACTCTAATAAACCTATTCTTAATATACATACCTGATCCTCCTTAGACTCCAGCACGACAACCTACCACTACAACCTACCACTACAACCTACCACTACAGCCAATCGCAACAAATATATGCCTTTACGAAACCGCAAAAATGACGAATGACCTACAACACAAAGCGCCCGGCTAATCAGTGCAACAAATTGTTGACCGTCCCTAGCAAGCTTTTTAAAGCACCGTCGATAAATTTGGATGCCCAACCAGGATGCCTTTTTTCTAATTCAGCCGAACCAATATGTTGAGCTGCAATATACACCGCATCTAGCAGGCACCGTTCCAGGCGGCACCATTGAAACTTTCGATAAAGATCTGCCTTTGAAATATTCTGAGATGTATTATCCATATATACATTCACAATTTTTCTGTTTATTGGATCTTTAGCTCGCCGATACAGAGAAACCACATCGGCAAATTCACAACCGAAACCCGCCCACTCCCAGTCAATCGCCTTTATCTTTGACGGATCTTCTTTATGAACCAATATATTTGCTACATTAGCATCGCCATGAATCATCGCACTGTTAGCAAAACTCGCTCTTTCTCCAGAGAGCAATAAACCGGATATTGTTGGCCACAAATTGATGACCGCCTCCAATTCATTACTCTTTCTCTCCTTCCGATATTCATGCAATACCGTCTCTGAATATTGAACAAGGCCTGACGCATAACTGTAGTCGTACACAGGAAATTCTTCTGAACAGATATCTGATGCCCAAAGTTGTAAACACTGATGAAATCTTGGAAGCGCAGCAACAACACCCAATTTAATCTCACTGGTGTTTCGCGCAGCACAAGCTTCGTATTCTGTACCGAGATCTTCCAAAAGATATTGGTATCGCTCTCCTGGCTTTACTTCGTTACAATAATATACCTCTGGAAGATATTCTGACAAAATGTGATCCGCATTATTGTAAACAGCAAACTCTGCTGGTCCTGGGTTAAGCGGAAACCCTTCCAAAGCGGGAATATGATCCAGCTTGTAGATGGCATTCTTATAAATTACATTCCAGACATGACCTCGATAATTTTCAATAAAAAGCCTAAATGCTCCTTCCTTCTTCCACCCAGAGAGATGAACACCTGAAACCTTTTTGATCGATTCACCGGTTTTGTAGTTACAGATTTCGTTTAGCAAATCAAAACTCAAACCTTGCGGAATTCCTTCAACAATATATGGCTCCAGAGGATTTTTTACACTTCGAAAATGGCGTGTTACGATTTTTTGTAGCCTATGGGTCATGCTCATCTGCTTTATCCCTTCCATTATGTTCCTACACCAATCATGCATCCATGTACTTTCAGTTAAAGCAACTTATGAAGAATGCCTGAATTAGTAATCCTCTCTTGATGACTCGTCCTAATCTCGCTTTCATGGTTTTGATTCGCAACAATTACATCTTCCGTACCGCATAGAATGAGTGATTTTTGTGTAACAGCCTCATGACATACCATCACCATCACCATCACCATCACCATCACTTTCAATTTCACTAAATGTATTTTTTTCAACACGTGTGATTTCATCGCTTAAACATCACAACTACTTCATCACAACTACATCATCACAACTACATCAAAAAATGTTTCATTATCAAGTCATACTCACAACAGTATTCAGAATAATATTGAACTTGAACTTTTTTCTATCTTTAACTACTATAAAACATGTAGTTTGACAGGTTTGTCCAATATGCACGATATAGAGAAGGAGCTACATAAACATGAAACATATTTCATCAAAGGAAATAAAACTTCATCCAACTACGTTATGTTTCACCAGCAATCAAAGTACGCTGGGAATAGATCAGGAATCCCACTCTACTCTTCATGCCTTTCTTGACGTCATGAACCTCTTCAAAAATAACGATCACATTCCAACAAATAACCTATTAAAAACATTTAACTCCAAGTTAAAACTCTCTAATTCCAATCACAAATCCCTAGCGAATATTCTCACTCGCCATTCTGATGTTTAGCTCACCCATTGTTTCCTGTATTGTTTCCTGGACAGGCGCTAAGCTCATGGCATGGTCATCTATGACCTCTTGAACCAGCACCTCGCTGATAGACTGCGTCTGTTCCGAAAATCCGTAAACCAGTACCTTTTCACACAGCACATTGACTAAGCGTGGAATTCCCCTGCTGTGTTTCCATATAAGTGAAGAGGCAGCGTTACTAAACAGACCAGGATCACCACCAGCTATAAATAATCGATGTTGAATATACTGAATGACTTCGCTGCAACTGAGCGATTTCAAGTGAAAATCCACAGCGATTCGTTGTGCAAACTGCTCGAGCTTCGGATCTCTTAATATGTCACGTAGTTCTGGTTGTCCAACGAGGATAATCTGCAACAGTAGATGTGTATCTGAATTGATGTTAGACAATAGTCGAATCTGCTCCAACAGCTCCAGCCCTAGTTGCTGCGCCTCATCAACAATAAGGATACACCTTCTCCCCTCTCCATATTCGTTAATCAGAAAGTGTACGAAGATGTCGTACAGCTCTACATGTCCTTTTCCATTAAAATCCAAGTCAAATGCAAACATTATCCAACGCAAAAGTTGCTCAACATCTGCCCCCTGGTTATTATTTAGAAGACCTACAGTGATATCGGGCTCAATATCTCGCAGAAGCTTTCGAATCAACGTAGTTTTACCGGCTCCGATTTCACCTGAAATAACAGTAAAACCTGATTGACTGGCTAGACTGTATTCCAACATAGTCAACGCCATTCGATGTTGTTTTGTGAGAAACAGGAAATCCGGATCTGGCAACAAGGAAAACGGCTTTTCTCTAAATCCATAATGTTGTTGATACATATCACTTCCATATATTCTGTGAAAATTCAAACTCAATGTGCATAACCCCAACAGCCATTTAGTAGTAACCTGGAAAATTTGCCTGCGGTTCTTTTGCCTTATTTAACACTGTGCCTAATGTATTGACACCATCCAACAGTTCAAATGATCGCCGCAGTTCATCCGACCGCGTCTTTCCGTCCTCCACAATCATCAAGACAGCATCCAGGCAAGATGAAAATGCAACTGCATCGTCACCAAGCAATATGGGAGAAAGATCAAATATTGCGATCGAAGACGGATCTGACTCTTTCATTTTTTTGACAAGGTTTGTCATCTTCTTTCCAGTCAAGAGTTCTGAAGAACACTTTTCTACTTTTCTTGAAGTCAAAATAGCTAGACGATCAACACCAGGGAGCACGAATAAACTATCCAACTCTTCAGCATCAGACTGAAGATAGTGCTCCAAGCCGGATACAGGCTTGAATCCAAGCTTTTCATGTATATTAGGACTTCTTAGATCGGCATCAACCAACAGCGCTGAATGATTAGATTCAATTGCAATCGCGATACTCAGATTAATGGCTGTCAGTGTTTTCCCAGCGCAAGGATGCGGGCTGGTAATGCCTAAAGTACGCCACTTGTTTTGGCCCATAATTCGCAAAACTCTGGTTCGCAATAATCTGTATGGGTCTGCCAATGGATTATCAAGAAATCCGCTAATAATGCGATTCCTTCTGACAACAGAATAATCCAGCTCAATACCATGACGTTTGGTTTTTGAGAAAGCATACCCATCATTGATATTTCTTCTCTTGCCAACCTTGTTCGCTTTACGCTTTTCACCTGCCAACTCTATCGCTTTTGATATTCTATCCATAATCAATTCCAGATATTCAATTAAACTTAACTCAATAAGAGCCAGTCCTAGATTTTCAATATTGTTTAAGATGCCTTCTTCAACTCATGATCTATAACTTTAAGCCCCTTTTCATCCACATCAAAATAAGGGATCACTGAAATCGGAGGCGCCCCTGTAACATCAGATAGCGATTTTGATCCTCGTATTGTTCTATCAAACACTTCAGTAATAAATGCGTATGTTAACCCAACAGCACAGGCGAACATTAACCCAAGAAGAGCAATGCCGATTCGATTTGGTTTTATCGCAACACCTGGAACAACGGGAGATTCTAATAGCGTAAGAGATCCCGCTTTCTGATCTTTCTCCAGCTCCATCGCCAATCTAGCCTGTAACTGCTTCTCCTTTATACTCAAAAACTCCCGGTTAACGTTCTCGTATTCTCTCATAATTGATGCATAGACAATCTCAATTTGTGGCGTCAACATTATACTCTTTTCATAGTCTGCAATTTTCCCCACCAATCGCAACTTCTTCTCATTTTGAGCTGCGATTTTTCTGTCTATAGTATCCAACAAAGTGACCATTCTTAAGTACTCTGGATTTGCAATTTCAACACGTTTTTGGAGTAATGACGAATCTTGATTTCTATAGTCAAACGCTTCTTTATTTAGGTGAGCCACAATATTTTTTAGTCGTATTACATCTGGGTGTCTAAATGAGTACTTTTGCCTGGCTTCGGCATAATCATTTTTCGCCTGAATGAGCCTCTGTTCCGGAGTATCATTCTCTTCGCTATACCTGTCTGTCATTGACAGCTGTGACTGAACCTTCATCCTTTCATTCTGAATTTCAAGTATCTCATCACTTGTACGCTCAAGCTCAAATTCGAGCTGCGCTAAACGTTGACGATTAAGATCAATCTGTTCTGGCATTTGTGAGTTTTGATCCTGCTTTAACTGTGCTAAGTTTTCCTCCAGTGAAACCAGTTCGGAAAGAATCTTTTCTGACTCTTTCTCCAAAAACATCACCACCCCCTCTGCCTGACTAACACGCATAATTCGATTTTCTTTTAGAATCAAATCAGTAATCGCTTGTGCTCCCATTCTGGCCATTTCTGGACTATAAGACTCAAATGAGACAGTAAGTCGAACTGACGCTGAAGCAGATTTTCTTTTACGGCGATCAGAATCCAGTTCAACCACATAAATACCTATAGCCTCCCTCATCACCATGGCTATATCGCTCGGTGAAAGCTGCAATATTTCTTTCGAATAGAGTGAGTTATCCTTAGCTATCAGCGCAAGATTCTTCGTTGTTAAAACACTCTGCGTAATTAGATCAATGCGCTCCTGAACATAACCAGTCACTGTCGTTTCAATTAGGTCAGTTGGAACCTCTTCCTTTTTAACAAGTATTGTTGCTTGCGATTGATACACTGGCGGCAACAGATACGAGAGCGCTATAGCCGCTGCAGCAATCAGCAGAAAAGGAATGGTAAAATGCCATAATTGCCGACGCATTATTGTCAAATAATCGTCGAATTCAGTATTTCCGTACTCAGCTTTGTTATCCATATTCAACATACCATCTAAATTGTTTTATTGATTTAGCTCACGCTAGACTCTGCGCATATCCGCGCTGCATAAGGCGCCTACTACCCCGTGAAAAACGATAATTTTCGCCTACAAACTCACCTCCATTACTTAGTATCCGCCAACAAATTCGTAAAACACTGAGAACATGACTGCATGGCTTTCTGCACTTTCCTGCTCATCTTCTCGTTTCTGCCAACGAAATCGGTACGCATATTCGATTCCAAACCCTCGCTCAATGAAATATCGCAATACAGGCTCTAACATTGCATACTCTCTATCTGACCTATTAGTCGCCAGCATATTGATCGATTCATTGTGAAAATACCTTGCAGACATTTTCAAGCTAATTTTTTCCGATATATCCCTATCAATATTCAATTCAAATACATCATTCTGCAAAAATCTTCCCGTTGCACTTGGAGACAACCTCCTTTCAATACTTCCAGTGAGGCTCATTAGTTCCGTTCTTTTGCTTGAATACAATTTAAATACTGCACCTCGATCATTGCTGAATAGGTCTTCATCTTTAATTTCTAGGTTTCTCCATCCAATATGCAGACCTATGTTCGATATTTCTGATAATCTATAGCTATTCCAAAAGGCAATTCCAAGTATTTTGTTCGTTTGATTCGTTTCCGTTGTTTCATAATATCCGCCATCAACTGACATAAATAACTCGTTTTTTTCACTCCAGTACAGACCAAATTGTAGCGCGGACTTATGGTATTTATAATCGAATAGGTCGACTATCTCATCTCCTCTGCCGTAATTTGCTTCAAAGTAGCTATAATCAAACTCCATCGATGAAACGTCCGATATACTGTGCACCCAATTAGTCCTCGCAATTAGAGCCTCTTTTTTTACCTGCAACCTAGTAATACCAACATCTGTATCTATTTCGCCTTCATCAACTTCATCTATCTGCACATCAGTATTTTGTGCTCGGTCTGTAAATGTTCTTGACACTCCTGCCCTTAAAGTAAACACATTTAGCTCGTTACTATTGATCTTGGCAAGTGCATCAAATGTTTGGAAATCTGTATCATCCAAATCATCCCGATCTGAGTCAGAATATTTTGTGAAATCGCCTCTATAGCGAAAACCATATTGAGACGATTCAGTCAGTCTCCTTGCTCCTGCCTCTACAGCCAGCGTTGTCAGTGAAGCGCTATCCTTTAGGTCTCTACGTAATCGCACGTTATCATCATAACCATTATTCAGTTGAATACCCTGCTGTAGTAACCAGGCATCTCCAACACACACCCTCGGCGCTATTACTAGGAAAATGGCAACAGTGAAACATAGCAAACAACCAACTAGTCGATCTGTAGCTTTCCAGCGTAATTGATCAATCGAAACCAATATTTGCTCCATGTGTTTTGTCAGCTCTTCGTCCTTATGAATTTTACTACGATCGATATTTCTAAATTTCTCTAAGGCACAACCACTATATCTCCACTGATCAATGTAATATTTTGATTCAAATCCCTTCCCTTAGTTACTTTTGAATAGTCAAAATCAATCACAATTTTTCCATTTTCTTGATGGCGAAATATTTTAATATCGTTTTCTGATGCATAGGGTGTTAGGCCATCCGCAAGTGTTAGTGCCTGCATTACATCCACATAACTACCAAGAACGTATTCCCCTGGATTTTTAACTTTTCCTAATATGTAAATACGATAACCCGCAACTTTTGAAACTGACACCGTAACAACTGCTTCAGGTATGTATGAGCGGATTTTCTTTCTAATTTCAGTCTGCACTTGACTCACAGACTTTCCTGAAACCTGTATTTCGCCAACAAGTGGAAAGCTAATTGCGCCGTCAGGCCTTACAACGACAATCTTGTTAAGGTCTTCTTCTTTCCACACAGATATTTCCAACTCGTCCTCAGGCCCAAGACGATACAATCTATCAACAGAAGCTGTATCGACACTTTTTGTTTGGGCAGAGACTCCTGCTGAAGACGTAATGACAACCAATATAGCAGAACAAATAAACACGCCTGGAAACCAAGCTCTAAACTGCTGTCCATTTATGCTATTATTCATATCAATAATCCTTTACTTATTTTCGATTTAGCATTGAATCTATTTATGGGTATTTCCTAATTGCCTTTCAATTTTCACATTAACTGGCTAGCTAAGTAGAGCATCGTACGCTGACAATAATTTCGGAGCTTCATAACGCCATTCAAGTTCGTTAATTACTCGTTTTCTACCGAACTCACCCATCTCTTTTCTCAAGGCTTCGTTTTCAAGCAATAAAACCATTTTTTTTGCCAGGTCAATTTCATCATTTTTTTTCGCATAAAGGGATGATTCACCGGCCGACACTTTGCCTTCTGTAAGGTCGAACTGAACAATGGGCTTACCCAATGCCATGTACTCCATAATTTTATTCATGGTTGATTTGTCGTTCATTTCGTTAACCACGTCAGGATTAACACAAATGTCAGCCGTGTTTAACAACTCCAGCAGATCCTTGTCGGGCACTCTTCCTGTGAACGTGACGTAGTCTTCGATCTCAAATGATTCGGCAAGGTTTTCAAGCCGTGTAAGCTCGGTACCACCACCAACCAGACCAAAATGAATATCTCTTCGGTTTAGCGTGTAGACTATGTACTGTATCGCCTTCAGTAGATAGTCAATACCTTCCTGTTTACCCATAACCCCAACATAGCCAACCAGATATTTTCGTCCACACTTAAGTGACTCCTTGGGCTGAACAATTTTAAGTCTTTTCAAATCAGGACCACTTCTCACGACAAAAACATCTTCCGGTCGCATTTTTCCTCTTGAAATTGCAATATGTCGATAAGACTGATTGGTTGCAATTGACACATTGGCCGCCTTGAAGGTCCATCTTTCTAGTCTGAGCATCAATCGGTATAGGAAGTCCTTTCGCTTGAATTTAGCTTCATATAATTCTGGATTAATATCATGATGGTCAAAAACAAACTTCTTGCCAAGTAGTCGGAAAAATATTGCAACCAGAAATATGAGATCGGGCGGATTACAAGCATGGATAACATCAAATCCTCTTGTAAAATAGATCCTCCATGCGAGCACAAACTCCCAAAACAAAGCTGTTGAATACTCCATTAAATACCCTATAGCGCCTTCACCTTCTATTGGTAATGGATGCCGATAGATATGGATATCATCAATTATTTCAAAACGCTTTTCGTAGTCCTTGCTTGTAGGACATATAATACTGATCTGGTAATTGGCATCCCGTAACGCATGGGCTTCCTGCCATACTCGACGATCAAATGGACATGGCAGATTCTCTACAATAATCAATACTCGACACTTTCTACCAGCAGATACCGTCATACTTTCCATGGGAACTCCTAGTTTCCGAAATTCTTACAAAATCAACAACAACCTGATCATCCCGCAGGTGTCTTATGGCGTGCTCAAACTCAACAGCCTTATTGCCAACCAATATTGTTTCTCCATGATTGATCACTTCATTGATATCCTGCGACATCAAACAGGAAATATGAGGAATTCGATTCAATATATAGTCTCGATTAGCGCCGCTTATGCAAGCAAGATTCACATTTTCATCATACAGCCTGAGGTTGAAACCCTTCCCGATCAGTCGCTCAATAACCTCAACCATTGGGCTTTCTCTTAAATCATCAGTACCGGCCTTGAAACTAAAGCCTAGAATTGAAACATTCCTGTTTCCTTTTTCGATGATCATCCTAATCCCACGATTTATCTGATATTCGTTACTTAAATGAATTGCATTTAGGATAGGCAGATCAAGATCAAGGATCTTGGCTTTATAGGTTAGCGCTCTAACGTCTTTTGGCAGGCATGAGCCTCCATAAGCAAATCCGGGTTTCATATAGTAGGGTGAGAGGTTCAATTTCGTATCCTTACAAAATATGTCCATCACCTTGTGGCTGTCTATCCCTAGTTCTTTGCATAAGTCGCCAATTTCATTAGAAAAACAAACTTTGAGTGCATGCCAAACATTGTCCGCATACTTAACCATCTCAGCAGTTTCTAAGTCAGTTCTTATCAGTGGAGCATCAAAGTTTTGACTTAGACTAACTACCACATCTCCGCTTCTCCTATCTGATTCTCCAACGACCGTTTTAGGGGGATTATTGAAATCATAAACTGCAGAACCTTCGCGAAGAAATTCCGGGCTAAAACAAACACCGAAATCCTTACCTGCAACTTTCCCTGATTTCATCTCCAATGCCGGAATTACTGTATCTGACGTCGCACCAGGAAGCATGGTGCTCCGAATTACTATCACATGAAATTCATCTTTTTCTTTTATTGACTCACCAATTTCTTCACAAACTCTTCTTACATAACGAAGATCAAGACTGCCATTTAGCAGGCTCGGCGTACCGACACAGACGATGGATAGAATAGAGTTTTCGATAGCATCAGTTACACTTATTGTCGCACGCAACCTATTATTACTGACACTACAATCGATCAGATGATCAATTTCTCTTTCGACAATTGGCGATCGCCCGCAATTGATCAATTCGACTTTTGTTAGATTGGAATCTACACCAATGACATCATGCCCGTCATTTGCAAGACAACCTGCAGATACAGTTCCTACATAGCCTAAACCAAAAATACTGATTTTCATTTCAACTCCCCAGTAATACATTTTGGCGGTGATGAAATTCATCATAGTCAATTAGCAAATTCTGCGCAAAAATACTTGCCGTCGATATTTCTTACAAATTATTTTCAGATTATTTTTCCCAGTTTGATCAATTAAATTGCATCGGAATTATGAATTTCTCACTCTCTTGAAATCTACATTGCATGATTATGTTCACAAGCTCTACCTTCGCAGCTCTACACTGGAGCTATTATTATTCTATAACATATGAAAACAGTTTTATTAGCGCCAACCAGCATCAGAACTATCCAAAACACCATAAATACTCGCCATTCCATTGTATTCGCGATCACCTATTTTTTTTTAGTTCCAAACCTACTTTAAGCAACATTGCTCAAAGGCCATCCAATATACCCTGATCAAATAATGATCGCCTCAGTTAGAAAACATTGACCATAAGAGGCACACCTTTTCTACACATTGCTGAATTTCATATATACGCAAATAGTGAATACAATTTATAGCAATATTCAAAATTAACATTAAAACTATAAATACAATTCATATTCATAATCAAAACATTCGGCGCTAATATACTTGCCTGCACTAGCAACAAGCATTTATATAAACGCATATTATTAGAAACCCCTTGACGCAACGCACTAACAGGAAATAATTCATAAATTGTCGAATATTTTTACAGAATTGCCTTTAATTTATTTTGTAATTAGTCAAAGACATTTTTGTTATTTGCCTTTTTCTCAACAATATTCATAGCCTTATCATTTCGCGATTGTCCAATTTTATTTGTCTCAGTTTACTGGTCTGAATTTTGCTGACATTGTATTTCGATTTTTGTGGCAACCGCTCTGCTTTGAACGATCGCTATCGGGAACCACTAAAGAGAAATACAGCTTGCTTAGAAATCTTTTAGCGCTGGGTTGCTAATAATTAGAGCATCGTAATTTAACGTCCTGATCATCATTACGATTTAATTTTTAATATATATGGAATAGGATAATGACAAACCGTAATAATGAAAGACGTAACTTTTTTCTATTTAGTAGTACAATTGTATAGATGCAGATTTCTATGGAAGAACTTTCAGCTATCACAGAGATTGCTTACAACAATTGTGTGAGGTACGAAGAACAATGGACTGGCACCCGATAACTAACGAATATTTATCTCTAGACAAGAAAATTAAATCTGAACAAGGGCTTATAAGACCGCATATCAGCGGCCTGAAGGCTCTCTACCGCTTACTGGATATCCTGATAGTACTGTGTAGCTTGATCATTTCAACCCAAGTCTATCAAGTCGCGCTGTCACCAAAGATACAAGTAATCGGACTTTTAAGCATTGCTATTTTTATCTCTATCGCAGAAAACTTCGATTTGTATCGCTCATGGAGGACATCTGAACCGTCAAAACTTCATTTTGATACATGGAGTACATGTTGCGTAACCGCAGCGGCTATATTTGCAATAGCCTACCTGCTTGAAGGCAGTCAACCCGCCAATTTAGACGTTTATTTGCTATGGTTTGCTATATCTTTATTCAGCTTAACGCTATTTAGATTTTTTACACAGAAGTCGCTTAATTTTATCCGAAGACTTGGCTACAACTCAAGAAAGGCGGCTATCATCGGAGCAACCGATACCGGCATTCAACTCGCAAATAACATTGACTCAACCTCGCAGGTCGGTATTAAGTCTATCGGTTTTTTTGATGACAGGAATACAAACCGTGTGAACCCTAAATTTATACAAACTATTTCCGGCAATATCGATGATTTAATTGAACTCGCTAAAAATGGAGCCGTAGACATAATCTATATCGCCCTACCCATGTGCGCTCAGGACCGTATATCTAACATTCTCGATAAATGCAGTAACAGCACGGTATCTGTTCATATTGTCCCGGATTTTTTTGTATACAATATTCTTCATGCCCGCTTTTACTCAGTTGGATCCAGTCAAACCCTAAGCATTTTCGAGAATCCAGTTGATGGGACCCGAGTTTGGCTAAAACGTAGTGAAGATATCGTATTGGCATCCTTGTTCCTATTTCTTTCATTCATCCCAATGTTGTTGATCGCAGCTGCAATTAAGCTTACATCAACTGGCCCTGTTCTTTTTAAACAGCACAGGTATGGATTATGCGGGAAAAAAATTGAAGTATGGAAATTTCGCACAATGCACACACTGGAAAACGGTAACAACATAACACAAGCGAGCCGTAATGATTCCCGCATAACGCCACTTGGCCGTTTCTTGAGAAAAACGTCGCTGGACGAGTTACCACAATTCATTAACGTACTGCAAGGTTCGATGTCTATCGTTGGTCCTCGCCCCCATGCAGTCGCCCATAATGAACAGTATCGCTCATTGATCAAAGGATACATGCTGCGTCACAAGGTCAAGCCGGGGATTACAGGCTGGGCACAAATAAACGGGTTTCGTGGAGAAACCGAAACGGTTGAGAAAATGGCTAAGCGCGTCGAATACGATCTAAATTATATTCGAAACTGGTCACTTCGATTTGATATTGAAATAGTCTTTCTTACATTATTTTGTGCATTCTCTGATGACAATGCCTATTAGGAGTCTGCTGCTAACCGACTAAATGCTTCACAAATTTTCAAAGGAGAAGAATTGCTATGAAGGTTGCTATATTAGCCGGAGGGATGGGAACCCGTCTTTCAGAAGAAACCGAAGTTAGACCAAAACCCATGGTCGAAATCGGTGGCATGCCAGTCCTATGGCATATCATGAATATATATTCCCACTACGGATTCAACGAGTTTGTCATCGGCCTGGGTTACAAAGGCGAACACATCAAGCGATGGTTCAGCGATTATTGCAATTTACAGGGAAATTTAACAGTCAACACTGGTAATAGCGAAATCATTTCGCATGACAATCCTGACCTGAACTGGCGAGTCGACTTGGTTGAAACTGGCAAGAACACCATGACCGGCGGGCGTATAAAACGGCTGAAGAATTGGTTAGGAAATGAAACATTCATGCTAACTTGGGGTGATGGGGTTTCCGATATCAACATTAATAAACTTCTCGAATTTCACAAAAGCCACGGCAGGTTAGCGACAATGACCGCTGTTAGGCCGACCGCACGTTACGGGCACTTGGATTTTGACGGTGACCTTGTTTGCAGTTTCACAGAGAAACCTCAAACGAGCGAAGGCTGGATTAATGGTGCCTTCTTTGTGCTTGAGCCGCAAATATTTGACTACATCGACGGTGACGACACCATGTGGGAACATGCACCGCTTGAGCGCCTGGCTGCAGAAGGTGAATTAGTGGCTTACAAACATGAGTCATTCTGGCAATGCATGGATACCTTGAGAGAAAAGCACATATTACAAACACTTTGGGATGCTGGTGAAGCACCATGGATAAAATGGAGTTAAGAAAATGCGCGTATTAGTAACAGGATCTAAAGGTTATATTGGTACCGTTCTGGTTCCTATGCTGCTGGAGCGAGGACACGAGGTAGGAGGATTGGATACTGATTACTTTCGGGCATGCACATTTACAGGAAATATTATTGACATCAATGATCATAAACTGGACGTTCGTGAAAACCTTGAAGACATTTTACATGGCTTTGATTCAGTGATTCACTTGGCAGGGCTATCCAACGACCCTCTGGGTGATTACAACCCCAATTTAACCGAGGATATTAATTACAAGGCTTCAGTTGCGTTGGCGGAACTAGCAAAAAAAGCGAGTGTAGAAAGGTTTCTTTTCGCCTCATCCTGCAGTAATTATGGAGCATCCGGTGACAATTTTCTGGATGAGGATAGCGACTTTAATCCGGTTACGCCCTACGGCAAATCCAAAGTGCTGGTGGAAATGGCTTTAAACAAAATGGCCAATGATAATTTTAGTCCAACCTACCTTCGAGCCTCTACTGCATTTGGTGTTTCACCCCGGCTGAGGTTTGACCTTGTGGTTAACAATCTCACCGCCTGGGCATTCACCACCGGGCGCGTACACCTCAAGAGTGACGGCACTCCGTGGCGGCCGCTTGTGCATGTGTCTGATATTTCTCGCGCCTACATAGCCGCATTGGAGGCGCCAAGAGAAATTGTCCACAACGAAGCATTTAATGTCGGTGTAACGACAGAAAATTACCGCATTCGCGAAGTTGCTGAAATGGTTGAAGATATAGTCCCCGGCAGTGAAGTCAACTTTGCAGATAATGTTGGTCCGGATAAAAGATGCTATCGCGTTGATTGTAATAAAATTGCAAGAACCCTTCATGATTTCAAACCACAATGGACCGTACGACGGGGTATTGAGGATTTGTACGAAACTTATAAAAAAGTTGGTATTAAACTGGAAGACTTTGAGGGTCCAAAGTTCATGCGCATCGCTCATATTAAGCAGCTGATTGAAGGTAGTCGGCTTGATAATAACTTACGCTGGATTGCATAGTAAATTGTATGGATTACAACCTATTCAGCAATACTTGTAGGTTGAAAATCTACGCGCCCAAGACATTGCGCCCAAGACATTGCGCACGGGTGATCGCGCTAGTTTGTTAGCTTGCGTTTACATAAGAAGGAAATATTATGACTACCAAAGCAACCGAAGTACCCTGCCGTTCTTGTGACAAGACAACCTTAAAGACTTTTCTTAATCTTGGGTACACACCACTTTCTGACAGAATGCCCACTGAGCAGCAGCTAAAGGAAGACGAACCAAAATTTCCGTTGGAAGTAGGGTTTTGCTCCAATTGCGGAATGGTTCAAATTCTGGAAACTGTACCGCCGGAGATTTTATTCTGTGATGACTACCCCTATTTCTCTTCCGTTTCAGATTATTTGCTGAAACATTCAAGAGAGAACGTGCTGGACATTCTGGACAGATACAAACTGGACTCAAACAGCCTGGTTGTCGAACTTGCCAGTAATGATGGCTACCTTCTGAAAAACTACGTTGAAGCAGGCATTCCTGTACAAGGTATTGATCCGGCAGATGGACCCGCACAGGCAGCAGAAATAATTGGTATCCCTACTCTTAACACCTTTTTTACTCTGGATCTTGCCAAAGAGCTGGCAGCAAAAGGCCATCAGGCGGATGTCATACATGCCAACAATGTACTGGCACATGTTGCAGACACCAATGGTTTTGTTGAAGGCATTTACACCTTGCTCAAAGATGACGGTGTTGCTGTTATTGAATCACCCTATTGTAAGGATTTAATCGACCACCTTGAATTTGACACCATTTACCATGAGCACCTATTGTACTTGACCGTAACAGCTTTGGATCATCTATTTCGATCCCACTCACTGTATTTGAATGATATTAAGCGTTTGAGTATTCATGGCGGCTCTTTACGCATGTTTATAGAGAAAAAGGAAAATGTACAACAGTCTGTTAATGATTTGCTTGCTCTTGAACAAAAAGAAGGTGTTGATACGCTTGCTTACTTTGAAAATTTTTCACATGAAGTAGAATCACTAAAAGAATCCCTGCTCACTATGCTAAAAGATCTCAAAGGAAAGGGAAATAGATTGGCAGCTTATGGTGCGGCGGCAAAAGGTAGTACCCTCATCAATTGTTTCGGCATTGGAAAGGACTTGATTGATTTCGTGGCAGATAAAAATGTTCACAAACAGGGTCGACATATGCCCGGCCAGCACATTCCTATCGTCGACCCCAAGGCTATACTTGAGAAGATGCCGGATTACGTGCTGATATTACCCTGGAACTTTACCGATGAAATCCTGGAGCAACAATCCGAATTCCGGAAAAAAGGCGGCAAGTTTATCATTCCTATTCCTCAACCAATAATCGTGTAAATATCGTCTAATTGGAGTCAACAATGTCAAACTCTAGTACCTGCCCCAGCTGTAACTCTGGCACTATGACCTCGTTTTATGAGGTCAAGAGTATTCCCACTAACAGCTGCATCTTACTTAGTTCGAAGGAAGAGGCCGCTAACTACCCACGCGGTGATATTGATCTTAAGCATTGCCCCGATTGCGGGTTTATATCCAATATGGCCTTTGATGCAAAGCTCACAGAGTATTCTGGCCGCTACGAAGAAACGCAAGGGTTCTCCGGTACTTTTAATAAATTTCACAAGAACCTTGCCGAACGTCTGATTGAAAAACACAATCTTCGTAACAAAACCGTACTGGAGATTGGTTGCGGCAAGGGCGAATTCATTACGATGGTAAGCGAGCTGGGGAACAACCAGGGTGTAGGCGTTGATCCAGGTTATCGAGAAGATCACGTTAAAGGAGCAACGTCTGACAAAGTTGAATTTGTTAAAGATTTTTATTCTGAAAAGTACACGCATTACAAAGCTGATTTTGTTTGTTGCAAGATGACACTGGAGCACATCCACCCAACTAGTGCCTTTATCAGCACGGTCAGGCGTGCCATTGGAGATAACACGGAAACGCTTGTTTTTTTTCAAATTCCTGAAACATTAAGAATACTTAAAGAATGTGCTTTTGAGGATATTTATTACGAACACTGCTCCTATTTCACACCAGGATCGCTCGCCCGGTTATTCCGTCAAAACGGTTTCGAAGTGCTCAACGTCGAAACAGAGTATGATGATCAATATCTTACCATTGAAGCAAAACCACTCATTGATGGCACAAGCAATGCTACACTCGATATCGAAGAAAGCCTGGAAGAGTTGCAAACTTTGGTTAACAGCTTTTCTGAGAGAAGCAAAAAGGAAATCGATGAGTGGAGTTCTCAAGTCGATCAGTTATTTAGCGATGGGGAAAAAATTGTCCTCTGGGGTTCCGGCTCAAAGGGTGTCTCGTTTTTGACAACACTTAAGGGCACTTGCGATAAAATTGAATATGTCGTCGATATCAACCCCTATCGTCATGGCTATTTTATGTCAGGTACTGCTCAGAAAATTGTTTCTCCCGAGTTTCTAGCCGAGTATAAACCAGATACCGTAATAATTATGAATGCAATTTATCACGACGAAATCGTGGAAATGCTTGATGGCATGGGCATTCACCCATCCGTCATCGCACTTTAAGAGTGCCTGCAAATGACCAACAAATGCATTGTATGTAATGGTAGCAACACTGACTCAGTGCTTGATATTTTGCAAGCTCCAGTATATTGCAATGTATTATGGCCATCCCGAATAGAAGCGTTAAATGTCTCAAAGGGCGATATCCAGCTATTCTATTGCAATGACTGCGACCATCTCTTTAATGACAGCTTCGACCCAAACATCGTCGATTATAACGCCAGCTATGACGCTTCATTGCATTATTCACCAAAATTTCAATCCTTCGCAGATGAACTAGCAGAAAAGCTGTGCCGAAAAATGTCATTGGATGGCAAGACCGTAGTTGAGATAGCATGCGGCAAAGGTGACTTCCTATCACTCATAGGAGAGAAGTCCTCCGCTAAATTGCTGGGCTTTGACCCAAGTTACGATGGCAGACAAAAAGAGAGCGCTCGATTTACCATTATTTCCGAATATTACGGCAAGCAGCACCAAGAACACCAAGCAGATGCCATTATCTGCAGACACGCGCTAGAACACTTAGAAAAACCCACCGAATTCCTGCGCCAATTAACACCAGCTCTAACGAAATACAAGCGGGTAGAGCTATATTTTGAAATGCCGAACTCCCTGTTCATGCTCAGAGACTTAAGTGTCTGGGACTTTATTTACGAACATATCTCCTACTTCTCACCAGCCTCCTTACATGAGTGCTTTTCCCGTGCAGGTTATGGCATCAGTGACTGTTATGAGAGTTATGCTGGCCAGTTTCTCAGTATTGAAGCATTTACTGGCGAAACAACATCTACTGGTGAAACAGTATCTACAAGTGAAACAATATCTACAAGTGAAACAGCTTCAACTGCGAGGAAGTTACAAGCCAAGCCCTTTATTGCAAGCCTAGTGGATCACTATAAAAGTAAAATCTCATACTGGCGCAAAGAGCTACAAAGTAGCAACGCCAAAGTCGTACTATGGGGAGCAGGCTCAAAGGGTGTTACATTTCTCAACGGTGTTAGCTGTGACTCTGTGAAATACATCGTAGACCTAAACCCAAATAAGCAGGGAAAGTTTATTCCAGGCACAGGCCAACAGGTGATTGGACCGGAACAGCTAACCCACGTAAAGCCAGACCAAGTAATCATAATGAACCCGATTTACCAACAAGAAATCGAAACCATGCTATCTGAATTGGGAATTGGTGCCAAGGTTAGAGTAGTTTAAGGGCCGCAGAAAAAATAAATTTTCCAATTACGCTTGCTCCCTGCTCCCTCACCTTCGTTGTTAAAATGCTTACATATTCCAATATACCCAAAACGTTGCACGGGGCAGGCTCTGCTCCCATTTGAACGCCTCGGTGAGAAAGCATGATTCAGCGCCTAATTGGAAAATTTATTATTTCCGAGGCCCT
>PIVM01000630.1 GCA_003353945.1 Gammaproteobacteria bacterium
GTATATACTTTATATTGTGATTAAAAGGTGCATAGGGACATCATCTCGTATTGAGGGGAACAATCACTCATAGGCTCGATCTATTCAGCTGATCTTACGCCGCAACGTACCATCCTAATTGAATGCACACCTATGGTGTGTATAGGCCGTTTCAGTTACGTCCAATAGGTCATCTTTTCCAATATATTTGATGGTCCTACGGCGTACCCCTCGGTTTAACACTTTCATATGTTGCGCAGCATCGCCACAGACCACTCGTCTACTCCTAGCTGTAATGCACTTGTCCAACTTCCTGATAACGTGCTACTGATGGTCCGGCTTAGGTATCCCACTGCAACCGCTCTGTTACTGCAAATACGTAAGAATTCACAACAGTTTGTCCCAAAGCCTTGCTTACCAGCCTGAAACCGTAGTGTGCAGACTTTCCGGAGAGAACTCACTCCGGGAAGCCCATATCTTAAAACATAACAAGAAGTGGTATTTATTCTATGGCTTATATTAATCCTCCAAGTTGAAGAGGATGTTACTTAATGAATGGTCCAGAGGCAATAGTTATAAGTAATTATACTAAAAAGATGCTAAGTAGTTATAGCAAACACATACGGTAGAAGTACACCTTAGAAGGTGTACTTACGTTCGGTCAAGAGGGTAGGAGTTGTCCACAATTGATTGTCCGAGTGAGCGTATTGATTGTCTTTGCTTTTGCGCAGCACTAGTTACCCCGTTACACCGAATAGTTGCAGCGAGTGAGACCGTATTGATTGTCCGAGTGAGCGTATTGATTGCCTTTGCTTTTGCGCAGCACTAGTTACCCCGTTACACAGAATAGTTGCAGCGAGTGGATTGTCCGAGTGAGCGTATTGATTGCCTTTGCTTTTGCGCAGCACTAGTTACCCCGTTACACCGAATAGTTGCAGCGAGTGGATTGTCCGAGTGAGCGTATTGATTGCCTTTGCTTTTGCGCAGCACTAGTTACCCTTTTCACTTTTCAGTTGTCCAAGCATAGGACAGAAATATAAAGAATAAATCACGTGAGCGATAGACTGCTGTGTAGCGACCCTTTGTAGCGACGTACAGGCCATTACAATGAAGACAGGTGCTTTCTTCGTATTCTTCCTTCCTGCTTTTATCCTGGGTGGCATCGCCGCTCCTAAGCAATCTCTGGGGGAGGCCGTTTTACAACATGATTTCGTGATCACTGAACCCAACTTCCCGACCTCTTG
>PIVM01000631.1 GCA_003353945.1 Gammaproteobacteria bacterium
TAACGGTTTGCTTCACCAGCCTGCGGTTTTGGCTTCTGAAGTATTGTAAATCAGTTTCTCAGGCTGCAAAATTGCGCCGCTCTAGCTCCTGCGACAGCAGGTCTGGTGCTAGCAGGGTTGGGCTGCGCATTTCCTAAAAAACAATCATTATTGTCAGCTTCTTTTCGATCATGATGCTTATGACTGATCATGCAGCTTTGTTATCGGTCGTCGGATGTAATAATAGATTCCAATAGCCAGAATCAGAATCCCAATCACTAGCAACAGATTGCTTCTCACCAGTCCCCTGTTTTGTAATACAATCCCTGCCACAATGGCAATGAAGCCCGGGATTAGCAATAAGAAGCGAGTTTTCTTCCTGTTTGAAACGATAAACTGTAAGCCACCAATCATGAAAAGACTCGCAAAGAGAATATCCAATCCCCATCGGGTAAAGAATCCCACTTTTGGTTGTGGGTATCCTCCATCTGGGATTTTCTGACTGGTAATGACCAACGACGGCTGCAACCAGCCCAAATCTTGGGGACAAAGCTTGATCCACCCGGCCATGTAACGCCATTCACCTTTGGCGGGATAATCCGCGGTTTGACCTGAGCGAATTCCAAAGTGGAGATGTGTATCAAGTGGTTGCTCCTTACTGCCGCCGTTCTCATCAGAGTCGCCCAAGTAGGCAATCAAATCACCCCGCTCCACATCTGTACCAACCTTCAACCTCCAACGGCTTGGACTAAGGTGCCCATACAGCGAGTACAAGTTTGCTTGTGGATGGTCAATGAGGATTAACCATCCGTATCCACCTGCTGGCCCTGAAAAACTAATCGTCCCGTCCGCCATCGCATAAACCGGGGTTCCTGCTGGGCGTTTGTAGTCTTCGGCAGCTTGAAATAAGCGCTCAGGATATTCGTAACAATCTACAATATCGGGGGTACATTGATTGGAAACGCCAAACCAACCATAGTAAAGCGTTTCATCAATGGGTGACTGTTCGAGCGGAAAACGGAAGGGTAGACTGGCATCACTGGCGATTTCATCTGCATCCATCAACCCAACGGGTGTACTGGACGGGCATGTCTCCGGGTACTGTGTACTGCAGGCTGCCAGCAACAAAGCCAAGGTACCAAGGATTATATATAAGCGTGGACTGGACATACTTACTTCCTTTGTAACTGAGTTTCGTTTTATTATCCCTAGGCATTTGTTCGAATAAGTGCGTCGCCCAACG
>PIVM01000632.1 GCA_003353945.1 Gammaproteobacteria bacterium
ATTGGTGTTACAATGGCCGTGAATACCCACGGTGCGATGTTGATGCCCTGTGGCATTACACATAGGTTATATACTACCCCTTCATATACAAATCTGAGATATTTCTTAAATTCCTCATTGATTTTAATGTGGAAATATGCATCAGTGTAATCGATAGAACATGTATAGTCCCCTGGAGAGATAGCCTCTCGTACAGATTCTGCAGTTTCCATTTTAAACTTTGATTTATCAATTGACAAGTTTAACTTACTCAGATCTAACAACCTCCTGTACTTAGGTTTACCATTCTCATCTTTGTCTGGTTTTAGCTTCAACCAATAAAGGTTGTAGAATCCTAGCGATTCTGGATCTTTAGTAACCTCTATAATTCCCTCTTTCAGATCTTTGGCTATAGCATCTCTATATACCTTAACCAAACTATCATTCCTCGTACCTATCTGAATGGGCACCCGAGATAATGTGGGGGGCCGGTCATTAATCCATTCCCAAGTTAACCCATGTTCCACTGTGGAAAGAACCCATTTATCAGATGTTATATATCTCCAGTTTGCCGAATATTGTGAGAGCCTGCCCCCTATATTACCTTTGGTAGGTTTGATTGGCCAATGTGGCTTGATGATGGGACGCCTAGGCCCCTCATGTAATTTAGTATAATCTATGACAGGTTTTTTCTTAGATTCATTGACATGTGATATGGGGGTTACAGCCTCATTTTCTAAAACACTTTCTCTTTCTAAATTCCTATTACCCAGCTGTAAAGGGGTGATCTTAGCATACAATATGTCTCTAATATTGGTTGCCTCGTGGTGCTTGTCGACGTGGTCGGTAACCTCCACGAAAGCCTCTTCCTCCTCTGCGAAAGGGCTGGTTGTTTGTTTTCGGCTGTTGCAGCTTCTTTGGGTCTTTACCGAAGGCATTGAGGAAGATTCCTCGACCTCTCTTCGGTTGTTGCTGACCACCTCCTCTGGGTTGATAGTCCGTGTTAGCGGAGGTTGTAGCCTTAGCTGCTGGCTGCTGGTATGTCTTCTTTTTCTCCTCTTTGGTGCTGTTCTTGATTATGATCCGATTAGCACGGTGCCTGGTTTGGTTGGTGACTTCCTTGCCCTTAGAGGCGAGGATGGTGCCAAAGAGGTCTTTCTGGCCGAAAGGCTGTGCCCTCAGTTGCCTGACATCCTTCTCGTCCAAGTTTTCGTGGTGAAACTGGAGAAGACTATCTCTACGC
>PIVM01000633.1 GCA_003353945.1 Gammaproteobacteria bacterium
CCGAGACGATTCAGGTCATCTGTTCCTGACATCAGCGTGCTTTTCTTTGGTGCCTACCGGGACCGGATGAAGGTGGTGCTTGACGACGGGGTCTCACCAATGGTTTCCAATCACTTTTCTTTGGTTGGATTGCAACAGCGGGCTCAGGGTTTGGTGCTGCCACGGGAGCAGGAGGGGTAGGTGCTGCTGGAGCAGGAGCCTCGACAACTATGGTCTCCATTTCTTCAATGGTTTCCTCTTCAACGGGTTCTTCAAACGTTACAGGGAGGACAGTGTTTTCAACTTCCTCTGACTTCTTAGAACGACGTGAACGTCTGCTAGGCTTTGGACTCAACTCTAAAACATTGTTGAGTTGTTCTTGGTTCTCGTTTTCCATGGTTATGAAGTTTGATGGTGTTACTGATGAAGACGGTATGCGGTGTTGGTTGGATAGGTGGATGCTACGCATTCCTCACCAATCTTCTCCGAACATTCGACTTCTTCTCTCCGCCAGTTATGTGCCAACCCTGGTTCAAAGACCGGGTCGTCAGCAGCGGAGAAGTCACAAGCGAAGTAGGCGTAAGAGACGACGTAGTTCTTGAGTGCTGCTTTGTCGTTGGAGTCTGGGAATTCGACGTTAGGATTCTTGATTGAACTTTCGTCCCAAACAGGATCTTTCTCAAAAGGATCTGCGACGAAGGAACCAACGGCGACGTCAGTTTCCAGGTAACCTGTCCTAAGTAAAGTGGCATCACTTCCGTAGACCAGGTATTGTCCGATCCACTCGCCGTCTTCGTCTGGAAGTCTGAGGTTGAACGGATCGTACTCAGAGACAAGAGCAGGAGCAAAACCGGATTGAAACTCACCGTCAAAATTGATAGCAGATTCAGTGAAACCAGGTTGGGTCGCCTTGTTGTCCCGTCTCAACTCAGAGACCAGGAAATCTTCTTGGTAGAAGACGGAGTAATCCTTTAGGTTTGTCCTCCAGTAAGTTTCATCATACAGGAAGGGACGGGTTGTCTTAGGGTCGTCCTCAGTTTCGGCAAGTTTCGGTGGAGCAGAGAAGTAACCTTGATTGTTGCATACCGCAACGGCACGGCTCCATTCTTTACCATCCCTCTGGTACTCAAGCGGAAGACGCACGAAGTAACGATAAGAATCTTCCGGTTCTGGACCACGGTTCTCGTCGGCAACGAGGAAGTTGTAGTAGTCCGTCCCTGCTGGTGGTTCCTGGTC
>PIVM01000634.1 GCA_003353945.1 Gammaproteobacteria bacterium
TGTACCCCAACAATGGGTCAGCTACCTGCTGTACCCCAACGATGGGTCAGGTATCTGCTGTAACCCCAACAATGGGTCAGCTACCTGCTGTACCCCAACGATGGGTCAGGTATCTGCTGCCCCCAACAATGGGTCATCTATATGCAGGCTACCAAACAACAATTTAGGCTAATAGCTATACTACAATATCTGCACACTCCTCCTATCCCTACATACACTACTTACGTGGATGGGGGATATTAGTCGATGTTCTGGAGCATGGCTGCCACAAACTCATTGTGTTTAATCCTCCTCAGCCTCTTTGTCAGGCAATCAGCCAGCTGCAAGTTCGTAGGCACATACTGCAACGTCACGTGTCCTTGCTCACACTCCTGACGAGTGAATTTCAATTTCACGTCGACGTGCCTCGTCCTTCCATTGAACCCACTGGTTCTAGCAGACACTATGGTGGACTGGTTGTCGCAAAGCCAGGGGGTTACCGACTGTATAAATCCCAGTTCTTCTATCATTCCTCTCAAGAAGCCAGCATGCCTGATTCCACGGGCTAATGCAGTCCACTCTGACTCTGTCGTGCTTAGTACGATGCTCCTTTCTGTCTTAGAAGACCATGTGATCATGGTTTCCCCCAGGAATATCATATAGCCCGCACAGCTCTTCCTAGTTTCTGGATCCGCTGCAAAGTCAGCATCCGCATATCCCTTCAAGTTGAGGTTCTGGCTCCTCCGTTCCTTCTTGAATGGTATGCCTAGGTTAGGGTGCATCCCCAAGTACCTCAGTAAGTGCTGAATCCCCCTCCAGTGCCTCATGCACGGATCGTGCATCTGCTGTCCCAGCTCTCGAACAGCGTTGCTGATGTCTGGCCTGGTCATATGGGCCAGATACATCAGTTTCCCTAGCACCTGGCGGTATGGGTACTTTTTAAAGTCTAACTGGTCCTCCTCTTCCTTCCGGAAAGTCAAGTCGGAGCCAACCTCGAGAGGTATGCTTACCGACCTTGTCGGCCCCTTATGAACCATTTCTATTATGGTTTTACAGTATCTCGTCTGGTGAAGGACCCTATTCTCTCCATATTGCTTAATTTCGAGGCCTAGGAACATATTCGGGTTTCGATTGATCGTTCCACTGAATCTCGATAGCATATGCTGCTGCAACGATTGGATCTCCTCCTCCCATGACCCTGTCATGAAGATATCGTCCACGTAGATGGCAGTGAT
>PIVM01000635.1 GCA_003353945.1 Gammaproteobacteria bacterium
AATTCGAAATTTATCGACTATTTTACGTCAATCCACTATTAATAGGGAAAACTTCGACCATGGAATCTCGATTAATTTTAGTGATTTCAGGGGGTTATCATTTCTCGGTCAGGCACTATTTAGATGCATGAGCTCACTCACTAAAGCGGAGAAGAGCCAAAAGGGTTCGGTTTTCTCTAATGGCGTCAGACAGTTAGAAGGCGTTTTTTGATCATAAACCGCATCATTTGCAGCAAAAAAATCCCCTATACGCGGTTTTGAATTTACGTCACTTTTGCCATTTTGCCGATAAGCGGTTTGGCGATGAGGAAGACGATTAGTACCAACAGCTGAGAGCAAATTGCTGGCTAAGCAATCTACATCCCTATATTTGTATGCTGCCTGTCCCATGCACTCGCCTAGCACCTTGATTGAACCAAGAAGTTTAGCTCAACAAACCGAAGCTAGCACGCAACCGGTTGGCAACAATGTTTCGAGTCGTATTTAGCCGCTGATTGTTCATTTTTCTTTAGCTGCCGCTTTTGATGGTTTTAGCGGCGGTGCCGTTGGGTGTGTTACTAAGCGGCGGTTTTTGGTGAGCTAATGGCAGTAGACGTGACCCGCGTGTGACACGCCCAGCAGTGCCTTTTTTTATTGCGGTTTGGTTACCGCAAGATAGGCGGAACGCCTGGTATTGGCGTCCCGCCCAGGGAAGGAACTTACTCGATCCGGTGCATAAAATCACGCTTGATGCGCTTGACGTAATATTGCCATTGCGGATCCAGGCGCTCCCACGCCTCGACTGCATCACTGTAACTATCGGGTAGATAATCCATGCGATTTAATACGAAGGCGGCAGCAATACGCTCTCCTGTACTGGCACCCGTACTGCCGGTGTTGTTTAACTGATTTGCAACATTAATGATTTTGTCGATTTGCCAAGCCATAGTTTTCTCCTTGTAGTGGCTGTTGTTTGCCACATCTCAACAGCACCGCGAAGCGGCTTGGACTGAGCACGGGGCTACACTGAAGAGGCAAACAGCAGACACGGACTCTCAGACTGCACGGACTAATGCCCCCGGCGGGGGTTGGGGGCGAGGTGTGTTTTAAAGGTGAGCTTCCGGTAAGCCCCTGTGACTTAATTTAATTTCCCCCTATTATTTGCGCCTGTACAAACCACTTACAGCAGGAGCCCGCAGATAATGTATGAATCCCAGGCTGCCAATAAGGC
>PIVM01000636.1 GCA_003353945.1 Gammaproteobacteria bacterium
TTTGGAAAGCTTTGGCCGAGCAGTCGAAACAGACAACCAATAAAAACTAAGGAATGAAGAATGAGTATTGATTACCTGAGAGATGTGAAACCACTTGAAGATCAAGGCATCTCGGATGAGGTGATTGCACAGCACCTACGCGATGCAACGGCAACCGCAATTCCTTGCTCATCTGCAAAAGAGATCCTGCAAGAAAACGGTGCGGTCGTCATTGATCCTGTCACCGGCGACAAAAGCGGGTTGCTTATTTCTTATTACCAGACACTTGCAGTAGGCAGTGAGTCTCAGGTACTGATTGCATATTTCATCGAGCATGTCTTTGAGGGTGGATCAGAAATTGATACAAATGCTTATCCCCGAAGCATTCAATGGGCATCTGTGACCTCGGCAATGCCTGCTGAATTGCAGCCAACTGTCTCTGCGTTATCAGAAGCAGCCGGTGGACGCCCTAACCCTGATGCAAGCGTTGCTGACATCGTTGCCTCACGCGAAGCATACGAGGCCGAGCAGGCAGCAGCAGAAGCAGAACGCGAGGCCAGAGCAAATTTCGCGGTGAAGAAAGCACGTTACGACGAGCTTTACAACGAGTACATCGCAGTTCTTCAGATCCAACCTGGTGTGACTGATGCCGACTGGTCTGCTGCGTTGAACAGCATGGCTGACAATTTCCCAATATCTGTTGAGTAAATTATGCCCACTGGTTTAGGCGACGAGCAACTGTGGATTAGTGCCACGAACGACAACACCGGAACCTCGACTGCGTTCCAAGACCAGTCGGGCAACGGTAACAATGGCACTGCGTCTGGCACGCTTGTGGTTGCTGATACCAGTGAGGGTGGTAGTTATGCCTTTGACTTTGATGGGGTGAATGATTATATATCAAACTCGTCATTGGACCTGAGAAACTTAACAGCGATGTCTTGGTCTGCATGGGTAAAGGATACGAAGGCAACGTCAACCATATCAGCGATGTTTTCCTTTGGAAAAAATGGCACTTCGTCATATCCTGACGACATTTTTTTCTTTCAAACGAGTTGGTCACTATTTCAAATAAACAGTGGTGCTGATGGCAATGGGCAAGCGGCAGGATCAAAAAATCAATGGCAGCATGTGGCAATCGTGTTCGATGGATCGGGCACAGGAAATTCAGGAAGGATGTTGTACTTTCTGAACGGAGTCGCGGTTGCGATGACATACGACTACACAG
>PIVM01000637.1 GCA_003353945.1 Gammaproteobacteria bacterium
GCCTAAGTGGATGTAACGGGATGTCTTCTCTAGTCGATATGTACGATATCCTCCTGCAGCATTCATGGCTGTCCATTCATAATCTTTGTGGCAAAGGGCTTTCTTCACCGCCTGGGCTAATTCTTTGGCTGAGCGTTCTTCCGGGCGTTGTGGGTCCATGCCCGCCTTCCGGAGAATATTGTGATATATTATAGACGACCCTAACCCCCATGTGTCAAGCCCCCAGTATGGGTGTTTGATTAGATCTGCAATCCATGTATGTAGCTCTCTCCATTTCACCCAAGCTCTGATTCTTCTCGAAGTTGCAATTGAGAAAATGCTCGATATATCCAATTCTTTATGTAAAATCTTAGCACTGATTGCTGTCTTGTTCTTACTTCTACCCGTAGTAGCAAGTCGTAGAGCGGCATCTACGACCCTTTGTAGTGGTTTCATAGAACCCTCTGTACCAGCCCAGACTTCAGCACCATAACTTAACTGTGGGATTAGTAGAGATTTAATCGCCATCATTTTCATTTGAATTGGGATCTTGTGGTTAATAAGGAAAGGCGTAAGTCGTCCCAAACATTTGTTACCCGTGTCACATCTAGCCTTGATCATGGTTTGAGTCTGGCACTGCGTGTCTACTGTGAGCCCTAGATATTTATATGAATCAACCACGGGAATAGGTTGTCTCTGCAAAATCCATTCATCTGACTTGGCTGCTTCATGCAGCATAAGGTCATACATGACCATGAGCCCACATTTACTATGTCCTACTTTCAAATTCCAACTGTCCGCCCAAGAAGAGAAGATAGCAAGGCAACGGTGGGCATCATCCTCATTATCAGCTAAAAGAACTGTATCATCCGCGAGCAGGAGCCCAGGAATTCTGTCCTGAATTGCGTGGACATCTACACCTGGTAAATTGTCTAAACATGAATCCATAACAAGATTAAAGAGTAAGGGGGACAGGCTGTCCCCTTGTCGGACTCCCCTATCAAGAGAAGTTGCCTCTGTCGTGACAGGTCCGACCAAAACACTAAATTGTCCATTTTCATATAACTTCTTAATGAAATCCCAGCATTTCCCCCTGACTCCTTTCGATTTCAGTACATGCAGCATCCCAAGGTGTGGTATCATATCAAATGCCTTCTGTAGATCAATAAAAATGGCATAAGTCGGTTTGCCCGCTGCTTTTCTTCTCGCTGTGATCTCCAGTAAGCT
>PIVM01000638.1 GCA_003353945.1 Gammaproteobacteria bacterium
TCCACGAAGCAATTGTGTTGCTTGTCAAGCGTAGACCTAGTATGAAGTAGGTTGTTCAAGTTGCCATGGTTGTTGATCGCGGACGATGGCATTAAGAATGGTAAGTAGTTTACGCATGCATGCAGTAAGTGCAACCTTCGGAGCTTTGCCAGCATCAAGGAGACGTTCATAGAATGATTTGAGAGCAGGATTGAAACGAACAGCGGAGAGTGTGCTCATGTACAAAGTATTACGTACGTGAGCACGTCCCCCCCAGGTTGTACGTTTACCTCGGTGGTGCCCACTATCGCGATTAAAGGGTGCAACACCAACCAGTGCAGCAATTTGTTTGCGGTTGAGTTTTCCCAACTCGGGCAAGTTGACTAAGAGCGTAACGGAAAGCACTGGCCCCACGCCAGGAACGCTGCGCAGCAAGTCATCATTGACTTTCCAGATAGGACTTATACGAATCATGCCATCAATGTCACGATCAATGTTCTTCAATTCTTCTTTGATCCAGGCAATGTGGTTGTCCAAACGTTCTGTAAGACTGGCATGGACCTTATGTCGACGGTTCTTCTCGGCTGTAAGCATGATGATAAGCTGTCGCCGGCGTGCCACGAACGCCTCTAGTTCACGTGTTGATGCATCAGGCAGTGGCCGAGGGGTAGGACGAATAGCTTCGGCAAAATGGGCAAGCACTTGTGCATCGATACGGTCTGTTTTGGCTAAGATTCCAAGCGAACGAGCAAAATCACGTACTTGCCGAGGATTGACAACGACCACAGGTAAGTGTGCTGTCGCTAAAGCCGTGACCACGTTTCGCTCAAGGCCACCCGTTGCTTCTAATACGATGAGCTCGGGCTCCAAAGTCTGCAGTCTCTCTACCAATCCAACGATATCTTCTTCTGTCTGCCTAACTGTCCAGCTCGTTCCTGTAGGGCGCAACTCAACGTCTAGCTGTGCTTTTGAAACATCGATACCGACAAAGTGATTCTCGAATTTAACTGTCATGTTACATTCTCCTATGATTCGCCAATTGAATGCCCTACCTTGCAAATACGGACTTTATGTCCAGGCAATTGTTCGGGCTCTTCGTGGATCAAACACGGCGACCCTTGCTTCGTGACGGTCTTGAAACCATGGTGGAATCGGTCTGCCGTGTCGTTTATCTCTGTCATTATCCTACCAAATTGACTATTCTCCCATCATACAAGGTGGACGT
>PIVM01000639.1 GCA_003353945.1 Gammaproteobacteria bacterium
AATGTATAATAGTCAAACATACCGAGTGTGGAAATACGGCCGACCATATCACGAGTTGTTTGATCGGCGTGATTTAACGAGCCCGCTTCGGGCGAGTTAAATCCGTCCCGATCAAACAACGAGTGATATGGTCGGCCGTATTTCCACACGAGGTGTGTTTGACTTTTATCACATGCGCCCACATTTTGATTAAATTTATGTTTTAACAGTAGACCCACTTAAAACAAATCTAAAACTGTCACTGCCCGACCCAGCCGCAGCGGGCGCACACCAGGCGATGATTCTTCTTGTATTGCTACGCGTTGAATTAATGAACGCGATTGGCCAATTACGCAATACTATAGTGTTTTTGCCTCCGCGCTCATTGAGTCCTCATTGGGCACAAGTTTCTCATTCACCAGAGACGTTATGCTGTGACGCAACGTCTCATCTAAACGTCGTCACATAGTTCGGGCTATTTATAATTACGAAGTTAATTGTGACATAATAGGAGTGAATTATGTTGATGTCTGGTCGAGCGCAGCACGGTTGCCATGTCCCATGATGCACGGGATGACACTGCAGTGCAGGTGCGCGACGTGCCGCGCCTTCAGGTGTCCATGCTTGCTTGTGGTCGTGCATTTGTCGCTATTTGCACTATTAAGATATATTTATAAGTTCTGATACTACTAAAGAGCATCAAGTAAGTGCATATGAATATTCTGTTATTTCATACAGCACGCAAATGTCGTGTCAGATGATGAATGCGGGGATCCGGGGCGGGGATGAATGCTCATATCATCTTGTGCTGACGGCGGCGGGTGACGGCCGGGGCGGGGGTCGCTTCATGCGTCGGCTCACGTATCCCGGCCTCGGATGCTGTCAGAGCATGTGACGGGGATTGGGGCCCACTGTTGATTATGACAAGTACCGTCATTTATTGATATCATTTCGATACATCCGGAATTTGGAACCGCCTTCCCCGGCCGTTCCGGCCGCCGACATCATGCAGCTCCGACGATAAACATGTGACGTCAGATATCCAGGAAAAAGTAGGCCGCGTGTCCATTTGCATATGCCTAATCTGCATAATCTGAAGCCACTGGAGTGCTCCGAAGCGCTAAGTTTTTCTTGCTTTATAAAGGCGAAAAACCAATAACCTTAGGAATCATTATTTTGAAAAATCCTCGCGGATGAGCACGAATTGGCTCAAAAGACGTCGT